>JBGAOB010000076.1:0-16677 GCA_044222045.1 Candidatus Eiseniibacteriota bacterium
GGGCTCGAGGTTCGCGCCCCACGTGAGCAGCGTGGTGCCGCCGTTGTACGCGCCCGTGAACGGCGCGGGCGTCGCGGGCGCGAGGTCGTCGACGCTGTACGCCGAGTCGTCGCTCGAATACCAGAATCGCGTACCGCTGCCGTTGCGCGCCTGCACCCGGACGCGCGTCCACGGCAGCGACGCCCCGGTGGAGTCACCGGTCGTGGGCACGACCGCGCTGTATTCGACCGTGCCCGCCGACGCCGGCACGTCGACCACGAACTCCCACGCGAGATCGCTCGTGGCGTCGGCGTTCAGGCTCACGACGCGCGTGCCCGGAATCGGCACACCGCCGTCGTCGAGGCGCGCCTCGCCCCGTGCGAGCCACTGCTGGGCGAGCGCACCGGGCACGGAGCGGAACACGCGGTAGTCGGCGACCACGAAGTACGGATCGTCGTCGAGGTAGCTGCGCGTCCAGCGCGCCACCACCTGCCCACCCTGGTCGCCGCGCACGTCGTTGACGTGCGTCAGTACCGGCGCGGGATCGCCGAGGTAACCGAAGTGGTCCACCCGGTGCGCGAGGATCCGGTAGATGCCCGGGTTCGAGAAGGCCTCCGTGAAGACGAGCGCGCCGCCGTTGGGCTCGGGAACCGCCTGGACGCCCGTGCCCACGTATCCGCTGCTCACGAACAGCCCTTGCGATCCCCACGGCACGCCGCCGGACGGCACGACGCGCTGCGCGGACGCCCCGCTGATCGAAGAGAGCATCCGGTCGTCGTTCGACACCACGATGAAACCCCCGGCGCCGTCCGCGACGATCTTCTCGGGCGTCTGCGCGCTGGGCGCCGGGAGGATGGCGAGACCATTCGCGGTCCACGACATGCCGCCGTCCACCAGGACGTGCTGCGCGTAGAGGTCGGCGCCCGTCGTGGCGTTGCGGAGGTCCCGCCACACCACGTAGGCACCGCCGTCGGTGTCGGCCAGCAGCACGGGCCGTCCCTGTTCCGATCCTTCGCCGCACGGGAGGACCCCGACACCGCCGAACACGCGGGTTCCCGAGGCGAGCACCCGGTTCGCGGCGATGTTGCCGTCGGTCCCGTTGCTCCCGTCACGCCAGGCGAACCACGCACCGCCCACACCGTCCGCCGAGATGGAGAGGTCGGACTGCTCGAGCGGCTGGGTCGAGAGCGGGGCCCCGTTCGCGGTCCAGAGGTTCGTGCCGGACGAGCTGAGGCGGGCCGTGTAGAGATCCGTGCCGGACGTGCCCGAGTTGCGCTGGTCCAACCACCCCACGATCACTCCGCCGGCGCCGTCCGCCACGGCCACGGGCTCCAGCTGTGCGGCCGCGTCGTTGCACACCACCGTGCCGTTCGCGGCCCATTGCGCCACGCCCGCCGCGTTCACCCGGCGGGCATAGACGTCGAACGAGGCGGCACGCCCATCGTTCCAGACCACGATCGCTCCACCCGTTCCGTCGGCCACCACCGTCGGTCGCAGTTGCTGCCCGGCGGCGTTGCACACCAGGAGGCCGTTCGCGGCCCACTGCGGCACGCCCGCCGCGTTCACGCGCTGCGCGTAGATGTCCGTCGAGGTCGTGCCGCTGGTCCGGGAGTCGCGCCAGGCGAGCAGCACGCCGCCCGTGCCGTCGGGCGCGGCGGAGAGCATGTCCTGCGTTCCGGTGGCCGTGCAGACCGAGACGCCCGTCGAGCCCCAGCCGAGCGTGCCGTCGGCGAGCACGTGCTGCCCGTAGACGTCGTAGTTGCCGCCCACCAGGTCGGACCAGAACACGAACGCGCCGCCGGCACCGTCGGAAGCAGCCGCGGGAGCGTATTGCGTGGCCGCGTAGCCGACGACGGGAATCCCGGCCGACGACGTGTTCCAGGCGGCGCGCGCCGGCGCGGCGAGCCACGTGAGCAGGGCGGACACGAGCAGCGAACGGACCAGCATGCAACCTCCCGGGGCAGGGGTGAGCGGGGGATCGTGCGCATCTTCCACGGCGCGTCCCGGTCGGGAAAGCCCGTTTTGCGCCGGCCCGGCGGCTGGCCTCACGAAGCGGGATCGCCGAGGATGCGCCCTCGCTCCGCCCCCCGCGCACCCCGAGGATTCCATGTCGCGCCCGCTCCTGCTCCCGTGCGTCCTGCTCGCGTTCGCCCTCCACGCCGCGCCGTCGGTGGCCGCCGCGCCGCCGGCACCCGACGTGCTCGCGTACGTGGCGCGCGTCGAGCCGGTGCTCGCCACCCGCTCGGTCACCGGCTCGGTGGTCGTGCGCGTGGCCGCGACCGGCGCGACGCTCGTGCTGGACCGCGGCGCGCTCGTGATCGACGCGGTGCGCGTGGCCGACGTGCCGGTGCGCGTGGACACGGCGGGCGCGCGCCTGCGCGTGCCGCTGCCGTCGTCGCGTGCGGGCGTTTCGCGCGAGGTGATCGTCGCCTACCACGGCACGCCCTCCGGCGGGCTCGTGTTCCGGCCCGAAGCGCAACAGATGTACACGGCGTTCTCCACGAGCCGGTGGCTGCCGTGCGTGGACGCACCGGCGGAACGGGCGACGCTCGACCTGACGCTGGTGCTGCCGCGCGGCACGGTGGTGGCCGCGACGGGCGCGTGGCGCTCGACGGGGCTCGTGGCCGGCGGGCGCATCGAGTCGCGCTGGGTGCTCGACACGCCGATGCCGAGCTACCTCTTCGGCTTCGCGGCGGGGCCGTTCCGCGAGCTCACGTCCACCGTGGACGGCGTGGAGCTGCGCGTGCTCGCGACGCCCGCGTTCACCGAGACGGAAGCGCGGCGCGTGTTCGCCGACACGGGCGAGATGCTGCGGTTCTTCGCCACCGCGGCGGGGCGGCCGTATCCGGACGCGCGCTACACGCAGGTGCTGGTGGCCGGACCGGCGGCGCAGGAACTGGCCGGCATGGCGGTCCTCGGCGAACGCTACGGCCGTCGCGTGCTCGCGGATTCGTCCGACACGTGGCTCGGCGCGCACGAGCTGGCGCACCAGTGGTGGGGCAACGGCGTCACGAACGCGGCGTGGACGCACTTCTGGCTGAACGAGGGCTTCGCCTCGTACCTGGCGGACCTGTGGGTGGAGCACCGCCACGGACGCGCGGCGTACGACGACGCGATGGCCGCCGTGCGCGCGAGCGTGGACTCGATCCGTGCGCGAGGTCACGAGCGCTCGCTGGTGTTCCCGCGCTGGGACGCGCCGACGGCCGACGATCGCTCGCTCGCCTACGACAAGGGCGCTCTCGTGCTGGAGCGGCTGCGCGCGGAGGTCGGCGACGAGGCGTTCGGCCGCGTGCTGCGGGCGTGGATCGCCGAGCACTGGAGCCGCGCGGTGACCACGGCCGACTTCGAAGCGACGGCGACCCGCGCGAGCGGCCGCGACCTGCGGGCGTTCTTCGCCCGCTGGGTACACGCGCGGGCGCGCTGAAACGCTTCGGGCGCGACTCGCGGCCTCGCGCTTCGCGCCCGTCGATCCCGGCGAGGGACGTCGTGGCGGGTCGCCGCGCGCGGGGACCACGCGCCGCGCCGTGCGTCAGTGCTTCTCGCCCGCCTTCGCGAGCTGCGCCTCGACTTCGCGCCGGACCTCGTCCATGTCGAGAGCGCGCGCCTGGCGGATGATGTCGTCGAGGCCCTCTTCGGGCACCATGCCGGGTTGCGCGTAGAGCAGCACGCCGTCCCGGAACACCATGAGCGTGGGGATCGAGCGGATGCCGAGCCCGCCGGCGAGTTCCTCTTCCTGCTCGGTATCCACCTTGCCGAACGTGACGTCGGCGTGCTTGTCGGAAACGCGCTCGAAGATCGGGCCGAACGTGCGGCACGGTCCGCACCACGACGCCCAGAAGTCCACGAGCACGATGCCGGGCTGGGTGACGGTGGCGGGGAACGTCGATGCGGTGAGATCGGTGGTGGCCATCGGGTCCTCCTCGGGTCCACGGATTCGATCCGGGAGGCGGCCCGAAGGATTCGGGGCTTTTCGCGGGCCCGCCCGTGCTCCGGCCGCCGGGCGACCCCGCGCGAGCCCCGCCGGAGACCGCGCGAGTCCTGGTGGAACGCCGGAACGGCGGAGTTTTCCCGCGGCGGGACAGCCCTCCGGGCGTAGCCTTGCCGCGGGAGGAACCCGTCCCGCCGATCGGGTGGAGCCCCCACCCCTTCTCCGCCGGTCGCCGCGCGAGGCCGGAGCCGCCCTCCCGGGGAGGTTGGCCATGACCGTGACCACCGATCACGCGTACGTGTCCATTCACGCGGACAAGCGGGTCGTGGAGCCGAAGGTTCTGCAGTACGTGCATCACCTTCACGACGAAGGCAACGGCCACGACGATCGACCGCACGACATCATCTGGCAGGCGGACGGACTCGAGAGCGGGCAGTACCTGAAAGTGAAGCTCACGCGCATTCCGGAGCTCGAGAACGACCCCGCCCACGACGAGGTGCTGCACACGCTGTTCGGTGAGGGCACCGGTGGTGGCCGCGCGGTGCGGTCCGAGTGGACGATCCCCTACGGCACCGACAGCGTGTCGAGCGGTCTCGCGTGGCACGGCACCCGGCTGCCGGAGGCGATCACCGTGCAGTACGACGTGGAACTCTGGGGCCCGAACGGGAAGATCGCCACGCTCGACCCGGACATCCGCGTGATCCCGGATCCGTAGCGCGCGTCCGTCACGCCGGGATCGCGGCGCTCAGCGCCGCGGTCCCACGCGCGCACGGAATCGCGGCTCGTCCGCCAGCACGCCGAACTCGTCCTCCGCGCGCAGCAGGCACGGCGCGAAGCCACGCGCCAGCACCAGCGTGTCGATGGCCGCGAGCGCGCGCTCGCGTTCGCCGCACAGCACGAGCGCTTTGGCCAGGTCGTGCAGCACCTCGGCGTCGGCGGGCAGGCGCGCGAACGCCTCGCGCGTCAGCGCGCGCGAACGCGCGAGGTCGCCGGCCTTCGCCAGGCTGGCCGCGAGCCGCGCCTGCAGCGCGGCGCTGCCCGGGTTCACGAGCAGGTCGCGCTCGAACAGCCGGCACGCGCTGTCGTACTGCGCCACCGCCTCGTCGCGCCGGCCCACGTGCTGGTAGCAGTCGCCCAGGTTGATGCGCCACGTGCCGTCGTCGGGCATGGCGGCCACCACCTCGCGGAACTCGGCGAGCGCCTCGGTCCATCGCCGAGCGAAGTAGAACGCCGTCGCCCGGTTGGAGCGCGCGTCGATGTTGAACGCCTCCGGCTTCGGCACGCGTGCGTACGTGGCGAGCGCTTCGTCGTAACGGCACTCCATCGTGTACGTGGCCGCCAGCAGCTCGTATCCGCGGTTCTCGCCGGGCGCGAGCTCGATCGCCTTGAGGAACGCCCGCTCGGCGGCCGGCAGGTCGGCGGCGCCCAGCAGCAGGAACGTGCCCCAGCTCCGCCACAGCGACGGCGAATCGGGTTGCAGCTCCACCGCGCGCAGGAAGCTGCGCCGCGCGGCCGCGAGGTCGCCGCTCTGCCGAAGCGCCGCGCCGAGCGCGGCGTGCGCGTCGGCCAGCCGGTCGTTGCGCGTGAGCACGAGCCGGAGCTGCTCCACCGCCTCGGCGGCGCGCCCGCGCTCCTGCAGCACCTTCGCCAGCGCCAGGCGGCCCTCGATCTCGGAAGGGGCCGATGCCGCCGCGCGCCGGGCGTCGCGCTCGGCGAGCGCGATCCACGTGGAGTCGTGGTCGCGCAGGTACAGCCAGCGCTCCGCGCGCGCGCGCCCCGCGAGCGCGCGGCCGTACGTGGAGTCGGCGGCCAGCGCGCGGTCGAACGCCGCCACCGCGCTGTCGCGCGCACTCGGCGTGTCGGGATCCGCGAGCCAGCCGAGTCCGGCGAGGTAGGCCTCCGTGGCCGCGCGCGTGCGCGGCTGCGGGTCGGCGCCCGCGCCGGCCTCGGAAGCGAACGGCACCGCGAAGTGCGCGATCACGCCGCGCGACAGGCGCGCACGCAGGCCGGCCACGTCGGCCGGAACGGCGTCGCACTCCTCCACCCACTCCACGCGGTTGCCGCGGCACGACACGGCCTCCAGGTGCACCGCGAGCGACGCGGGCCCGGTCGGGCCGTCGGGATCGCGCAGCGAGCCGAGCAGCACCAGCGTCACGCCGTAGGCGCGACCGAGCGACGCGGGGTCCCGCACGGGACGGCCCGCACCGTCGCGCAGCGTGGGACGCACGACGTTCGTGCGGCTGCCCGTGGCGAGGCTCGTGACCAGGTCCATGCCGAGCCCGACGGCGAGCCGGTCGAGCGAAACGTCGCCCGTGAGGTTCTCGAAGTCCGGGATCGCGACGGCGTCGGTGGAAGGCACGAGTCGCCGCAGCACCGGCGGCGCCGCCACCAGCAGCACCGCAGCGCCCAGCACCAGCAGCGCCAGGCGTACGCGCGACCACGTCCGGCGGGCCGCGGGCCACGCGGCGCCCCGGCCCGCCGGGGCGCCGAGTCGCGCGGCGAGCGCATCGAGATCCGTGGCGGCGTCGTGCGCCGACTGGTAGCGGCGCGACGGCTCCTTGTGCAGGAGCTTGCCCACGATGCGCTCGAGCTCCTCGGGAACGTCGCGCGCGAAACGCGCGAGAGGCGGCGGCGCGGCCGTGGTGATCGCGCGCAGCACGCCGGCGACGGTGTCGCCGCGGAACGGCCGCTGGCCCGTCACCATCTCGTACACGATCACGCCGAGCGAGAACAGGTCGCTGCGCGCGTCCACGGTGCCGCCCTCGCCCGCCTGCTCGGGGCTCATGTAGTGCAGCGTGCCCAGGAGGTTCGTGGAGTGCGCCGACTCGGTGGGGTCGTCGGCCCGCACGGCCCTTCGCGTACTCGCCAGGCCGAAGTCCACGATCTTCAGCACGCCCTCGGGCGTGACGCGGATGTTGCCGGGCTTCAAGTCGCGATGCGTGATGCCCTGCGCGTGCGCGGCTTCGAGCCCGCGCGCGATCTGCGCCGCGTACGGGACCACGATGCGCAGCGGCAGGGGTTGCGCGCCGATCTCTTCGGCGAGGTCGTGCCCTTCGACGTAGCGCATCGCCACGTACAGCACGCGCTCCGGGAAGGGACCGTCGCGGTCGGGCCACAGGAAGCGCGGCGGGTCGGGCGCGGCCTCGCCGCAGTCGAGCACGCCGACCACGTTCGGGTGGTCGAGCTTCGCCAGGGCGTGCGCTTCGCGAAGGAGCCAAGCGCGCTGCGCGGCCTCCTGCATGCGATCGGTCCGGAGCACCTTCAGTGCGACGTCGCAGTCGAGGTGGGTGTCACGCGCCAGGTAGACGTCGCTCATGCCGCCCCGGCCGAGCAACCGCAGCACCTCGAAGTGATCGAGGCGGCCCAGTGCCATGGTCGAGGACCTCCGCCGGGCGGCCGTGCCGCGCGGCTCCGCTGCGCAGGCTACGCCCGCGGGGCGCGAGTCGAGAGGGGTTCCTCCGCCGCGGGGCGGGAAGGAATCCCCGGCGGGAGCACGCGGGCCTTGGACTGCGACGGGCTTGCGCGCGACGCGCGGGAGAGCCGGACGCACCGCCACCCCGGGACCACCGAAGCCCGGCGCGATCGCTCGCACCGGGCCCCGGGAGTTTCCACCGAGCGGGCTTCTCGCCCGCGCGAACTTCAGCTCTTCACGAGGTTCCGCAGCACCGTCTGCAGGATGCCGCCGTTGCGGTAGTAGTCCACGTCCACCGGCGTGTCGAGACGCGCGATCGCGGTGAACTCCACCACCGAGCCGTCCTCGCGCTTCGCCCGCACGGTCACCTTCTGACGCGGCTTCAGCTCACCCGTCAGCCCGCTCACGTCGAACGTCTCGCGGCCGGTGAGCCCCAGCGTCTCGGCGTTCTGGCCAGCCTCGTACACCATCGGCAGCACGCCCATGCCCACGAGGTTCGAGCGATGGATGCGCTCGAAGCTCTCGGCGAGCACGGCCTTCACGCCCAGCAGCAGCGTGCCCTTGGCCGCCCAGTCGCGCGAGCTGCCCGTGCCGTACTCCTTGCCGGCGAGCACCACCAGCGGCGTGCCGGCGGCCTTGTACTTCTCGCTCGCGTCGAAGATCGGCATCTGCTCGCCGCTCGGGAAGTGCACGGTGACGTTGCCCTCGCTGCCGGGCACGAGCAGGTTCTTGAGCCGGATGTTCGCGAACGTGCCGCGCACCATGACGAGATCGTTGCCGCGCCGCGCGCCGTACGAGTTGAAGTCCTTCTTCTCGATGCCGCGCGACTGGAGGAACGCGCCCGCCGGGCTCGCGGCCGCGATGTCGCCGGCCGGCGAGATGTGGTCGGTGGTCACCGAGTCGGCCACCATCACCAGGCAGCGCGCGCCGCGGATGTCGGCGAGCGGGGCCGGCTCGGGCGTGAGGTTCTGGAAGAACGGCGGCTCGTGGATGTACGTGGACTTGTCGTTCCACGCGTAGCGCTCGCCCTCACCCACCGGGATCGCGTTCCACTTCGGGTTGCCGTCGAACACGTTGCCGTAGCTCTTCTCGAACATCGCGGGCAGTACGTTCGCGGCCACCGTGTCGGCGATCTCCTTCTGCGTGGGCCACAGCTCGCGCAGATAGACGGGCTTGCCGGCCTTGTCGGTGCCGATCGGCTCCTTGTCGAAGTCGATGTCCACCGTGCCCGCCAGCGCGTACGCCACCACGAGCGGCGGCGACGCGAGGTAGTTCGCGCGCGTGTACGGGTTCACGCGGCCCTCGAAGTTGCGGTTGCCGCTCAGCACGGCGGCCGCCACCAGCTTGCCCTCGTCGATCGCCTTCGCCACCGGTTCGGGCATGGGACCGGAATTCCCGATGCACGTGGTGCACCCGTATCCGACGACGTTGAAGCCGAGCGCATCCAGGTGCTGCAGCGTGCCCGAGGCCTGCAGGTAATCGGTCACCACCTTGCTGCCGGGAGCGAGCGACGTCTTCACGAACGGCTTCACGTTCAGCCCGCGCTCGACGGCCTTCTTCGCGAGCAGGCCCGCGCCGAGCATCACCGACGGGTTCGACGTGTTCGTGCACGACGTGATCGCCGCGATCACCACCGCGCCGTGGCCGAGCGTGCTCGTCACGCCGTTCTTCACGGTGCCGGTCTTGCCGAGATCGCCCTCGGCGAGCCCGTAGCCGCGCTCCTTGACCGGCGCGGTCAGCCCCTTGCGGAACGCGCTCTTCACCTCGGCCAGCGGGACGCGATCCTGAGGCCGCTTGGGGCCCGCGAGGCTCGCCTCGACGTTCGCGAGGTCCAGCTCGAGCGTGTCGCTGAACACCGGATCGGGCGTGGCGTCGGTGCGGAACAGGCCCTGCTCGCGGCAATAGGCCTCGGTCAGCTTCGCGGCATCGGCGCGTCCGGTGCGCTCGAGGAAGCGGATCGTCTCGGCGTCCACGGGGAAGAAGCCGATCGTGGCGCCGTACTCGGGCGCCATGTTCGCGATCGTCGCGCGGTCCGGCAGCGACATGCTCGACAGGCCGGGACCGAAGAACTCCACGAACTTGTCGACCACGCCCTTCTTGCGGAGCATCTGCGTCACGGTGAGCACGAGGTCGGTGGCCGTCACGCCGTCCTTCAGCTGGCCCGTCAGGCGGAAGCCCACCACCTGCGGCGTCACCATGTAGAGCGGCTGGCCGAGCATCACGGCCTCGGCCTCGATGCCGCCCACGCCCCAGCCCACCACGCCGAGTCCGTTGATCATGGTGGTGTGCGAGTCGGTGCCCACGAGCGAGTCGGGGTAGGCGACCTTCGCGCCGTCGACCTCGCCCACGAGCACGGCCTGCGCGAGGTACTCGAGGTTCACCTGGTGCACGATGCCGGTGGCCGGCGGCACCACGCGGAAGTTGCGGAACGCCTTCTGGCCCCAGCGCAGGAATTCGTAGCGCTCCATGTTGCGGGCGAACTCGATCTCGGCGTTGCGCTCGAGCGCGGTGACGTTGCCGAACACGTCCACCTGCACCGAGTGGTCGATCACCAGGTCCACGGGGACGAGCGGGTTGATCTTCTTCGGGTCACCGCCCATGCGCTTGACCGCGTCGCGCATCGCCGCGAGGTCCACCACGCACGGCACGCCGGTGAAGTCCTGCAGGATCACGCGCGCGGGCTTGAACGGCAGTTCCACGGGCTCGGCCGACGTGGGCTGCCAGCGCGCGAGGCGCGTGACGTCGTCGCGCGTGACCTGGTAGTCGTCGCAGGTGCGCAGCGCGGCTTCGAGCAGCACGCGGATCGAGAACGGCAGCTTCTCGAGCGAGACACCGAGCTGCGAACCGAGGGCCTGGAGGCTGTAGTAGTGGAGCGAGCCCGCGGGAGCCGCGAGCGATTTCCGGACGCCGAAGGCGTCACGTGCGGATGCGTTCATCACGCGTCCTTTCCGGTTGCGGCGGCACACAGGGCCGCCGGGAAGACGGGAGGCCTCACAGGGGCCTCGTGAACGGGGCGAACCTTATACCCATCGGCGGGCACGCGCCACGGCTGGATGCGCGGTTCCACCCGGAGTGCATCCGGGTTCGGGGCGGGCAATTGTCCGGCCGCGGGTCGGGCTCGGCGGCGAGCCCGGCGATGCGCGCCGGCCCCCGGGGGCCGTATGCTGCGACCATGCTCTTCGTCTCCCTTCCCGGCTCGTGGGCCCTGCTCGCGACCGCCCTGCTGCTCGCGACACCCTCGACGGGATCCGCCGGGCCCACCGCGCCCCGGGCGAGTGCGGCCGAGTCCCGGGCGCTGCGCACGCGAGCGGCCGAGCTTCTGCAGCGCCGTGAGCAGGCGCGCCTCGAAGGCGGCATTTCGCTCGAGTCGCTGGACGTGGAGCTCACGCGGCTCGCCGGAGAACTGGAAGCGGCGGGCCTGGACTCGCTCGCGGGCGCGGCCTGGTACCACACCTCCAGCCTCCGCTCGCGCCTCTCCCGCGGCCCCGACGCGGAACAGGCGATGTCCCAGGCGATCGGCGCCGCGCTGCGTGCGCGCGACGTGTTCGGCGAACTGCGCTACCGGGTGTTCCTCGCCGAGCTGCGCGTGAACCGTGACCCGTCGCTGTCGCTGGAGACGGTGCGCGCGCTGTTGCCGCGCCTGCGCGGCCCGGACCTGCAGGTCACGCTCGGCGATGCGCGTTCGACCGAGGCGCACGCCTACATGGAGATGGGGCGTTGGAGCGAGGCGCTCGCCGCGGCGCGCCGCTCCGCCGACGCCTACGAACGCGCCGGCAAGCCGCGCGAACGCGCGCGGTCGCTGCTGCAGGCCAGCCAGTGCCTGCGCTTCCTGAATCGTCACGCCGAGGCGCTGCCGATCGCGGACTCGGTGATCGCGCTGGGCCGGCGTACGCCGCTCGGCAACGTGCACGCGCGCGCCTGGCAGGAACGGGCCTCGATCCTCGGCACGCTCGAGCGTCCCGAGGAAGGGCTCGCGGCCGCACGCGAAGCGCTGGGGATCAACCGCCGGCTCGGGGACCGGCGCGCGGCGAACACGAGCCGGCTGTTCATGACGAACCAGCTCTTCACGCTGCAGCGCCACGGCGATTGCCTGGCCGAGACGGACACGCTGCTGGCGGATACGAACATCCGCGAGACGCCCACGCTGCGCATCCGCACGCAGCTGCTGCGCGCCGGGGCCCTGCAGGCGCTGCGCCGCTACGCCGAAGCGGACACGCTGCTCGAGCACGAACTGGCGCGCTTCGAACGCTGGCGCGCCACGCTGGACACCGAGGAAGACCGCGCCGCCTCGGTGGAGCACGGCCTCGCGGCCTACGGGCTGTGGGCTCGCGTGCTGATCGAGCGGGAACGCCCGAAGGACGCCTGGCGCGCGAGCGAACGCGGCCGCGCCGCGGCCCTCGAGAGCCGGCTCCGGCGACGTGCCCGACGTGGACGCGCTGATCGCGCGGCTCGACCGCGGGCACGCCGCGCTCGTGCAGTTCGACGGCGTGGGCGGCGCGGCGGCGAACGTGTTCGTGCTCGGCGGAGGCACGCTGCGGGCGGTCCCGATCGCTTCGGGCCTGCGCATTCGCGAGGTGGAGTTGCTCGTGGAGACCATGGCGGATCCGCGCGGCCGCACGCCGGCGGCGGCGCTCGCGAAGCTCTCCCGGACGCTGCTCGCCGACTGGTGGCCGCAGCTGCCGCGCGGCACCGAGCGCCTGATCGTGGTGCCGCCCTGGAGCGCCGACGCGCTGCCGATCGAGTCGCTCCCGATTCCGGGCGACGCGCGCGGCACGCGCGTGGGCCAGCGCTACGCCGTTAGCTACGTGCCGTCGGCGGGCATCCTCGCGGCGCTCGACGAGCGTCGCCCCGAAGGCCGGCAGCTCACGATCGTCGCCGACCCGGTCGTGGACGTGAAGCAGCCGGCCGTCTCGTCGCTCGAGCCCGCGACGCGCGGTGCGGTCACGCGCGGGCTGCCCGGCGCACGCGAGGAGGCGCGCCGCCTCGCCGAGCCCGGCGCGACGGTGCTCGTGGGTCGCGACGCGACGCTGGCGCGGCTTCGCCAGGCGGGCCCTTCGGGCGTGCTGCACTTCGCGACGCACGCGGTGGAGGATCCGCGCTCCGCTTCGCGAGGCGGGCTCGTGCTCGCGGGCGCCGACCCGTTGCTGACGCCCGACGAGATCGAGAAGCTCGGCATCGGCGCCGACCTGGTGACGTTGTCGGGCTGCGGCACGATGGGTTCGACCCGCTATGCGGGCGAGGGGTCGTTCGGGCTCGCGCGGGGCTTCCTCGTGGGCGGCGCGCGCAGCGTGGTGACCACGCGCTGGCAGGTGGGCGACCGCGCGGCTTCCCGGATGATGCAGCTGTTCTACGCCGGGCTTCGCACGGGGCTGCCCCGCGACGTGTGCCTGGCGCGGGCGTCCGAGCAACTGGAGCGGGAAGGCTTCCCGGCGCGCGACTGCCGGGCCTTCCTGCTGATCGGGGTGCCGGACGCCCCGGTGCAGCGCTGGAGCGCGGGAGCTGCCGGGAGATCTTCGGGGGCGGGCAAATGAACCGGGAAACCTCCGACGCTCGACGGGGCCCGGAAGGGGCCTGGCTCGCCCCGCTCCGGGAGCGCTTCCTCTCGATCGCGCGTCGGCGGGTCCACCCGGACGTGGCCGAGGACCTGGTGCAGGACGCGCTGCGCGTGATCGTGGAGCGCAACCCCGGCGGCGAACCGCCTTCACTCCCCTACTGCTTCCAGGTGCTCCGAAACGTGATCGGCAACCACTACCAGAAGGAACGCGTGCGACGGCGGCGCGCGGAGGTCGAGGACGCGGGCACCGCGGTGCCCGACGAATCACCGACGCCGCTCGAAGCGCTGGCCTCCGACGACGCGCTGCGCGTGGTGGGCGAATGCCTGCAGGGCCTGTCGGTCACGGACCCGGGTTGCACGCGCTACCTGCGGCGGCTGATCGGCGGCGCGAATCCCGCCGCGGTCGCGGAAGAAGAAGGACTGGCGGCGGCGGTGTTCTACCGGCGGCTGTACCGGTGCCGGCTCAAGCTGCGCGACCTGCTGGATCAACGGGGGTACTTCGCATGAAGCGCCCGGACGAACTGACGGCGGAGCAGGAAGAGCGCCTCGCGCGCTGGCGCGCGGGCGAAATGGACGCGGCCGAGCGCGCGGCGTTCGAGCGCGACGTGCGCGGAAGCGACGCGCTGGCGGAAGCCGCGTATCGCGAGGCGGCGTTCGACGCACTGGGCGAGCCGGCGGCGGCGAGCGCGCCCGCACCGCGCGCGGCGGCGCGCGCGGCGCGCGCGTGGCCGAAGCTCGCGTGGCGGGTGGCGCTGCCGGTGGCCGCGACGCTGCTCGCGGTGTGGATGCTGCCGCCTGCTGGAGCCTCGCGCCGTCCTCGGGCGGCGGGGACGACGCGGTGCGCGGCGAGGGCGGCGCGGTGCGGCTCGTGACGCCCGCGGGCGCCGTGGATGCGGCGCCGACACGCTTCACGTGGACGCGCGACGCGGGTGCCGAGAGCTATCGCGTGGAGATCTTCGACGCCGAAGGCACGCGCGTGGCGACCGCGGTGACGCGCGACACCACGATGGACGCCGCGACGCTTCCGGCGCAGCCACCGGCCGCGGGCGACTGGCGCGTGGTGCCGATCGCGCCCGACGGCGCCGAGCGCCCCGCGAGCGAACGCGTGAGCTGGAAGAGGCGATAGCGCGCGTTCGCACCCCCTGACGCGCGCGCCGCGCGACGTCGCATGGAGATGGCTGCGCCGCCACACCGCCGTCTCGCTGCCGGGCCCTCGCGTGAACGGCGCAAGGAAGACCGCGCAGGAACGTGTGGCGTGGCCTCGACGCCGCGGGCTACAGTCGCCGCATCCACGTGGCGAGCGTGCCCCCACGCCGGCCCGCCGCACACCGCTCCAGGAGGCCGCATGCCGCCGGTTTCGCCCGTTCGAGCCGTCCTCGCCCTCGTCTGCCTGGTGACGTTGTCCCTTCCACCCCTCGCCGCGTCCGCGCCCACGGCCGTGCCGGGCGAGCAGGACGAGGCCTCGCTGAACGCCCGCCGCGCGGTGTGGATCGAGCAGATCCACCGCGCCGCGCCCGGCACCGACTGGCGGAAGGTCGAGGCCGCGAACCGGCTCGAAACCGCCTTCCTTCGCGAGTCGATGCCGCAGGCCTCGGGCCTCGCCGGTTCGTGGATCGAGAAGGGCGCCTCCAACCTCACCGGGCGCAACTTCGACGACGCGAAGCTCTCCACCGGCGCGCTCGTGGTGGGCAGCGCGAACGGCGGGCTGTTCCGCGGCACGGCCGGCGGCGGCGCGTGGACGCCGCTCACCGACGGCGTGGGCTACGGCGTGGAGCACGTGCTCGTGGCTCCCGGCGCGCCGGACCGGATCCTGATCGCGAGCAACTCGCAGATGCACGTGTCCACCAACGCGGGCGCGACGTGGAGCGTGCCCACGGGACTGCCGGACTACATCTGGACGGTCGCACGCACGGTGCAGGAAGCCGACGCGCCGCTCACGATGTACGCGCTCGTCGAGGGCTGGATCTGGCTGGGCTCGTCGTGGGACCACAACTGGCACCTGCTGCGGTCCACGAACGGCGGCCTCAGTTTCACGAAGGTGCACAGCGAGCCCATCGCGACGCGGCCCGACCTGTGGATCTCGCGCACGGCGGCGGGGCCGCTGTACCTGGCGGTGGGCAACGTGCTGAAGCGCTCCGCGGACCACGGCGTCACGTGGACGAACGTGGGCACGCTGCCGGCGTCGTCGACGTCGGCACGGCTGGCGGCCTCCGAAGCGGGCGCGCCGATGTTCTACTGCGCGCTCGAGGTGTCGGGCACGTGGACGCTGTACCGCTCGTCGGGCGGCGCGTCGTGGACGAACGTGGCGGGACTGTCCGACTTCTACGGCACGCTGACGGCCGCGATCACCGACGCGAACCAGGTGTTCTACGGCGGCATCGACTGCCACCGCTCGCTGAACGGCGGCGTCACGTGGGGCCTCGTCAACCACTGGTACGACTACTACGGCGACCCGCAGACCCAGCTGCACGCGGACATCTTCGGCTTCCGTCACTTCCTCGAGACCGCGGCGGCGGGCGCGTCCGATCCCGGCGCGGCCGCGGTGAACGAGATCGTGCACATCCACACGGACGGCGGCACGTTCGCGCTGAACGTGTCGTCGGTGACGCCGGACAACATCACCCGCTTCGGGTTCCGCAACGCGCAGTACTACGGCACGCTCACGTCGCTCGGCGACCCCGACGTGTTCTCGGCCGGCGCGCAGGATCAGGGCTACCAGGTCTCGCACCCGGGACTCGGCACCGTGACGCCCGACCTCACGCAGGTGATCAGCGGCGACTACGCGCACCTGGTGTCGTCGTGGCCCGATCGGTCGCGCATGGTGTGGTCGGTGTACCCGGGCTTCGTGCTGCTGCAGAGCGGCGCCGGGGACGCGGCGGGCCTGGAGCTGTCCGACTTCCCCGCCGGCGAGCCGGGCTTCAAGTTCCTGGCCGCCACGAGCGCCGACCCCGACGACCCGTCGTCGGTGTACGTGGGTGCACGCCGGATCTGGCACCTCACGCGCACCGCGCCCGGCGCCTACACGTGGACGCCGCTCGCGTTCGACTTCGATCATGGCGACGGCGACGTGGTGGGCGCGCTCGCGTGGGCGCCGTCGAACCACGACCGCGGCATCGCGGCGACGTACAACGGACGGCTGTACTGGACCACGAACCGCGGCGCCACGTGGACCGAGTCGGCCGCGGTCGGCCCGCCGTCGCACTACTTCGCGGGCTCGAGCCTGGTGATCTCTCCCACGAACCCGCTCGTCGCGTGGGTCGCCGGCTCGGGCTACTCGAATCCCGGCGTGTACAAGACCACCGACGGCGGCGCCACGTGGACCGGCATGGCCACGGGGCTGCCGGGCACGCAGGTGTTCGCGATCGCGCAGGAGAGCGCGGCGAGCCCGGTGCTGTACGCGGCGACGCAGGCCGGGCCGTTCCGCTGGAACGGCGCCGCGTGGGAGAACCTGCTGCTGTCCACCTGCTGCGCGCCGCTCACCGACTACTGGCACGTGGAGTCGATCCCGAACCGCGGGCTCGTCCGCTTCTCCACGTACGGCCGCGGCGTGTGGGACTTCGCCACGGGCGCCGCCGTGGCCGCGCCGCCCGCGCCGCCGAAGCTCGCGCTCGCGGTGTCGCCGAACCCGGCCGCGGCGCGCTCGCGCGTGTCGTTCACCACCGCTCGCCCCGGCACCGTGGATGCGGAGGTGTTCGACCTCTCGGGCCGGCGTCTCGCCACGCTCGCTTCGGGCTGGCGCCCGGCGGGCGTGCACGACCTGTCGTTCGACCTGCGCACGTCGGAGGGCCGTCCGCTCGAGAGCGG
>JBGAOB010000077.1:0-16822 GCA_044222045.1 Candidatus Eiseniibacteriota bacterium
CGCGAATCCCCGCGCGTGAACAGGTAGGCGTTGCGGTCGAGGCTCGAACTGCCGTTCGTCACCGTGGCGCGCAGCCGGGCGCGCCCGGGCGTCGGCCGCAGCAGGAAGCCCTCCGTGCGCGCGATCGCGCCGTCCCAGCCCTGCCACGCGCCGCCCTCGCCCACCGTGACGACGACCGAGTCCCACCACGCCCGCGGCGCCGCGGCCTCGCGCACGCCCGGCCCCGCGGTGGGCGCGCGGTCGAGCGGCGAGTCGAACGCCCAGCCGCCGCGCACGAGTCCCGCGAACTGCCACGCGCCCGGAACGCCGAGCGAGCCGTCGGGCGTCCAGCCGATGCGGCCCGGCGAGGACCACATCGCGCTCAGCGAATTCACGTCGAGCGGATCGTCGGCCTGCGCCCGCGCGCGCGGCGCGCCCAGCAGCAGGACCGTGCCCACCAGCGCGAGCACGACGAGTCGGCGCGGATCGAGAGAAGGAATGGTGGCGGGCTCCGTCGGGTGTGTGTTCGGGGAGGCCGCAGACTATCGGCGCGTGCGGCGCAGCGTCAACGCCGGGCCGACGCGGGACGGTGCCGCCCCCGGGGGCGGCGTCACCCGCTGCGTGTGCCGCGGGCGGAGCGCCGCGCGACGCGACGCGCTCAGGCGCGCGTGGCGGAGGCGGCCTCGCGGAGGCGGTCGAGCGCCTCCCACGGCACGCCCATCTCGCCCAGGCCGGCGCCGCGCGACGGGCCGTGGAAGTCCGACCCGCCCGTTTCCACCAGCTTCAGCTGGCGCGCGATGCGCCGCCAGTGCTCGATCGACGCACGGCCGTGCACGGGGTGCCAGATCTCGAGGCCCGTGAGGCCCGCCTCGGCGAGTCGCTCCACGATCAGCTGCGGCAGCGACGAGCCGGGATGCGCGAGCACCGCGACGCCGCCGGCGGCGCGGATCAGCGCGATCGCCTCTTCCGGGCGGAACGCCGGGCGCGGTACGAATGCGCTGCCGCGCGGCCCCAGGTAGCGCTTGAACGCCTCGTCGATCGTGTGCACGTGCCCTTCACGCAGCAGCGCGTGCGCCACGTGCGGGCGGCCCACCACGCCCGGGCCCGCGGACTCGAACACCTCCGCTTCGTCCACCTCGGCGCCCAGTTCGCGCAGCTTCTGCAGAATGGCATGTGCGCGGCCGTGCCGCTCGGCGCGAAATTGCTCGAGCCGCTCCAGCAGCACCGGCGAGCGATCGTCGAGGAAGTAGCCGAGCACGTGGAGGTCCCAGCCCTCGGCGGCGCTGGAGATCTCGATGCCGGGCACGATCTCGATCGCGCCCTCGGCGGCGGCGCGGGCCTCGGCCAGCGCTTCGACCGTGTCGTGGTCGGTGATCGCGAGCGCTTCGATGCCCAGCTTGCGTGCGGCGTCCACCAGCTCCGCGGGCGTCAGCGTGCCGTCGCTGTAGCGCGTGTGCGCGTGCAGTTCGAGCCGGCGGCCGCCCCGCGGGGCTGGCCGCCGGCTGGTCACGCGGCCTCCCGACGACGCAGGGCCTCGAGCCGCTGCGACGTATCCGCGAAATCGGGGTGCACCGCCACGACCTTCTCGAAGTGCGTGATCGCCTCGTGCGACTGGCCGGAGGCTTCGAGCGCGCACCCGAGCTCGTGATGCAGGTCCACGGCCAGCTCGGCCGAATCGCCCAGTTGCGTGAGTGCGGCGCGGAACTCCAGGATGGCGTCCGCCAGTCGCTGCTGGTCGGCGAAGCAGCGCCCGATCATCTCGTGCGCGCGCGCCGCCAGCGGCGCGGACTGCGCCGCCACGCGGAACGAGTCCACCGCCTGCTCGAGCAGGCCCATCTCGCGGTAGGTCATGCCCAGATCGTAATGGCTCTGGGCGTCGCCCGACAGCTGGGCTTCGACCCCGCGCTGGAACTCGGCCAGCAGCGACCCGAGATCGAACGTCACGGCCTCGCCTCGACCCACGGCCACTTCGACGCGGCCGCCCTCGGGGGCGTCGGCCGGAGCCGGCATGCCCGGCGCCACCGCCGTGTCCACGCCACCGGCGCCGCCGGCGAGGCGCGCCAGGCGCCGCACCGCGGTCTCGTTGTCGCCGTCGAACGCACGGGCGCGCTCGAACCACGAACGCGCCCCCACCTCGTCGCCGTCGTTCAGCGCCCGGTCGCCCAGTTCGCACGCCACCTGCGCGGCTTCCGAGCGGTCCTGGCGCTGCTCGCAGTTCGCCAGCCACTGCGCCAGCACCGCCGGCGGGGTCTGCGGGCTGCGGCCCAGGCTGCGGTAGATCGTCGCCGCGCTCTCCCAGCGCCCCAGCGCCTCGTACGCGCTCGCGGCCTGTGCCAGCAGGTCGCCCGCGTGCGAACGGTCGCCGATCCGGAACTGGTCCTGCGCGGACGCCAGCAGGTGCTCGACGTCGGCCAGCGTCGGGGCCGCCTCCACGGCGGGCTCCTCGATGGCCGGCTCCTCGGCCGCGAAGTGCATCGCGGGCGCGGGCGGCGTGCTCTCGGCCAGCTGCTCCAGCGTGCGCTCGGCGGCTTCGTAAGAGACCTCGGCGTCCTCCTCGGAGATCTCGTAGACGTCGGCGGGACCGTCGTCGGTCGCACCGACCTCGGCGAGCACGGCCTCCACCGAAGGGGCGTCCTCGATGTCGTACGTCGGCAGGGCTTCCACCGACGACTCGGCCGCCTCGATCG
Source organism: Candidatus Eiseniibacteriota bacterium (assembly GCA_044222045.1). Lineage (GTDB taxonomy): Bacteria > Eisenbacteria > RBG-16-71-46 > RBG-16-71-46 > RBG-16-71-46 > JBGAMH01. The sequence goes on from JBGAOB010000077.1 coordinate 2,667, forward strand.
CCTCGGCCAGCGACTCGTCGGGAATCTCGATCACCTCGGGCTCGGCCTCGGCCACCGGCTCCGGCTCGATGTCGGCGACCGGCTCCGGCGCGACTTCGGCCTCCGGCTCCGGCTCGACCGCCTTCGGAGTGGTGTCGAACGAGCGGATGCCCGGCTCCAGGTCGTACGACGCCGGCGTCGGCGTGGCCGCCGCGGCCGCCGAGGCGTCGAAGTCGACGCGGCCCGGCTCCAGCATGTCGTGCAGCGAGCGCGGCACCTCGATCGGACGCGGCGACGAGGACGACGCCGGCTCCGACGTGACGCGCGCGGCCGGCACCGACGGCGCCGGCATGGACGTGGAAGCCGACCCGGCCGTCACCGTGGGCATCATGCCGCTGGCGCCGCGCAGGCGCTGTTCCACGCGCTGCGCTTCGAGCGTGAGGCCGCGGGCGCTGTACGCCACCGCCGCTTCCTTCAGCGTCTCGTGCGCCTTGTCGTTCTCGCCCGCCAGCAGCCAGGCCTCGGCGAGCTGTTCGAGCACCTTCACGTTCTCGGGCGCCGAGTCGTACGCGCGGCGCAGCGCGTCGGCCGCTTCGAGCGGCTCGTTCGAGCGCACCATGTACTCGGCGTACTGCACGTAGTAGAGCGCGGCCTCGCTCGACAGGCCGTCGAGCGCGTGCAGCGAGGCGAGTTGCTTCGCCACCTGCGCGGCCGACAGCGACAGGCGCAGCATCTTCTTGCAGACGGCGATCGCGTTCTTGTAGAGCGCGGCCTTCTCGTAGGCGGCGACGGCCGAGAGGTAGCGGTGCGACGCTCCGCCGTGATCCCCCTTCTTGTACAGGAGGTCGGCGAGCAGCACGAAGTTGTAGGGGTCGCTGTCCTCGGAGCCGACGAGCTTCTCGTACTCGTTCAGCGCTCCATCCAGATCTCCGTTCTGGATGCAGCGCTGGGCGCGACGCTTGATCTCGATCGCCTTTTCCAAGTTGGCTTGTCTCCCCGGCCCGCCCCTCGCGCCGGCAGAAGGTCCGTCCCTATCAAGCGTTCACGGCGACCTGCACGGTCTCGCGGCAACGTTCCGCCGCCAGTTGGAGTTCGGCGCGAAGACGTTGCAGACCCGACAGGATGGCTTCCTTATCGGCGCTCTCCGGAATGGACTTCAGATTGATTTCAACGTTCCACAGCGCACCGTCCCCGGCCGCCCTGGCGAGCAGCCCGGCCACGCCGGCGTCGGTCACGGCGTTCGTGTTGCCCTTCTGGGCCGCCAGCAGCGCCAGGTGCAAGACCCGCAGGCACTTCTCCGCCGTCTCCAGCGGCACCCGGGCCGCCGCCAGGTCCGCCGCCGCCACCGCCGCCTCCCGGGCCTGCTGCTCGGCCGGGGTGGCCTGCGGGAGCTTGCGTGCCCGCAGGACCGCCTCGAACGCCTCGCTGTCGCTGCGGGCCAGCGCGAGCAGGTCCCGGCGCAGGGCCTCGGCCTCGCGCTTGAGCCCCGTCATGTCGGCCTCGGCCGCCGCGTACTTCTTCTTTCCGAGGGTCAGGTTCGCCACCATCGTGGCCAGGCACGAGGCGAGCGCCCCGGTGAACGCGGCAACGGTACCGCCTCCGGGCGTCGGCGTGGGGCCCGCCACGGCCTCGAAGAAGCTCGCGATCGGCACCGCCTCGGTGAGCGGCGCGCGGCGCAGCCGCAGCTCCAGCACCTGGTCGCGCTTGAAGCCTTCCAGCTGCATGGCGTGTTCCGCCGCGTCGAGCATGGCCGCCTCGGGCACCAGCCCCACCACTTCGCAGCCCGAGATCAGCGCCCCGTGACGGGCCGCCTCGTCGCGCACCAGCGCCAGCACGCGGTGGATCGGCGTCTGCTCCACGTCCACCAGGTTCATGCTGACCTGCGCGCGGCGCCCGCCCTCGATGCTGAAGCCCAGCGCGCGCACGTTCTTGAGGCCGCCCGACTGCTCGCGGATCGCCGCCGCCACCGCCTTGGCCACGCGCACGTCGGCGGTGTTCAGGTTCGCGTTGAACGCGACCAGGAACTTGCGCGCGCCGATCGCCGTGGCGCCCGCCGTGGCGTGGATCGCGTTCGGACCGAAGTCCGGCTTGCGCGCCGGGTCCTTGCCGATCGCGTCGCGCAGGCCTTCGAACTCGCCGCGCCGCACGTCGGCCAGGCTCTTGCGCGCCGGCGTGGACGCCGCCGCCTCGTACAGGAACACCGGGATGCCGAGTTCCTCGCCCACGCGGCGGCCCACCTGGCGCGCCATCTCCGCGCAGTCGTCCAGCGTGACGTTCTCCACGGGCACGAACGGCACCACGTCGGTGGCGCCCATGCGCGGGTGCTGGCCCGAGTGGTGGTTCAGGTCGATCAGCTCGGACGCGCGCTTCACCGCGCGCACCGCCGCCTCCATGACGGGCTCGGGCTCGCCCGCGAACGTCAGCACGCTGCGGTTGTGGTCGGGGTCCATCTCCCAGTCGAGCATGGTGACGCCCGGCACGGCGCAGATGGCGTTGACGATCTCGTCCACCACCTCGCGGCGGCGGCCTTCGGAGAAGTTGGGAACGCACTCGACCAGGCGGGACATGGAATCCTCTCGGGCGAAATGCCGGCGCGGGACCGGCGACGGTTCATCACTTCGGGGCCGCGCGTCTCGCGCGGCGGTCAAGCCGTCACGGCCACACCCTTCGTTCCACCGCGGGCAGCGCCAGGTCGGCGCCGCGCATGAACACGGTGTCGGGACGCACGGCGGGCATCCAGTACGGCAGCTCCTCCAGCGTCTCGCACTCCCAGAGCACCGCGTCGCCCCACGCGCCGGGGTTCAGGTGCCCCACTTCGCTCTCGGCGGCCAGCGCGCGCGCCGCGTTCCACGTCATCGCCAGCAGCAGCTCCTCGGCGGTGAAGCCGCACAACCGCGCCGCCAGCGCCGCGCACTCGAGCAGCGACTGCGCGGGCGACGTGCCGGGATTGAAGTCGGTGGCGATCGCCAGCCGCGCGCCGCTCGCGCGAATCATGCCGGCGTCGGGCAGCTTCTGGCGCAGCGTCAGCGCCGCGCCCGGCAGCAGCACGCCCACCACGTCGGCGGCCGCGAGCGCGCGCCAGTCCTCCTCGATCGCGCTCTCGAGGTGGTCGGCCGACCGCGCCCCCACCTCGGCGGCCAGCTTCGCGCCGCCGCTGCGCTCGATCTGCTCCGCGTGCAGCTTCACGGGCAGGCCCAGCTCCACGGCACGCTTCAGCACACCGCGGCACTCCTCCACCGAGAACGCGACCGGGTCGCAGAACACGTCGATCGCCCCCGCCATGCCCCGGCGGTGGATCTCGGTGAGCAGCGTCGTGCGCACCTCTTCCACGTACTGCTCGCGCTTGCCCTCGTACTCCTCGGGCAGCGCGTGCAGCAGCAGCGCGGTGCGGTGCACGCGCACGGGCACGCGGATCGCGGCGCCGCCCATCAGTTCCAGCAGCCTCAACTCGCGCCGAGGCACGAGGCCGTAGCCGCTCTTCACCTCCACGGTGGTGCAGCCGTTCGCGCGCCAGCGCTCGAGCCGGATCGCGAGGCCCTTTTCGAGCAGCTCGTCCTTCATGCCGTTCGTGGCGCGCACCGTGGAGCGGATGCCACCGCCCTCGGCCGCGATCTGCGCGTACGGCACGCCGGCGATCTTCTTCTGGAACTCCTGCGCGCGGTGGCCGCCGAAGATCATGTGCGTGTGACAGTCCACCAGGCCCGGCGTCACGAGCTTGCCGTGCGCGTTCAGCGGCCGCGCGTCGGGGTGGCTGCGCGTGAGGTCGGCGGCGGGGCCCACCTCGAGCACGCGGCCGTCGCGGAACACGACCGCCCCGCGCGGGTAGCGCACCACGGTGCGACCGTCGGCCGACGGCGTCACCACTTCCGAGGTGTTGTGCAGGATCAGGTACGCGGTGCGCCCGGCGACGGGCTTGCTCGAGGGATCGGACGCCGACCAGCTGCTCATGGCCCGCTCGTGATCCCCGGCAGCTTCATGCCGGTCTGCTTCGCGTGCGCGATGGCCTCGGGGTAGCCGGCGTCGGCGTGGCGCATCACGCCGGTGCCGGGGTCGTTCGTGAGCACGCGCGCGAGCCGCGCGTCGGCCTCGGCGCTGCCGTCGCACACGATCACCTGCCCGGAGTGGATCGAGTTGCCGATGCCCACGCCGCCGCCGTGGTGCAGGCTCACCCACGACGCGCCGGACGCCACGTTCAGCATCGCGTTCAGCAGCGGCCAGTCCGCGATCGCGTCGCTGCCGTCGCGCATGGACTCGGTCTCGCGGAACGGCGACGCCACCGAGCCGGTGTCGAGGTGGTCGCGGCCGATCACGATCGGCGCGCTCACCTTGCCCTCGCGCACGAGGCGGTTGAAGCGCAGGCCCAGCCGGTGCCGCTCGCCGTAACCGACCCAGCAGATGCGCGCCGGCAGGCCCTGGAAGTGCACGTGCTTCTGCGCGAGCGGGATCCAGCGGTGCAGCCGCGCGTCGTCGGGGAACTCCTCCAGCGCCGCGGCGTCGGTCACGGCGATGTCGTTCGGATCGCCCGACAGCGCCGCCCAGCGGAACGGCCCCTTGCCCACGCAGAACAGCGGACGGATGTACTCGGGCACGAAGCCCGGGTAGCCGAACGCCTGCTCGTGCGGCAGCCCGCCCTTCTCCGCCTCGCCGCGCAGGTTGTTGCCGTAGTCGAACAGCACCGTGCCGCGCGCCTTCATGCCGAGCAGCGCCCGCACGTGCGTGGCCATCGACTCCCGCGCGCGGCGCACGACGTCGTCGGGACTCGTCTTGCGCAGCGCCGCCACCTGCTCCAGCGACAGGCCCGCGGGCACGTAGCCCACGAGCGGATCGTGCGCCGACGTCTGGTCGGTGGCCGCGTCGGGGATCACGCCGCGCTTCAGCAGCTCCGGCATCGCCTCGGCCGCGTTCGCCACGAGCCCCACGCTCAGCGGCCGCTTCGCCGCGACGGCTTCGCGGCACCACGCGAGCGCCTCGTCCATCGAGTGCGTGACGCGGTCGCAGTAGCCGGTCTCCACGCGGCGCTGCGCGCGCGAGGCGTCCACTTCGACGGCCAGGCACACGCCGCCGTTCATCGTGACCGCCAGCGGCTGGGCGCCGCCCATGCCGCCGAGCCCGGCGGTGAGCACGAGCCGGCCCGCGAGCGTGCCGCCGAAGTGACGGTCGGCGCACTCGGCGAACGTCTCGAACGTGCCCTGCACGATGCCCTGCGAGCCGATGTAGATCCACGAGCCCGCGGTCATCTGCCCGTACATGATCAGGCCCTTCGCCTCGAGATCCCGGAAGTGCTCCCACGTGGCCCAGCGCCCGACCAGGTTCGAGTTCGCGATCAGCACGCGCGGCGCGTCGGCGTGCGTGCGGAACACGCCCACCGGCTTGCCCGACTGCACGAGCAGCGTCTCGTCGTTCTCGAGCGCGCGCAGCGCCGCCACGATGCGGTCGAACGCCTCCCAGCTGCGCGCCGCCCGCCCGGTCCCGCCGTACACCACGAGGTCGTCGGGGCGTTCGGCCACGTCGGGATCGAGGTTGTTCATCAGCATGCGCAGCGCGGCTTCCTGCACCCAGCCCTTGCACGAGAGCTGCGTGCCGCGCGGCGCGCGCACGACGCGAGCCGTGGCCAGCGGGGTCATGTTTCGAGCACCTCCTCGACCAGCTTGAGCGGCGCGGTGGACAGCACCCAGCGCGCCACCTCCTCGGCGGGCCCCGACAGCGGACGGTCGCCCTCGGGCGCGGGAATCACGCGGCGCACGGCGCCGTACAGGCGCTCGCAGCCGTCGCCGGCGGTGAGCGGGCGGCGGAACTCCAGCGCCCGGCACGCGCACAGCAGTTCGAGCGCCACCACGCGCGCGGCGTTGTCCACGATCTGGCGCGCGTGGCGCGCACCGATCGGGGCCATGCTCACGTGGTCCTCGATGCCGGCGCCGGTGGGAATCGAGTCCACGCTCGCCGGGTGCGCGAGCGTCTTGTTCTCGGACACGAGCGACGCCGCCGTGTACTGCGCCATCATGTAACCCGACTCGAGGCCGGGATTCGTCGCGAGCACGGCCGGCAGGCCCGACTTGGCGCGGTCGATCAGCCGGTCCACGCGGCGTTCGCTGAGCGACGCCACCTCGGCCACCGCGATCTTGAGGTAGTCGGCGACCAGGGCCACCGGCTGCGCGTGGAACAGCCCGGCCGACACGATGTCGTCGCCCTCGGGAAACACGAGCGGGTTGTCGTTCACGGAGTTGAACTCGATCTCGAGCTGCTGCTCCACGTGCACGATCGCGTCCCACGACGCACCCATCACCGGCGCCACGCAACGCAGGCTGTAGGCGTCCTGCACGCGCTTCGCGTCGCGCGCCGGGTCCACGAGGCGGCTGTCCTGCGAGTAGGCGCGCAGGCGGCGCGCGGCCTCGATCGCGCCCGGGTAGGGCCGCAGCGCCTGCACGCGCTCCGACGCCGGCGCGAACGAGCCCAGCAGCACCTCGGTGCTCAGCGCGGCCGCGGCGAGCGCCGCCTCCCACACGCGCTGCGCATCGGCGCACGCGAGCGCCGCGAGCGCCGTGGAGAGCTGCGTGCCGTTCAGCAGCGCGAGGCCTTCCTTGGGCTCCAGCGTCATCGGCGACAGGCCCGCGCCGCGCAGCGCCAACCCCGCCGGCATGCGCTGCTCGCCGAGCCACGCGTCGCCCTCGCCGATCACCACGAGGGCCAGGTGCGCGAGCGGCGCGAGGTCGCCCGACGCGCCGACCGAGCCCTGCAGCGGCACCACCGGCGTCACCTCGCGCGCGAGCATCTCGAGCAGGAACTCCACCAGCTCGGGCCGGCAGCCCGAATGCCCGCGCGCGAGCGACGCCGCGCGCAGCAGCAGCATCGCGCGCACCACGTCGCGCGGCGCCGCGGGGCCCACGCCCGCCGCGTGCGAGCGCACCAGGTTCACCTGCAGCTGGCGCGCGTCCTCGGCGGGAATGCGCGTGTCCTTGAGCTCGCCGAAGCCGGTCGTGACGCCGTACACCGCACGGTCGCCGCGCACCGCGTCGTCCACCACGCGCCGCGCGGCCACCATGCGCGTGCGCGCTTCGGGATCCAGCGTCACGGCCGCGCGCTCGCGCGCCACCGCCACCACGTCGTCGAGTGCGAGTCGGTCCTGGCCCAGCCGGATCACACGTCCTCCTCCACGCCCGCATCCCGACGCTCCAGGAAGCCCACCGCCTCGGCGGCGAGCGATCCGGCCGAACGCACGCGTTCGGGCTCCACGGGCAGCGCATCCACGAAGGCTCGCCGGTATCCCGCGGTCGCCAGCCGTGGATCGCACACCACCAGCACGCCGCGGTCGTCCGCGCGCCGAATCAGGCGCCCCACGCCCTGCCGGAACCGCAGCACGGCCTCGGGAACCGCATCGCCGCGGAAGGGATCCACGCCGCGCTCGCGGAGCCGTTCGCCGCGCGCCTCGACGATCGGATCGTCGGGCACCGAGAACGGGAGCTTCGCGACCACGAGGACTTCGAGAGCCTCTCCCGGAAAGTCGACACCTTCCCACAGGCTCTGCACGCCGAGCAAGACCGCACCCCGTTCCGCGCGGAATCGTTCCACGAGCAGCCCGGCGGGCCCGTCCCACTCCTGCGCCAGCAGCCGGCGCGATGCCGGCAGCCGCGACACGAGCCGCTCGCGTACGCGCCGCAGCCGCTCGTGCGCGGTGAACAGCACGAGCACGTTGCGGGGCCGCGCCAGCGTTCTCTCCTCGGCGTCGGCGAGCGCCGCGATCACCTCGGTCACCGCCTCGGCCTCGTCGAGGTCGGAGTCGTACACGTAGGCGCGCATCTGCTCGTGCAGCGGGAACGGCGAGGGGTACGAGATCCCCTCGTACGGCAGCCCGTACCGCTCGCCGAGCCCCAGTCGCTCGGCGGCCCACTCGAAGTCGCCCGCCGCCGACAGCGTGGCGCTGGCCAGCACCACCGCGCGCGGGCGCGACAGCAGCAGCTTGCGCGCGGTCTCGGCCACGGTCACGGGCGCGCCGCGCAGCTCGGCGCCGGGCGACTCGCCGCCCGCCTTCTGCGCGCGCGCCGACACGTTCCGCCAGTACACCCAGTCCGGGTCATCGGCGGCCGCCAGCCGGTCGAGCTCCAGCGCCAGCTCGGCCCAGCGGCCGGACACCATCTCCAGCTCCGCGGCCAGTTCCTCGCCCGGCGCCCCCGCGTTCGCGCCCTCGGCCATGGCCGCGGCGCGGCGCAGCGTATTCGTGAACACGCCGCAGTGTTCGATCAGCGTCTGCAGCGGGGCGAGGTCACGTCCCAGCAGCTCGCCCGGCGAGCGGTAGCGCTGTCGTGCGCCGTAGCGCCCGGCACGTTCCATGGGCGGCGCCACGCGCGTGAACAACTCGCGTGCCGACTCGCGCGTTTCCTCGCCGCGCTTCGCGAGCCGTTCGAGGTCGGCATACAGCGCCTCGCGCGCCTCGCCCTCCGCGAGCAGCGGCAGCAGCAGCGAACGCAGCCGCGGCAGGAGGCCGCCCGAGCGGCGCCCGCCGGTCAGCGAGCCCGTCAGGCGCACGAGCTCGTCGAAGCGGTGGCGCGGCTACGCGGATTCGAGCCGCGACACGAGCACGCCCTCGAGCCGGTGCGCCTCGTCCACGATCAGCGCCGGCGCTCGGGGGCAGGCCGTCGGCTTCGGCGGCGCGCGCGAGCAGCACGTGGTTCACCACCACGAGCGACGCCTCGCTCGCTGCGCGCCGGCGCGCGCGCCAAACGCTCGCGCGCGCCGGCAGGTGATGCCGCTGCACGCCGAGGGATCGGCGGCCACGCGCGGGCGCACGCGCCGGAACGCCTCGGCGTCGGCGCCGCCGAAGCGATCGAGGTCGCCGCTCGCGTCGGCGCGGCCCACGCGCGCAGCGCGTCGATCGCCTCGGTCTCCTCGGCGCCCTGGCCCTCGGCCATCTCGAGCGCGCGCGGGCACACGTAGTTGCTCTTGCCCTTGAGCACCGCCACGTCGAGCCGCAGCTCGAGCGCGTCGAGCAGCGCGGGGATGTCGCGCTCGAACAACTGGTCCTGCAGCGACCGCGTGCACGTGGCCACGATCACGCGCGCGCCGCGCTCGGCGGCCACAGCGCCGCCGGCAGCAGGTACGCGAGCGACTTGCCGACGCCCGTGGGCGCCTCGGCCATCAGCACGCCGCCGCGCTCCAGCGTCCACGCGGCGTCGCGCCGAACGCCGACTGCCGAAGTCGCGGCGCTCCCGGCCGGGCCACTGCGACGACAGCCGGCCCCCGGCGCCATCAGCTGTTCGACGCGGTGCGCGAGCGCCATCAGAAGATCGTCCCGAGCTGCAGGTGGATCTTGCCCTCGAGCGCCGCGCCCCGGCTCGAAGGCCGTAGTCGAGGTCCACGAAGCCGCCCGCGGCCGGCAGTCGCAGTCCAGGAAAGCGACGCCGTCGGCCTGCACGCGCACGAGCCGGTCGCCCGTCGTCGGTTCGGCGAGCGCCTCGCGCGTCTCCATCCACGCGTGGTCCCAGAACAGGCTCACGCGCTCGCCGCGCGCGCCGAGGAACCGCCACTCCGGGCGTCACGACCAGCGATCGACGCGGAACGCCTCCTCGTTCTGCCCGCGCAGCGTCGTGGCGCCGCCCGCCCAGCGCTCGTAGTCCGGCCGCACGCGGTCGCCGCCGAAGCGGCCGGCGCCCATCCCCTCGAGCGCCACCCCGGGCGCCGCCGAGCGGCCGGTGCCCTCGCCGCGGCCCTCGAGCAGGCTCGACGTCGTGCGCGCGCCCGTCGCGGTCGTGGGAAGCCGGGGCGCGGCGATCGCCGGCGGAACACCTGCGTCGCCGCGAGGCGCGCGCGCGTGCCGCGCCGCGGCTGCAGCACGTCGTCGCGCGCGTCGCGCTCCAGTCCCAGCGTGGTGTTCTGATACGCGGCCTGCTGCACCGCGCTCTTCGGTGTGACCACCCGCTCCTCCTCGTACCCGGCTTCCACGCGTTCGCCCGCGGTGAGCGAGGCCAGCAGCTTCGCGCCCACGCGCGTGCGCGTGTACGGCGTGTCCTGCAGCTGCTGCGCCAGCGAGGCCTCCGCGCGCAGCGGCAGGCCGAGCACCATCGGTTCGGCGTAGCGCGCGCCAGGAGTCCGCGAGTCCGCGTCCGCGCGACGCTGCCACTCCAGCCCGACCGCGCGCCCCGTGCCGCCGAGATTGCCGAGATCGAGCCGCGCCAGCCCGACGACGCCGGCGTCGCCCTGCGCCGAGCGCGCCTTCGAAGCGGTTCGCGCGCGCCTCGCGCACGCGCCACACGAGCCGGCCGTGCGCCCAGTCCGACCCGCCCTCGAGCCCGCGTACTCGACGCTCTGGAACAGCCCGAAGCTGCTCGGGCGGATCGTCGCGACGCCCCGCCGCCGCCGGATCGTGCAGCATTCCCGAGGCGGCCCATGCTGCGCTCCACGAACTTCGGCTGCGTCGCGCGCAGCCCTCGACGCGCACCGCGTCGATCGTCACGCGCGGACCGAGCGCGCGCCGACGGGCCGCGTGCACGCCCGCCGAGTCGGCGAGCCAACCCGACACGCCGAGCTGCGCGTACGGATGCCCCGCGGCGACCGCCGCGTCCATGCCGCGCGTTCCAGGCCCGCCGCGAGCCGGCCGGGGCTCGCCCACTCGCCGGCGCGCACGCCGAGCGGCGGTGCGAACAAGGCCGAGTCCGCCGCGCCGGCCGACCGCGCGGACGACGCGAAGCGTTGCCGCGCTCCGGCGTCGATCCGCAGCTCCAGCCGCGCACTGTCGGCCCACTCGGCCTCGGCGCGCGCGTCCAGCCAGCCCTCGGACTGCAGCACTGGGCGAGCCGCGCCGAGCGCCGAGGCGAGCGCGACGGTGTCCCCGGGCGCGCGCAGCGCCGGCGCGAACAGCGCCTCCAGCTCGCGGGTCGGCAGCGGCGCGCCGCGCGCGTCGAGCCGCGCGGCCGCGGCGGCGGGCCACGCGAGCGCGGCCCACAGCACCGCGGCGAGCACGAATCGGCGGATCATCAGAAGAACGCCCTCAGCTCGGCGCGCCTGGCGCTGATCGCCGCGCGTTGCAGCCGCTCGCGCGGCGGCGGTGAGCCCGAACGTGACCGCGTCCATCAGCTCGCGTCGGCGCGCGCCGGCGTCCCAGCGCGCCGCGCCCGCGGATCCTGCGGCCGGCAGCAGCCCCAGGCGGGCGGCCCGGCCACAGGCGTACGCGCCGCGCCGTGAACTCCAGCCGTCCGCGCGCGCCCACCGACAGGCCCACGTCGGGGCCCACGCGCAGCGACGTCGTGGGCGCGACGCCGCCCGCCGAACCGGCGTCGGGCCGCGACCACGTGGCCTCGAGCGCGCCCGACGTGCGCAGCGAGGGCGCCGGCTGCCACGCCACCACGCCCTGCCCGCCCTGCTCCACGAGTGTGCGCTCATAGCGCGCGCCGCCCGCCAGCGCCTGCGTCGCGCGCTGCCACTGCACGCGTCCCTCGGACTCCAGCGTCACCGTGGCGGCGGGCCGCGCGCGCCAGCGCAGCTGCCCGGTGCGCTGGTCGGTGACCTGCGCGAAGTTCGAGTACGAGCGGTCGCCGGTCACGCGCCGTTCGAGCCGCGCGTACACCGACGCCGCGCGCGAGCCCGGCGCGAGATCGCTCTCCAGCCGCTGCAGCACGCTGCCGCGCGCCAGCGCCGCGTCGGCGAGCACCGCGCCGCCCGACAGCCACGCGTCGCCCGCCCGCGCGCCGCCGCGACGGCGCGCCTCGGTCTCGCTCACGAACTCGAGCCGCGAGCCGCGCCACGCGTCCGACGCGCCGAACGTCCACGACGCGCGCGCGCTGGCGGCCGCGCGCGCCACGCGGTCGAGGTCGTTGCTCACGACCAGCACCAGGTCCCAGTCGCCGGTGCCCACGAAGTTGCCGAGCGCGTCGTAGCCGCCGCGGCCCGCGCCCACGAAGCGCAACTCGCGCGAGCGGCGGTTCTCGCCCTCGCTCGTCAGCTCCAGGTTGTAGGTGCCCGTGAGGCCGCGCTCGCGGTGCTCGGCGCGCAGCCGCACGCTCGCGAGGTCGCTGCGCGAGCGCGTCGGGTCGCCGAGCGGCCGCAGGTCGCGGCGTTGCGCCTGCAGCACCGCGCTCACGGCACTCGCCGCCGGGCTCTCGAGCCCCACGCGCAGCGTGCGCACGTCACGCAGGTCGAACCAGCCGGCGCCCGAGCGCACGGCGTCGCGCCGCGTGGCGAGCCCGGTCGACATGCGCCACGGCACGCGTGAACCCGACGCCACGTCGGCGCCCCACTCGCGGAAGCGCTCGCCGGCGCGGCCCGTGTCGGCGGCGAACGTGCGGCGGTCGCTCTCGAAGCGCAGCGACGGCGTCACCCACGCGCCGCCCGCGCGCGCGTCCGCCTGCCAGCGCTCGCGCCCCGCGCCGCCGAACGCCAGCCCGGCCACCGCGCCGTCCGAACGCGACCACGCCGCGTGCGTGCCCAGCGCGCCGCCACCGCGCCACTCGGCCGCGCGCCGCCAGCCCGCGTAGCCGTCGGGCGTCACCAGCCGCGCGACGTCGGCGCGCAGCTCGTCGCCGCGTGCGCCCGGCTGCCAGCGCACGACGGCGCTCGAGCGGCGCTGGTGCTCGAGATCGGCGCCGCCGGGCAGCCCCCAGTCCTCCTCCGCGAACGGGCGCTCCAACCGCGAGAACGGCGCGAACCGGCGCCCCACCTCGCGCGTGGCGGCCTCCACGCCGAGCCGGCCCCAGCGCCCGGCGAGCGGCCGCGACCACGCCAGCGCCAGCCGCCCGGCCGCGCCCGCGTCGTCGCCGTCGTCGCGCGAGGAGAACGTGTTGCGGTCCAGCCGCGACACGGCGCCCTCGGCCTCCATCACCAGCCCGCCGCGCGCCCAGCGACCGCCCGCGCTCCACAGCCGCTGCGACTCGGCCAGCGGCAGCGCGCGCCCGATCACGTAGCGACCGAGCCCCGCGCCCACGAAGCGGTACGCCGTGCGGCCCGACACGACCGTGGAGTCCACGTAGTCCCCCGCGCCCTGCGCCACCGGCGCGAAGCGCACCTGGAACGCGCCCGAGTCGGGACCGGCCCACGCGTACACGAGCTGCCCCGTCGTCGTGCGCACGCTGTCGTAGTCGCCAGCCGCGGCGGTCACGCCGGCGGCGAGCGCGCGCGATGCCGAGTCGCCGGCCGAGGCGAGCACGAGCCGCTCGGTCGCGCCGAGCGTGGCATCGAGCGGACGTCCGCGATCGTCGCCCTCCGCGAGCACGTTCGTGAACAGCGACAGCCCGCCGAGCTTCCATTCCGCGCCGCCGGCGGCGAGGTTTCGGCGGTAGCGCGTGACGGCGTACTGGTACTCCACCGTGATGCGCGACGCCGAGCTGATGGGCCGCCGGTTCGAGAACGTCAGGCGCGCGCGCTCGTAGTCCATGACGTAGTCGGCGGTCTCGCCTCGCGTCAGCCGTGTGCCGTCGAGCGTGACCACCTCGCTGCCGGCCACCACGGTGATGCCGGTGGAGCCGTCGCGCCCGGTGAGCAGGTACGGGCCCTGGCGGCCCTCGACGCCGCCGAACTGCAGGCGCTGGTATTCGCCCTGCGCGCTCGCCGCCGCGCCGAACACGGTGGCGCCGCCCGAGTGCCACGTGCCGCGCGCGCCCTGCAGCCGCCGCTCCACGCGCGCGAACTCGCCGCGGTCCAGCGTCAGCGGCAGGTCGCCGAGCGACGCCGAGCCCTGCGGGCCGCGCAGCTCCACGAGCAACCGGTCGAGCGACTGCAGGTCCTGCGTGGCGCCGGCCGCGGACAGAGGCGTGCTCTGGTCCGACAGCACACCCGTCAGCTCCACACCCGGCGCGAGCGTGCCGGTGACCGACAGGTCGAGCGACTGGCGCAGCGTGGCGTCCTGCGTGGAGCCGAACTCCACGGCGAGCGTCTTGTTGCCCGTGAGCGCGAGCGTCGCGCCCGGCGGCGCGCCGGACGGGTCGCGCGCGGTGGACGCGCGCGCCGTGGCCGGCGGCACGATCAGGCTGTCCGCGTCGGGCGCGGCGCCGGCGAGCGAGCCGGGCGGCCGGTAGCGCAGGTGCGCCACCTCGAGCGGCGGCGGCGCGAGCAGGCGGCATGCGGCCACCCACAGCGTTTCGCCCGCGGCCGGCGCGCGCAGCAGCCGCACGTCGCCGCGCAGCAGGTCGATCGCGTAGTCCTGCCCGCGCACCCACGCGCCGCGGCGCGACCACACCGAGTCGCTGCCCGCACGC
>JBGAOB010000078.1:0-16254 GCA_044222045.1 Candidatus Eiseniibacteriota bacterium
GACAGAGGGGAGTGCAAAGGACGGCGAAACGTAGCGGAGTGCCTGCGGCGCGGCAAGCCACGCGCTCCCGACGCCCGGAACGCCGGGCTTCGGGCGTCGCGGACGGCCCGAAGCGGCACGAGCGTCGCGCCCCGTCGACTTCTGTTTCCCCCCGCCGAACCTCGTTCGATCGGCCTGGGTGCGATGTAACTCTCCGGCGTGGCCTGCGGTCTTCATGCCGCGTCCGGCGGAAGTCCGCCCGGCCGAGAGGGATTGCGCGTGATGCGCACGCCCCCGCCGTGTTCCAATGAATGTCCCCGATCTGCCTCCGTGGCCCAGACCCCGATCCCGGGAGGATTCCATGTCGCCCTGGCCGCCGCTCGCCCGTCGCCTGTTCCGACTCCCCCTGCTGTTGGCGCTGCTCGTTCCGGCCGCGGCGCGCGCGGCCACGATCTCGTGGAACAACGCCTCCGGCGGAAACTGGACCACGGCCAGCAACTGGTCGCCGGCCGTGGTGCCCGGCGCCGGCGACGACGTGCTGATCACGCTGGCCGGGACGTACTCGGTCACCAGTGCCTCCACCGTCACGGTCCAGTCGATCACGATCGGCGCCGCCTCCGGGACGCAGACGCTGGCGGGCGGGGTCCTCACGATCACCGGCTCGGTCGCGCCGTCGGCGGGCACGTCGTCCGGCGTGCTCAGCAGCTGCACGCTCGCCGGTGGGGGAAGCCTCAACGTGCCCTCGGGCGCGGTGCTCCGGATGAACAGCGTCGCCTCGGGGATCGCCGTGACGAACGACGGCACGCTGGTGTTGACGGGTTCGGGCAGCGTGAGCGGCGCCTACACGAGCGGCGCGGGCTCCACGTTGCGCGTGGAGGCGAACAGCACGATCGGCGGCGCGTCGCAGACGTTCGCGAACGGCTTCACGAACAACGGCACGCTGGTGCAGGTGTGCACGGGCGCGACGTTCACCTCGGCACTCACGGTGACCAGCGGCGCGCTGGTCAACGCGCCGGGCCGCCTGATCGACGTGCAGGTGGGCACCGGCGGCGGACGCACGCTGACGGCCTCGCTCGACAACCAGGGCACGCTGGCCGTGGGCACGGCGTACACGGTCAACAAGTCCGCCGCGACGCATGCCAACAGCGGCACGATTAACGTCACCGGCGGCGACTTCACCGTGACGAACGGCAGCGGCACGTTCACGAACACCGGCACGATCGCGATCACCGCGGGCCGCACGGCGGTGTTCAACGGCGGCACGTTCACGCACTCGTCCGGCACGCTGTCGGGTGGCGGTCTCACGTTCAACAGCGGCGCGATCGCGAACCTGAACGCGCCGTGGACCGCGAGCGCGCTGACGCTCTCGGGCTCCACGCTGAATCAGCCGACCGGGGTCACCACGTCGGCGACCACGCTGACGGCGTCGAACTCGACGCTGAACGGCCCCGGCACGATCACGAACTCCGCGGCCGTCACGACCACGCTCCAGACCTGCACCGTGAACGCGCCGCTCGTGAACGACGGCACGCTGGTGCTGGCCGGCACGGGCAACGTGAACGGCGGCTACACGAGCGGCGCCGGATCCACGCTGCGCGTGGAAGCCAACAGCACGGTCGGCGGCTCCTCGCAGACCTTCGCGACCGGCTTCACCAACAACGGCACGCTGGTGCTGGTCTGCACGGGCTCCACGTTCACCTCCACGCTCGCCGTGACCAGCGGCGCGCTCGTCAACGCCGCGGGCCGGCTGATCGACGTGCAGGCCGGCACCGGTGGCGGACGCACGCTGACGGCGGCGCTCGACAACCAGGGCACGGCCACGGTGGGCACGACGCTCTCGCTCAACAAGTCCGCCGCGACGCACACCAACTCCGGCACCATCAACGTCACCGGCGGCGACCTGACCATCGGGAACAGCGGCGCCGGGTCGTTCACGAACACGGGCACGATCACGATCGGAGCGGGCCGCACGCTCACCGCGACCGGCGCACCGTTGACGAATGCGGCGTCGGGCACGGTGCAGGGCAGCGGCACGCTGAACGTGAACGCGGTCGCGTTCACGCAGGCCGGCAGCATCCGGCCGGGCACTTCGGCGGGCCTGCTGCACGTCGTGGGGGCGTTCGCGCCCGCTCCGACCGCGCAGCTCTTCCTCGAGGTGGGCGGCCTCACGGCCGGCTCGCAGCACGACCGGCTCACCAGCACGCTGCCGATGACGTTCGACGGCACGCTCGACCTCGCGGTCGTGAACGGTTTCTCGCCGTCCGCCGGGCAGACGTTCCGCGTGCTCGCGGGCGCCCCCACGCGCACGGGGCAGTTCGCGCACATCACCGGCACGATCGACCTGGGCGGCGGGCTGTCGTTCCTGCCGACGTACACGGATTCGGGCCTGGTGCTGCAGGTGGTCTCGCGGACGTGGGTGCACCAGGTGCCCGACGGCCCCGCCCCACTCGCTCGCGACGGGCACGGCGCCGTCCTGGACCCGACGACCGGGCACATGATCGTGTTCGGCGGCGCCACGGCTTCGGGCGTGCGCAACGACGTGTACGTCCTCCGGAACGCCGACGCGGCGACCGGCACGATCCCCGAATGGGTCGCGCTCTCGCCGGCGGGAACGCCGCCCGCGGCGCGCACGCACGCCGTGACGGCCTACGACCCGGCCTCGAATCGCCTCATCGTGTTCGGCGGAGACGATGGCGCGGTGACGCCCACCGTGTTCGCGGACACGTGGGTGCTCACGAACGCCAACGGCACCGGCGGCACGCCCGCGTGGCTGTCACTGCCCGCTTCGGGGGCGATGACGGCTCGCACGGGGGCGGCGGCGGCCTACGACGCGGCGAACAAGCGCCTGATGGTGTTCGGCGGCAGCGCGACCGGCGCCTGCGGCGTGGCCTCGAACGACGCCTGGGTGCTCACGAACGCCGACGGCACCGGCCCCGCCGCGTGGACGCTGCTCGCGCCCACCGGCACACCGCCGTCCGCGCGGGCGTTCACGCGGGCCGGTTACGACGCGGCGCACAACCGGCTGCTGCTGTTCAGCGGCCTCGCTCCGTGCGGCACGCAGAACGTGGACACGTGGGCGCTCACCCAGGCGAACGGCCTCGGCGGCGCACCCGCGTGGGTGTCGCTCGCGCCCACCGGCGCCGCGCCGGTCGCGAGCGCACTGCAGGCGGCCGCGTACGAACCCACGAGCGATCGCTTCACGATCTTCGGCGGGCTCGAGGGCGCGGCGTTCGGCGCGCGGCTGTCGACGCTCGGCGGCGCGAGCGGCTTCGCGGCCACGCCCACGTGGGTCGACGCACCGGCCAGCAGCACGCCACCGTCGGCGCGCGCCGACGCGAGCGCGGTCGCGGGCACGAATCGGGTGATCGTGTTCGGTGGCCTCACGGCCGCGGGCCGCAGCAACGAGGTGTTCACGGTCGAGACCGACCGTGGACGCGTGCTGGACGCCCCGCCGGTCGGCGGCGGGCCGTCGCCGCGCACGACCGGGTTCGCACGCGCGGCGTGGCCGAACCCGAGCCGGTCGTCGGTGCAGTTCAGCGTCGACGTCGCGCGCGAGCAGGCCGTGGAACTGGTCGTCTGCGACGTGGCGGGACGCCGGGTCGCGACGCTGCACTCGGGCTCGCTCGCGGCCGGCACGCACGCATTCACCTGGGACGGCCGCGGGGCCGCGGGCCGGCCGGTGTCGGCGGGCGTGTACTTCGTCCGCCTGCGCGCCGCAGGCACGGAGGCGGTGCAGCGCGTGCTCACGCTTCGCTGACCGGGCGATGCACGGACGGCCATCCCCGCTTCGGCGGGGGTGGCCGTTTCGCTGTGCCCGGCCCGGTCCGCGTCTCGATCGACACGAGCCCCTTCGCCGGCGGGCGATTGGCCGTGGTCTCGCGCCGCTCCTCGCTCTACGCTGCGCGCGCGGGCGATTCGTACCGTCCGCACGTCCCGCTCGCCGCCGCGCGGCGGCGAGGTGCCTTCCCCCAACTCCCAGGACGGGAGGGGTGCCCTGATGAGCCGCAAGTTGCCGATCCTGCTGCTGGCTGCCGTGCTGCTTGCCTCACCCGCTTTCGCCGCGAAGAAGGCCCTGTTCGACAACGCGCACGCCGAAACGGCGGGCAACGCCGACTGGCAGATCGACACCGATCAGCCGACGCCGCTGCCGGCGCAGAGCGGCATCACCGCCGGCACGCCCGGCACGTACTGGACGGGCGCGATCTCGTCGTGGGGCGTCGCGCTCGTGAAGCGCGGGTACACCGTCGAGACGAACACGACCGCTCTCACCTACGGCAACGCGGGCAACCCGCGGGACCTGTCGAACTACGACGTCCTGATCGTGGACGAGCCGAACACGCTGTTCAGCGCCGGCGAGGCCACGGCGATCTTCGCGTTCCTCGCGAACGGCGGCGGGCTCGTGGCGATCTCCGACCACTCGGGCTCGGATCGCAACAGCGACGGCCAGGATTCCCCGAAGATCTGGAACGCGCTCGACCCCTCCCACCTGCTGGGGGTGAGCTTCGCGTCCACGGGCAACAGCAACAACAACATCGTGCAGACGTCCACGAACGTGCGCGCCGTGGCGACGGACTCGGTGACGCGGGGGCCGGTCGGCAACGTGACGGGCCTGGCGTTCCACAACGGCACCACGATGACGCTGTACCCGGCGGTCAACGCGAGCGTGCGCGGCGAGGTGTGGATGAACGGCCTCGCGCAGACCAGCACGACCGGCGTCATGTGCGCCTCCGCGGTGTACGGCAACGGACGCGTCGTGTTCGCCGGCGACAGCTCCCCCGCCGACGACGGTTCCGCAGCACCCGGCAACAGCAGCATCTTCGACGGCTGGGGCGAGGCCGGCGCCACCGACAGCACGCTGTTCCTGAACGCCACGCTGTGGGTGACGCGCCGGGATGCCGGCGTGGACGCGACGCCGCCGACCGTGGCGGTGACCTCGCCGAACGGTGGCGAGACGTGGAAAGCCGGCTCGTCGCACGCGATCACGTGGACGGCGAGCGACGACGTGGGCGTGACCGCCGTGGACCTGGCGTGGTCGGCCGACGGCGGCGCCACGTGGCCGAACACGATCGCGACGGGGCTCGCGAACTCGGGCTCGTACACCTGGGCCGTGCCGAACGCCCCGGGCGCGGCCGTACGCGTGCGCGCCACGGCGCGCGACGCTGCGGGCAACAGCGCCGCCGACGCGAGCAACGCGAGCTTCACGATCGACCGCTGGACGATCACGGCGTCGGCCGGCGCGAACGGCACGATCAGCCCGTCCGGCGCGGTCGCCGTGGTCGAGGGCGCGAGCCAGGCGTTCACGATCACCCCGAACCCGGGCTTCACCGTGTCTTCCGTGACGGTGGACGGCGCGTCGGCGGGCGCGGTCACCACGTACACGTTCACGAACGTCACGGCGAACCACACGATCGCCGCCACGTTCGCGTCGAACTCGGGCACCGGTCCGTGGCCGATGGCGTCCGGCAACTACTCCGAGAGCTTCGCCGACGTCGCGAACTGGGCGAACGACTTCACGAGCGGCGCCGGCGCCACGCGCTGGGCGTCGGTGCCGGTGCAGTCCACCGGCACGATTCCCGACGGCGTGAAGACCACCGTGAGCACCGCCACGTTCACGAGCGGCACGACGGGCGGCGTTCAGAAGGGTGTGAGCCCGAACCCGGCGGGCACGATCGTGCTGCTGAGCACGGGCACGACCGACAACACCACCGCCGACGCGATCGACCTGCGGCTGGACTTCACGGGCGTCGCCGCGGGCACGCTGAGCTTCGACTGGCAGACGGTGTTCAACTCGACCGGCGATCGCAAGGGCTCGCTGCGCGTGTACACGAGCACGAACGGGACGACGTTCACCGAACTGGCCGCGGCCAGCGTGCTCAACTTCACGAACAACGTGGCCGCGTCGGGCAGCCGCAGCGCGATCGCGCTGCCGGCGTCGTTCAGCGGCTCGCCCACCGCGCGCATCCGCTTCTACTTCCACAACGGCGTGGGCGGCACGACGGGCTCTCGGCCCAAGGTGGCGATCGACAACGTGACGGTGACGGGCGGCGGCCCGTTCCTGGTCACGCATCTGGAGCCGGAAGAGGGTCCGTCGCGCGGGCCGGGCGCGCTCGCCTTGTCGCGGCCCCGCCCGAATCCCGGCACGGGCGTGTCGCACGTCGCGTTCACGCTGCCCGCGGCGGGGACGGCGCGCATCGAAGTGCTCGACCTGGCGGGGCGCCGACTGGCCTCGCACGAGGCGGCCTACTCGGCGGGCGAGCACGCGTGGTCGTGGTCGGGCACGGAGGCTTCCGGCCGGCGCGCGGGCGCCGGCGTGTACTTCGTCCGACTCACGACGCCCTGGGGCGTGAAGCTGCAGCGGCTGGTCCGCCTCGACTGACGCGAACGACACGCGAGGGCGACGTGCGGCGGGGCCTCCGGGTCCCGCCGCACGCGTTTCGGGCCGTGCGGACGCTCCGCAGTCTCACGGCCCCACCCCTCGAGGCGACCTCCGGGGAGAGCGCACGACGTGCTCGCGGGTACGAACTGCGCTCCCTCACCCGGTGCGCCGCACGGGCGTAGACTGCCCCGCGGCGACGTGTCGCGTTCGCGGAGGCCCGATGAACGTGCAGTCCGGCGGCACCCTCGGACACTACCGGTTGATCGAACGGATCGGCGTGGGCGGCATGGGCGTGGTGTGGAAGGCGCACGACACCCGCCTCGATCGCCCGGTCGCGATCAAGTTCCTGCCCGCCGATCTCGCCGCGCGGCCCGAGTCGCTCGCCGCGCTCGAGCGCGAGGCACGCACCGTGGCCTCGCTCGCGCACCCGAACATCGTCACGCTGCACTCGGTCGAGGAATCCGACGGCGTGCGCTTCCTGACCATGGAGCTGATCGACGGGCGCACCTTGCGCGAGGTGATTCCCGCGGGCGGGCTGGCGATGGACCGGCTGCTCGAGATCGCGATCGCGATGGCGGCCGCGATCGCGGCGGCACACGCCAGAGGTATCGTGCATCGCGACCTCAAGCCCGCGAACGTCATGATCGGCGCCGACGGCCGCGTGAAGGTGCTCGACTTCGGACTCGCGCGTGCGCGCGAAAGCGACCCCGCGGCCGGCCCCCTCGAACTCGCGACGCTCGCCCCCACCGCGGAGGACGCGTTCGCCGGCACGCTGCACTACATGTCGCCCGAACAGTTGCGCGGCCGGCCCGTGGACGCGCGCGCGGACGTGTTCGCGTTCGGCGTGGTGCTCTACCAGATGGCCACCGGCCGGCGCCCGTTCGAGGGCGAGACGCTGCCCGCGCTCGCCGCCGCGATCCTCACGGACGCCGCGGTGCCGCCGTCGCGCCTGCGCCCCGAGTTGCCGCGGCGGCTCGACGAGATCGTGGCGCGGTGCCTGGAGAAGGACCCCGCCCTGCGCCTGCAGTCGGCCGAGGAACTCGGCTCGCTGCTTGCGGGCGTCCGCGACGACGCACTGGCGTCCGCCGGGCCGGCGCTGCCTTCGATCGCCGTGCTCCCGTTCGTGGACCTGAGCCCGAACCAGGACCACGACTGGTTCTGCGAAGGGCTCGCCGAGGAGATCATCGTCGCGCTGTCGCAGCTGGAAGGCCTGCGCGTGGCCTCGCGCGCGTCGTCGTTCCGGTTCCGCGGCATGCGGCTGGGCGGCAGCGAACTGGGCCGCCGCCTGGGCGTGCGTCACCTGCTCGAAGGCAGCGTGCGCACGTCGGGCGACCGGCTGCGCATCAGCGCCGAGCTGGCCGACGTCGAGTCCGATCGTTGCCTGTGGTCGCAGCGCTACGACCGTCAGCTCGACGACGTGCTCCAGATGCAGGAGGAGATCGCCGGCCAGGTGACGGCGGCGCTCCGCGTGGAGCTGAGCGAGCCGGCGGCGCGCGCGCGGCGCCGCGCCCCCACCGCGAACGTGCAGGCGTACGAGTACTACCTGCGCGGGCGCCTGTCGTTCGATCGCTACAACCGCCGCGGCGTGCAGCAGGCCCGGCAGATGTTCGCGCGCGCGGTGGAGGTCGACCCCGACTACGCGCTCGCGCACGCCGGGCTCGCCGACTGCGGCGCGTACCTCTACATGCACGTGTTCGGACAGGACGGCATGCGCGACGCGGCGCTCGCGGCGGCACGCCGCGCCGTGGCGCTGGACCCGGAGCTCGCGCAGGCGCGCGTGTCGCTGGGGCTGGCGCTGTCGTTGACGCTCGACCACGTCGCGTCGGAGCGCGAGTTCGAACGCGCGATCGAGCTCGACCCGCGGCTGTTCGAGGCCCACTACTTCTACGCGCGCGACGCGTTCATGCAGCACCGGTGGGAAAAGGCGCTCGCGCACTACCAGCGCGCGCGGGAGCTGCGCCCGGAGGACTACCAGGCGCCGCTGTTGATGGCGCAGATCGACGACGATCTCGGGCACCCCGAGCGCGCCGACGAGGCGCGCCGCGCCGGCGTGCGCGCCGCCGAGGCCCGCCTCGCGCTGCAGCCCGACGACGTGCGCGCGCTGTACATGGGCGCGAACGGGCTCGTGGCGCTGGGCGACCGCGAGCGCGGGCTCGAATGGGCACAGCGCGCATTCGCGCTCGACCCCGACGATGCGATGCTGCTCTACAACCTGGCGTGCATCTCCGCCATGGCCGGGCGGCGGGCGGAGGCGCTCGACTTCCTCGAGCGGGCCGTGCGCGCGGGCATGAACTTCGTGCACTGGCTGCGACAGGACAGCAACCTGGACCCGGTCCGCGACGATCCCCGATTCGCGGCGGTGGTCCACGCACTCGAGACCCACGGCGGACCGGCCGAGACCGTCGTCTGAAGCCGGGCTGCCGACGGGCCCCGCGAAGACGCCGCTCGCCGCGGCGATTCAGGGGAGGAGGCTTCCATGGCCATCGTCGATCGTCTCGCCCGGGCGCTCGCTCGGCACCAGGCGCCGTACGACGTGATGCCGTTCCGCGAGGCGTTCACCGCCCAGCAGAGCGCGCGCAACGCCCACGTGCGGGGCCGCAGCTTCGCGAAAGTGCTGATCCTGCGCGACGAGGCCGGCCGCGACTTCATGGTGGTGCTGCCCGCGTCGCGACAGTTCCAGCGGCACGCCGTGCGCGAGGCCACCGGCCGGCTCGGCACGCGGCTCGAGGACGAGGCCGAGCTCCGCCGGCTGTTCCCCGACTGCGAGCTGGGCGCCATGCCGCCGTTCGGCGCGCTCTGGGACCTGCCCATGTGGGTGGATCCGTGCCTCGCGAGCGAGCCGGAGATCTGGTTCGAGTCGGGCAATCACCACGAACTCGTGCACATGCGCTGGGACGACTATGCCCGCGTGGCCGCGCCGTTCGAGGCACGCGAGTGCCTGCACGGCGTCGGGCAGGCGGCGTACGCCGGCTGAGCCGGGGCGCACAGACGCAACGGCCACCTTCGGAGGAAGGTGGCCGTTCACGTGTCGTCTGCCGCTCGGGTGCGCCCATCTGTTGTCGATCTGCGCGCGCAGCAGCCTGCCGCTGAAGTCCACGGAGTTGCCGCGCCACCCGGTGAACGGGTCCAGCATCGTGTGGCCGGCCTCGCGGTGCCCGTTGCCGGTGCCGCGGTGGCCGCCGAACGGCAGGTGCGTCTCGGCGCCCGTCGTGCCGTGGTTCACGTAGACGACGCCCGTGTCCAGGTCGCGCATGGCGGCGAACGCGCGGTTCACGTCGCGCGTGAAGATCGAGGACGACAGGCCGTACGACGAGGCGTTGTTCACGCGCACGGCGTGGTCGAGGTCCTTCACCTTCACCATCGACACCACCGGGCCGAGGCTCTCCTCGACCGCGATGCGCGCGTCCTCCTTCACGTCGGCGAACACCGTCGGCTGGTGGAAGAAGCCCCTCGTGTGCGCGCCCTCGGCGAGCGTGGCGACGGCCGCATCCACGTCTTCGGGCCCCGAGCACGGGAACTCGCCCAGGAGCTCACCGGTGGCCGGGTTGAAGTTCGAGAACGTCTTGCCGGACTTCGCCGGCACCCACTTGCCGCCGATGTCGTTGAGGAAATTGGACAGGGCACTCTCCGGGTTCCGGGCCGCCGAGGCTGCCGCTCGCGGATTTCGCGCGGGCCACCGGGCAGGTGCGACGAGCCCGGAAAAAGGGACGCGGCAGGTTGGGCGGGCCGGTCGTGGAGTGGCGAGCGAGCGCGGCGGCGGAACGGGCCGCGGACGCGGCGGAAACGGGCGTGGCCGGCGATCGCGGGCCGCGGCATCCGCCCTTGTCCGTGCGCGCGAGCGGGCGCGCACGGAAGCGCTTCCTTCAGGCGTTCAGGGCACCTTTAGACACCGCCGGCTTCCACTCGCCCACATTCCCCCGAGCGTGAAACGAGCTTCGACCGGCGGCTTCTGCCCTGGATTCTCGCGACGATTCTGTCGAGCAGGCCCATTCAGGGCCCACTTCTCCGTTCTGGAGACCCCACCGGCCGACGGCATTCCTGCCGAACGCGCATGCCGGATGGAAATACACCTGATGCGGGCCTCGTTCACCCGCAACGATCTAATGCGCGAACGACGGGACAAACCGGCACGAAAGACGAGAAAAATTCCCGACGATCTCCGTCCGGGGATGATGCCGGATGGGGCCACCTCATGCCGGACGCCCGGGGACGGGCGCGCCGGGGTCATTCGGGAGACAGGTGTTCCCGGAGCCAGTCGCGCGCGAAAGCCCACTGCCCGCGCACCCACCGTTCGCTGCGCCCCAGCTCGGCGGCGATCTCGGGCTCGGTGAGGCCACCGAAGAACCGCATTTCGACGATACGTGCGAGCACGGGCTTGTGACGTGCCAGCGCGTTCAGCGCGTCGTCCAGCGCCAGCAGGTCCTCGCTGCCGTCCGGCGAGCCACTGATGGTCTCGACGAACGTGATGCGCTGCCACTGGCCGCCGCGCTTCAGGGTGCGGTGTGCGCGGGCGCTCTCCACCAGCACCTGTCGCATCGCGCTGGCCGCGATCGCGGTGAAGTGCGTGCGGCCGGTGACGTCGAGCCGGGACTGCTTCGCCAGCTTGAGGAAGACCTCGTGGACGAGCGCGGTGGGTTCGAGCGTGTGGTCGGCGCGCTCACCCCGCATGTACGCGGTGGCGAGGCGGCGGAGGTCTTCGTATACCTCTGGCATGAGCTGCGCCACGATGTGGCGCGCCCGGTTCGGCGAATCCGTCACGAGCTTGCGGCCTCGGGGTATCCCACATGGCGTGCAGCCATGCGGGAAGCCATCGGTTGCAGGCAGCTCGGGGGACTGCCGTGAGGGTTCTGGGCAGGCGGATATTACGCGGAACAACTCCGGCGCACCAGTTTCCGCGTGCCGCCCCTTCGTCCGCGAGCGTGAAAGAACGCCGATATCTCAATTCTTCAGTCGAATTCGTACCGTGGATCCGGTGAAGTCTGCGCGAGCCCGATGCGTCCGACCACGACCTCGGCCCGGTTGTAGCTCTCACCCTTCATCGGAGCCCCGTGCAGGCGCCGGAGCATGGCGAGCTGCCCCGTGTGCGTGAGCGCGTCCGCCACCGGCCCCTGGAACAGTCGGGTCATCTCCACCTTCACCTCGGCGCCGGACGCGAGGTGATCGTCGAATGCTCGCAGGGCGGCGAAGAAACGCTCGCACTCCTGCGACCAGGGCAGCGGGGTCGCGGTGGTCCAGCGCGCCTCGCCCATCGCCATGCGCAACGCCCAGTCGAACAGGTCGCCCATGTGCGCCACGATCTGCACCGGCGTCTTCGTGGTGGGGCCGGGCTCGAACGAGGCGAACGACTCCGGCGCGCCCCGCATGGTCTTGGCGGCCCGGTACGACAGCGTGGCCAGGCAGTGCCGCATCGAATCACGGTCGAACTCCATGACGAACTCCTTTCCGGGCGCGGCGCCCGGCACCGGGTACGCGGCGGCCTCCGGGAAGCGCGTCACCAGGGGTCGAGCGCGCTCTTGCCCTCGAGGATGCGCTGCACGATGACGCTGGTGCTGAGCCCCTCGCGAAGGCGGATGCGCTCCACGCGCCCGCCGCGCGCTTCCACCACCTCGCGGCCCACGATCGCGTCCGCAGCCCAGTCCGCACCCTTCGCGAGGACGTCGGGCTGCACGGCCTCGATCAGCCGCAGTGGCGTGTCGTCGTCGAACACCACGGCCGCGTCCACGCACGCGAGCGCGGCGATCAGCGCGCGGCGGTCGCCCTCGCGCAGGATCGGACGGCCCGGCCCCTTCGCCAGCCGCCGGGCGCTCGCGTCGGAGTTGACGCCCACCACGAGCCGGTCCCCCAGCGCGCGCGCCTCCTCCAGGTATTCCACGTGGCCGCGGTGCACCAGGTCGTAGACGCCGTTCGTGAACACGAGCCGGTCGCCCATCTCGCGCCACAGCGCCAGCTTCCTCGCCACGTCCGGCGGCAGCGCGAACGGCTCGCTCACGCGGAGGCTCCCGCGCGCGCGGCCGTGTCGGCGAGCGCCGCCTCGAGCTGCGCCGGCGAGCACGTGGCGGTGCCCACCTCGCGGATCACCACGCCGGCGGCATGGTTCGCGAGCGTGCACGCTTCCACGAAGTCCGCGCCCGCGGCCAGCGCCAGCGCGACCACGCTCACCACCGTGTCGCCGGCGCCGGTCACGTCGAACACCTCGCGCGCCACGGTGGGCAGGTGCGTGTAGCGGCCGCCCTTCTCGAACAGGCTCATGCCGTCGGGGCCGCGCGTCACGAGCACGCACTGCGCGTCGAGCCGCTTCTGAAGGCCCCAGCCCACGGCCATCAGCGACTCGTCGTCCACCACGCGGCGGCCCATCACCCAGCCGGCCTCGTGCTGGTTCGGCGTCAGGATGCTGACGCCCGCGTACTCGTCGATGTGGCTCTCCTTGGGATCCACGCTGATGTGGATGCCCTTTTCCTTCGCCAGCCGGATCGCATGCTGCAGCACGCCGCGCGTGACGACGCCTTTGCCGTAGTCGCTGATCAGCAGCCCGTCGACGCGCGGAATCTCGCGCGCGAGCGTGGCGAGCAGCTGCTCGAGCGCCGGGCCGGTCACCTCGGCGCGCGACTCCCAGTCGGCGCGCACGATCTGCTGCGACTGCGCGATGACGCGCGTCTTGTACGTGGTCGGCCGCGACGGGTCGCGTACGAGCGCGCCCGTGGCCACGCCGCGCGCCGCGAACGCCGCGTCGAGCTCGGTCGCGCGCGCGTCGGCGCCCGTGACGCCCACCAGCACGGGCTCGGCGCCCAGCGCCGCCAGGTTCGCCGCCACGTTGCCCGCGCCGCCCAGCGAGCTCGATTCGCGCTGCACGTCGACCACCGGCACCGGCGCCTCGGGCGAGATGCGCTCGACGCGTCCCCACAGGTAGTGGTCCAGCATCAGGTCGCCCAGCACCAGCACGCGCCGCCCGCGAAAGCGCGCCATGCGTGCGCGCAGCGCCTCGAACGTCGGGAGTACGGTGGACATGCGCGGCAGACTAACAGTGGCCCGTGGGACGCTCAATCGCCGCCGCGACGAGGCGCCCGGCGATTGACCGTCCACGCCGCCGGGCCTAGCGTCCGGGCATGGCTCTCGTCATCCGGCCTTACACGCCCGCGGACCTCGACACGTGGCGCGCGCTGCTCACCGCGCCGGACATCGCCCACCAGTTCGACATCTACCAGGGCGACGCGGGCTTCGCCTCGCTCGTGGGGGATCCGCACCTGGACCACGAGTCGATCCGGCTCGCGTTCGTCGGCGGCGTGCCGGTGGGCTTCGCGTTCGCGTTCGTGATCGGCCACGGCTCCGACGCGTGGGCCATGATGCGCCCCGCGGTGCTCGCGGCGCACCGGCGTCACGGCATCGGCCGCGCGCTCGCCGAGCAGGTGATCGCGCACCTCGTGAACCGGCGCGCCGTGAAGGAGATCGCGTCCAGCACGTGGGTGCCGGAGCCCGGAACGCACGAACTGGCCGCGGCGCTCGGATTCCGCGAGGACCGGACGTTCTGGATGATGACGCGCCCGCGCGGGTTCGTCCCCCCGGAGCCGGCGTGGCCCGCGGGCATCGACGTGCATCCCTCCGACGGCAGCGAGCGTTGCCTGCTCGGCTGGCACGAGGCGTACAACGACTCGTTCGCGCAGCACTACCACTTCGTCCCCGCCACGTTCGACGAGACCCGCCAGATGGCCGCGGCCGAGGGCTTCCGACACGACGGGCTGCTTCTGGCCTGGCGCGGCGCGCGGTGCGTGGGTTTCGCGCGCAACACGGTGCACCTGGACCGCGGCGAGATCTCCGTGCTCGGCACCACGCACGACGCCCGCGGCATCGGGCTGGGCCGCGCGCTGCTGCGCGCCGGTGTCGCGTGGATCGAAGCGAACACCACGCTGCCCGTGACGCTGCTGGTGGACGGCGAGAACGAGAACGCGCTCGGCCTGTACCGGCAGGAGGGCTTCGAGATCACGCACACGCGCAAGGTGTGGGTGCGCCCGGTGGTGCGCGCCTGAGCGACGCGCCCGCGGCGGCGACGGCGCCCCCCGAGATGCCGGTCGGCGGGTGGCGCACGTTCCTGGTGCTGTGGAGCACGCAGACGCTGTCGCTGTTCGGCACGTTCGTCAGCTACTTCGCGGTCACGATCTGGCTGACGCGCGAACTGTACGCGGCGCCCTCGCAGAAGGCGGCACTGGCGCTCGCGCTCACCGCCACGGCGGTGGCGAACACCGCGCCCACGATCGTGCTCATGCCGATCGCGGGCGCGTTCGCCGACCGGCACGACCGCCGCCGCACGATGCTCGTGGCGAACCTCGCGGGTACGCTGCTGTCGTTCTCGCTGATGGCGCTGCTGCTGGCCGGGCGGTTGACGCTGTGGCCCGCGGTGGCGCTGCTGGTGGTCTACGCGATCGCGAACGCGTTCCACAGCGCGGCGTTCGACAGCTCGTTCGGGCGGCTCGTGCCGCCGGCGCAGCTGCAGCGAGCGAGCGCCATGATGCAGACGTCGTTCGCGCTGTCGCAGGTGACGGGTCCGGCGCTCGCCGCGCTGCTCATCGGCCTGCCGGCGCTCGCGCGCGACCACGCGTGGCCGCTGCCGCCGCTCGCGGCGCTGCGCAGCGGGGTGCCGTTCGCGTTCGCCGCCGACGGCGTGTCGTTCCTCGTCGCCACGGTCGCGCTCCTGGGGTTGCGCCTGCCGGGGCGCGACCCGCACGCGCCGCGCCGGGCGCAGAGCCTGTTCCACGACGTGTGGGACGGCGTGCGATGGGTGACGAGCCGGCCGCCGTTCCTGTGGCTGATCTCGCTCGGCTCGATCGCCAACTTCACGTTCGCGCCGCTGCTGCTGCTGCTGCCGTTGCTGGTGCGCGACCGGCTCGCCGCCGATCTCGCCCACCGCCACGTCGGCTACGAAGCCGGTCTCGCCCTGGCCAGCATGGCCGCCGGACTGGGGGGCGTCGTGGGCGGCGTGCTGGTGAGCGCGTGGGGCGGCCTGAAGCGGCGTCGGGTGCTCGGCATGGCGGCGGCACTGCTGGCACTCGGCGTGGGCCAGGTGGTCGCGGGCCTCGCCACCACGCTGCCGTGGATGGTGGCGGGGCTGTTCGGCGGCGAACTGTTCATTCCGTTCCTCAATTCCACGTCGTACGCGCTGTGGCAGTCGCTCACCCCGCAGGAACTCATCGCCCGCGCGCTCGCCACGCGGCGCTTCGTGGCGCAGAGCTTCTTCCCGCTCGGCTCGATGGTCGCCGGCTGGCTCGCCGTGCCGATCGAGCCGTGGATCGTGGTCACCGGCGCGGGAGCCGCGCTCGCGCTGTTCGCGGCCACCCGGCTCGTGTCGCCGCGCTTCGCCACGCTCGAGGACCGCATGCGCGAGGCGGCCGCGCGCTGATCGCCGCCGCGGGCCCTCAGCGCGGCGGACCCGCGGCGCGCTCGGCCGAACGCGCGAAGCGCTGCCGACACCACACGGCCACGGCATGCCCGCGCTGGAGCGCCGGCCAGAACCGCTGGGCGAGCGCCGCCTCGATCGCCGCCGCCACGCGCGCCGAGTCCGTGTCGCCCGCCGCCCACAGCGCGTCGCTCGGCTCGCCCTGCTCGTCCACGCGCACGTCCAGCTCGACCACCGCGCTCGCCGGCGTGTGCGCCGGCCACGCCACCACGGCGTCGCGGCGCGGGATCGGCGGCTTCAGCACGTCGTCGGGTTCCGCGGGCGCCTCCGACGCGGGCGGCACCTCGGCCGGTGGCGCATCGGGCAACGGCGCGGCCAGCTCGGCGCGCCGCGGCGCCACCGCCACCATCGCGGGCGGCGGCGCGGGGGCTTCGGCCGGCAGCTCGCCCGCGGGCAGCGTCAGCGCGGGCGCGGTTTCGGCCGCGCTCGCGAGCGAGTCGGCCCGCGGCACGCG
>JBGAOB010000079.1:0-15986 GCA_044222045.1 Candidatus Eiseniibacteriota bacterium
GGGGGCCGGCTTCGACTTGTCACCACCGAACAGCTTGTTCCACAGGTTCATCGCGTCACCCCTGGCGCTTCACGACCATCACGGTCACGTCGTCTTCGTAGGCGCGCCCGCGCGCGTGTTCGTCCATGCGCGCGAACAGGTCGTTCACCGCGTCCTCGGCGGTGCGCTTCTTGGATTCCTTCAGCCACTTCTTCAGCCGGTCGAGACCGAACTCCTCGCCCCACGTGGCGCCGCGCTCGATCACGCCGTCGGAATAGAGCACGAGCGTGGCGCCGCGGTCCACGTGCGTGAAGCCCAATTTGTAGCGCGCGTCCGGGTCGGGACCGAGCACCATGCCGCCCACGGCCAGCTCGCGGATGCCTCGCGAGTCCACGAGCAGCCCCGGCGGGTGGCCGGCGTTCACGTACGAGAAGTTGCCGTTCCGCTCGAGCTCGCCGAACACGAGCGACACGAACCGCGACGTCAGGCCGCTGCGGTGGATGATGCGGTTCAGCTTCTCGATCGCGGACACGATCTTGAGGTCGCGCTCCACGCCCATGCGCAGGCCGATCGCCACGTCGCGCGCCTGCAGCGCGGCCGGCAGGCCGTGCCCCGACGCGTCGGCCACCGCCAGCCCCAGCGTGTCGGGGCCCTCGGGCAGGAAGTCGTACAGGTCGCCGCCCACGCGCGAAGCGGCGTAGCTCACCGCGAACACGTCGTAGCCCTCGAACGCGAACGCGCCCGGCGGCAGCAGGCTCAGCTGGATCGCGCGCGCCTGCTCGAGCATCTCGTCGACCTCGCTCTTCTGCAGGTGCTGGCGCATCGCGTACAGCAGGCTGTTGAGCGTGGACAGGAACTCGGCCTTCGCAGGGCCGCGGTCGAGCGCGCCGCGCGCCGGTCCGAACAGCACCAGCAGCGGGCCGTCGGCGGCACCCACGCCGAGCACGCCCACGCGGCCGGGCGACATGTCGCCCACCCAGGGCAGTTCCCGAATGCCGTCGTCGCCGGTGCTCGCGAAGCGGCGCGCCAGGTCGGCGCCGATGTCGGGGCGCGACTCGCCGAAGCGCTTGGCCGGCGTGAAGGCGTCCTTGCGGCGCTCGATCACGTGCACCGCGGTCACGCCCAGCAGCGGGCCGAGCAGTTCCAGCAGGGGCGGCGCGATGCGCTGTGCGAACCGTTCGTGGTGCTTCACGCGACCGGCCCCGGCGAACACCTTCTCGAGGCTGCGGTAGAAACTCTTCGACTGGATCATGGCTCTCCGTGCCGGGTGCGGCGGCTTCCGTGCGACGGGGCGGCGCGGGCTTCCGCGGCCGGCGGTCAACGACCGGCGATCACGCCCCAGACCAGCCGCACGTTCGCATGATGCCAGTCGGCCGTCGAGTACGGCTTGCCGTCGGCGCCCGGGTATTTCAGCGATTCCAGTTCGGCCACGGTGGCGTCGGCGTCGCGGCCGGCCTGCACGGCGGCGGCCACGCCGGCTTCGAGCGCGTCCAGGTACGCGAGGTCGGCACGCAGGCGCTGCGTCATCACGCGCGGCCCGCGCGCGATCGAGCCGTGGCCCGGCACCATCACGTCGGCGCCCTTGGCGAGCCACGGCTCGAGCCGCGCGAGCGAGTCGCGGTACACGGCCGGCGGCTCGTCCAGCGACGGCGGCTCGAGGTCGGACAGCAGGTCGCCCACGAACAGCACGCCCGCCTCGGCCACCAGCACCGCGATCGCGTCGGCGGAGTGACCGGGCACGTGCCGGAACTGCAGCGTGAACGGGCCGTGTTTCACCGTGTCGCCGTCGCGCACGACCACGTCGGGCACGAACGTCTCGTGCGTGTGCGTCAACGGCTCGCCCCACTCGGCCGCGTAGTGCCGGGCCTCGCTGCGGGCGTGCGCCAGGTCGTGCGCGAGTTCGGCGGCGAACTTCTCGTGCGCGAGCGTGCGCGCACCGGCCGGCAGCCACGGGCGCGACAGCACGTGGTCCCAGTGGTGGTGCGTGATCACGGTGAGCACGTCGGCACCCGCGGGCACGGCCGCGATCACGTCGGCGATCTCGGACGGGGTCACGCCCGGGTCCAGCAGCACGGCGTGCCGGCCGTCGGTCAGCACGCCGCTGTTCGTCTGCCACGCGCGGCTCGTGCGCACGCGGTACCCGCCCCGGAGCCCCTGCCAGGGGCCCTTCGGCGCGGCCGGCTTCGGCCCGGTGGGCCGTCGCGGGCCCGCGGCGGGCGGGTCGTCGCGGCGCATGCGGCCGTCGTCGGGGCTCATGCCGTCACTTCGAGGGAACCGTGATGCGGCCGGCCACGATGTCGGCCTCGAGCGCGTCGACCTTCGCCTTCACGTCGTCGGCGATGAGCGCCTTGTTGCGCTCGTCGTACACCCACGTGACGCCCTTCTCGGCGAGCCCGAAGTCGTGCACGCCGCTCACCCACTTGCCGTCCTTCATGTCACGGATCGTGTCGAACACGGCGGTGTCCACGCGCTTGACCATGGACGTCAGGATGAAGCCCGGCGCTTCGTCGTACTGGTCGGCGTCCACGCCGATCGCGAGCTTCTTCTGTTCGCGCGCGGCCTCGAACACGCCGAGCCCGGTGCTGCCCGAGGCGTGGAAGATGATGTCCGCGCCGGCGTTGTACTCGGCCAGCGCCAGTTCCTTGCCCTTCGTGGGGTCGCGGAACGCTTCGCCGGTGGTGCCGGCGTACTTCACGATCACCTGGATGCCGGGCTTCACGTGCTTCGCGCCCGCCTCGTAGCCGGCCTGGAACTTGTGGATCAGCGGGATGTCCATGCCGCCCACGAAGCCGATCTTGCCGGTCTTGCTGGTGAGCGCCGCGAGCGCGCCCACGAGGAAGCTGCCCTCCTCCTCGCGGAACTTCAGCGCCGCGAGGTTCGTGGCCAGCGTCTCGCCGGGCGTCACGGTGAAGTCGACGCACGCGAACTTCTTGTCGGGGAACTCCTTCGCGAGCGCCTTGATGTCGTCGGTGAACAGGAAGCCGACGCCGAACACGAGCTGCGACGGGCCCGCGGCCAGCTGGCGCAGCTGCGCCTCGCGGTCGGCGCCCTCGTTCGTCTCGAGCGTGGTGAACGGCACGCCGATCTCGCTCTTCGCGCGTTCGAGGCCGGCGGCCGCCGCGTCGTTGAACGACTTGTCGCCCCGGCCGCCGATGTCGAACACCAGGCCCACGTTCAGCGACGAACCGCCCGCGGGCTCCGGCGCGCCGCCGGACGGAGAAGGAGTGCTGCCTTTACCGCACCCGCTGGCGAGCAGCGCGGCGACGAGCAGGGGAGCGACCAGACGACGTGCGAGCATGGGACTCTCCGTTGGCATGAGGGGCGGGCGGCGGAATCACGGCGGGCTCGCCCTGCGGCGCGGCCTGCACGCGTCGACCCAGCTCCCAGCAGCGCCGGCAGCGGGCTTCGTAGAGATCGGCGCCGCCGACCACCACGCGACCGCCCCGGGCGACCTTGCGATACGTGCGATTGGCCGGCGCTCCGCACACCATGCAGATGGCCAGCGTCTTGGTGATGTACTCGGCGATCGCGAGCAGCTGCGGCATGGGCTCGAACGGCTTGCCCATGTAGTCCTGGTCGAGACCGGCCACGATCACGCGCTTGCCGCCGCGAGCGAGCCGCTCCACCACCGGCAGCAGACCTGCCCCCAGGAACTGCCCTTCGTCGATGCCGATGACCTGCGCTTCGTGCGCGTGCCTGAGGATCTCGGCCGCCGTGCGCACGCCGCGCGAGGGAATGCGCAGTTCGCTGTGCGAGACGATCTGATCCCTCGAATAGCGGTCGTCGATGACGGGTTTGAAGATCTCCACGCGCTGGCGGGCGATCTGGGCGCGGCGCAAACGACGGATCAACTCCTCCGTCTTGCCGCTGTACATGCTGCCGACGATGACTTCGATCCAACCGGGACCGGCGTAGTGAGGATTGGGTTCGGACATGGCGCGCGGACGGTAGGAGGGCCCGCGGGGAGTGTCAACGGCGGGGCTCGTGCGCGGCCGCCGCGGCGCGCCGGCCCCGCGTGGGGCCGGCGCCGGAGGCGTCAGGCCGCGGGGAGCAGTTCGATCTCGCCCGTCACCAGGTCCAGTCGATAGTGATACGTGCCCACGACCAGGCTCGCGTAACGGGTGCCGTCGAACGTGATGGTGCAGTCGGCGGCCGCAGCGCCCGCGGAGTGGTTCGCGCCGTCGGTGTGGTCCCACGTGCCGCTCCAGTGCAGCGTGATCCGGCCCGCCACGGGGTAGGAGGGCGTGAGGCTCTTCTCCCACGTGACGCCGGTGGCCTGCGAGTGGCCGACGTAGTGCCAGATCCAGTGATACGGCGGGGCCAGCATGTCCATGGCCCAGTCGTCGTCCTGCGCGCCGCTCACCACCCAGCGCGTGGCCGCGGCCTCGAAGCCGGAGTAGTCGTAGGCGCCGGTGGTGTGCCACCGAAAGCTCAGCGAATCGGACGTGCTCTCCACGTGGAACAGCCACTGCGTCGCGACGCGCGCGACGGGCGCGTGGCCGGGCACGGTCCAGTCGATCTCCTGGCCGGTGGCGTCGTAGGCGTGCAGCACGTACGAGTACGACGAGCTGTCGGTGGTCACGGTGCCGACGGCCGCCGGGCGGGCGTGCTGCCGCGCCGCGGTGCCTCCGGCGAAGCTCGCGAACACGACGGCGTTCGTGTTCGAGAGCGCGCCGCCGGCCAGCACCATCGAGGCGGAGCGCTGGGCCATCTGGTCGGCGTTCTCGCGGGTGAGCTCTCCGCCGGCGGGCGTCGTCGGGCGCACGGCCGAAGTGGACTTGCCGCAGCCGGTGAGCGGGGCGATCACCGCGAGCGCGAATGCGGCGCGCAGCAGGTGCAGGGACATCGTCTTCACGAAAGGTCTCCTTCGAGCACGGGGCTCGCGGGTTTCGAGTGGGCGTGCGCGGCCCGGGTGCGCGCTCGGTGCGCGGTGTCCCTCGGGCGTCGCGGTGCGTGCGGGGTTCCGGATGGGCGGAACGGCGATCCGGCAAGGAGTGCGAATCGCCGCCCGCGTCATCCGTCACAGGCGAACCGACGCCCCCAGCGCCAGTTCACCCAGTCCGTAGCCGAGTTCTCCGAACACCGCGGTGCGCGGGTTCAGCCACCAGCGCGCACCGCCGTAGACGCCGTAGAGCGCGTACGACGTGCCCACCGAGTAGCCGAAAGCGAACGGGCCGGTTTCGGACACGCCGACGTGGTTGTAGCCGAGCGCGAGGCCGGCATAGACGTCGAGCGGCTTGTCGGGCGCGACCTGCGTGAAGTGGTACGAACCGCGCGCGGCCACGACGGTGTACGTGTACTTGGCGGTGTAATCCGCGTAGCCGTACTTCGACGACGCGAAACCCGCGGAGCCGCCCACGGAGATGTTCGGCGTCATGCCGAACTCGGCCGTCGCGGCCACCAGCGGCGAGCCGTTGCCGCCGTAGGTGTTGGCGAGCCCGAGGCCGAGGCTGCCCGAGAGCACCATGCGGCCCTGCTCGTAGCCGCGGATGGCGCTCGGGGCGGTCGCGGCGGACGCCGGAACGGCGATGGTCGTGGCGATCAGCGTCAGCAGTGCGGCGGCGGTGGTGACGGACCGGAGTTTCATGTGAGGCTCCCTGGCGTGAGTGAGGTCGAACGGGGCGGTCGATGTCCGCCGTCCGGCGGCGTGATTCGGCGTTCCGAGGGAGCGCGGCGGGATGCTAGGTTGCCCGCTCCGAGCGTTCGGCCCCTTCGTCCCGGCGGTCCGGGCCCCAGTGCCCCGCTCGAATCGCAATGCGCAGGACCGGGCCGAAAACCCTCACGCGAGGCGTCGGGGGTGCGTGGCCCGGCCGCGAAGGCGCCGTGCTCACGGGGGGGTCGCTTGGCAGAAGATCGGGACGGGCTGGACGCGCTGTTCAGCCAGGCGTACGAGGAACTGCGCCGGCTGGCGTCCGCGGTGCGCCGCGGCGACCCGAGCGCCACGATCACGCCCACCGTGCTCGTGCACGAGGCGTGGTTGCGCCTGTCGCGCGACACGTCGATCCCGGCCACATCCGAGCAGCACTTCAAGCGCATCGCCGCTCGCGCGATGCGGCGCGTGCTGATCGATGCAGCGCGCGCGCGCAAGGCCGAGAAGCGCGGCGGCGGCCAGGCGCTGGTCACGTTCGACGAGGCGCTCGCGGGCGCCGCGGGCACGCCCGACGAGGTGCTCGCGCTGGACGCGGCGCTCGACGAACTGGCGCGGCTGCAGCCGCGCCAGGCGCTGATGGTGGAGTGCCGGTTCTACGGCGGTCTCGACACGCGCGAGACGGCGGCGCTGCTCGGCGTGTCGGACGCCACGATCGAGCGCGACTGGCGCGCGGCCAAGGCGTGGCTCGCGCACGAACTGCGGCGCCACGACACGCGGCCGTCGTGAGCGGGCCCGGCGATTCGATGGACGCGGCGCAGCGCTGGCAGCGCGCGCAGGACGTCTTCCACGCGGCGCTCGACCTGCCGGCCGCCGAGCGGCGCGGGTACGTGCAGGGCGCGTGCGGCGGCGACGCCGCCTTGCGCGAGCAGGTGCTGGGCATGCTCGCCGCCGACGACGAGGGTCACGCGTTGCTCGATGGCGGGCTGGCGGCGGCCGCGGACCAGGTGCTCGCCGCGTCGCCGGCGCCGTTCGGCGGGCAGGCGTTCGGGCCGTATCGCGTGGTCGGCGTGCTGGGTGAGGGCGGCATGGGCGTGGTGGTGCGCGCGCGCCGCGACGACCTCGGCGCCGAGGCGGCGATCAAGATCCTGCGCGACTCCACGCTGTCGCCGGCGCGCCGCGAGCGGTTCGCGTTCGAGCAGCGCGCGCTCGCCCAGTTGGACCACCCGGCGATCGCGCGCCTGTTCGACGCCGACGTGCTGCCCGACGGGACGCCGTGGTTCGCGATGGAGCTGGTGGACGGCGTGCCGCTGAACGAGTACTGCCGCACGCACGCGCTGCCGGTGGAGGGGCGGCTGCGGCTGTTCCGCGACGTGTGCGAGGCGGTGCGCCACGCGCACGCGCGCGCGATCCTGCACCGCGACCTGAAGCCCTCGAACATCCTGGTGCGCCCGGACGGCAGCCCGAAACTGCTGGACTTCGGCATCTCGAAGCCGCTCGAGGCGGTGGACGACGCGGCGCAGATGACGCGCACGGGCATGCGCATGATGACGCCCGCGTACGCGTCGCCCGAACAGGCGCGCGGCGAGGGGCTGGGCGTGCACTCGGACGTCTACTCGCTGGGCGTGGTGCTGCACGAGCTGCTCACCGACCGGCTGCCGTTCGACCTCGCGGGTCGCACGCCGTCGGAGGCGGCGACCGTGCTCACGCAGCAGCCCGCGCGCCGGCCGTCGGCCGTGGCGGCCGAAACGGGGCGCGTGGCGGGGCTCGACCGCGAGGCGTGGAAGGACCTCGACGTGCTGTGCCTCACGGCCATGCACCGCGACATCGAGCGGCGCTACCGCACCGTGGACGCGCTGATCGCCGACGTCGACCGCTACCTCGCGGGTCAGCCGCTGGTCGCACGCGGCGACGCGTTCGGCTATCGCGCCCGCAAGTTCGTCCGGCGGCACGCGGGCGCGGTGACGGCGGCGGCCGCGGCGCTGGTGGTGCTCGTGGGAATGACCACCTTCTACACGCTGCGACTGGCCGCCGAGCGCGACCGCGCCGAGGCGCAGGCCCGGCGCACGGAACGCATCCAGTCGTTCATGACCGAGCTCTTCCAGGGCGGCGACGCGCAGGCGGGCCCCACCGACACGCTCCGCGTGGTGACGCTGCTCGAGAAGGGGCTTCTCGACGCGCGCGAACTGGGCGCCGAGCCCGCGGTGCAGGCGGCGCTCGAACGCACGCTCGGCGAGATCTTCCTGGCGCGCGGCGACATGGCGGCGGCGGACTCCGCGCTCTCGCGCGCCGTACGCCACACGCCGCC
Organism: Candidatus Eiseniibacteriota bacterium; assembly: GCA_044222045.1. Lineage (GTDB taxonomy): Bacteria > Eisenbacteria > RBG-16-71-46 > RBG-16-71-46 > RBG-16-71-46 > JBGAMH01. Next base: position 7,875 of record JBGAOB010000079.1, read on the forward strand.
GACCGAGTCCGCGGACGTCGTGAGCGCGCTGTGCGGCTTCGCGATGCTCCGCAGCACGCAGGAGCGCTGGGACGATGCCGAGCGCGCCGCGCGCGACGCGGTGGCGAGAGCGAAGCGCGATCTGCCCGACGAGCACCGTGGCCACGCCGACGCGATCGGTACCCTCGGGCGCGTGCTCTCGGACCGCGGCGAGTTCGAACAGGCCGTGCCGCTGCAGCAGGAGGCCATCCGGCGGTACGCGCGATCACCGAAGCCGACGCCGGAGCTGCTCGCCACGATCAGCGACCTCGCGAACTCCTACTACTACCTGGGCCGCGTGGCCGAGTCGGACTCGCTGAATCGCCGGCTGGTGGGGATCAGCCGCCAGGTCTACGGGGCGCGGCATCCGCACGTAGCGGACGACCTCATCAACATCGGCATCGTGCAGTCGCAGCTGGGCCGCTACGCGGCGGCCGACTCCAGCCTGCGCGAGGCGTACGACATCGTGCGCGGCTGGTACGGCCCCGACAGCCCGCAGACCGCCGACGCGGCCGTGCAGGTGGCGCGCAACCTGCAGTTCCTGAAGAAGCCCGCGGAAGCGGACTCGCTGCTGCGCGGCGCGCTCGTGGTGATCGAGCGCGCGTACGGCCCCGACCACGCGCGCGTGGCGGGCGTGCTCACCGACCTCGGCAACGCCGACATCTGGACCGAGCGCTACGGCGACGCCGAGCAGCGCTACCGCCGCGCGGTGGAGATCTACCGCCGCTGCTTCGGCCCGCACCACGAGCGGGTGGGTGTCGCGCTCGCGAATCTCGGCGACCTGTTCATGAACTCCGGCGACCCGCGCCGGGCCGAGGGCTACCTGCGCGAGGCGCTCGTGGCCTACGACGGCGCGGTGCCGGCGAACCACTACAACGTGGGCGTGACGCGCGTGAAGCTGGGCCGCGTGCTGCTGATGCAGCGGCGCATCGTCGAGGGCGAGCGCGAGTCGCTGGCCGCGTTCCGGATCCTGGAGCCGCAGGTGGACAGCACGAACAACTTCCTGCAGGGCGCGCGCAACGACCTGTTCGTGGCTTACCGTGAACTGGGCCGCCCGCAGGACGCGCTCCGCTACCGTCCCGACCTGGCGGACCAGCTGAAGAAGAAGTGAGCGCGCCGATCGAAGTGGTGGCGCTCGACCACGAGGACGCGTCGGTCGCGGCGGAGATCCTCGCGGTGATGCGGGCGGCGTACGCGGTGGAGGCGGCGCTGCTCGGCGTGGCGGACTTCTTCCCGCTGGGCCGCACGGTGGAGCAGGTGCGCTCGGCGCCCTGTGCGTTCGCCGGCGTGCGCGAGGGCGGTCGGCTGCTCGCGGTGGTCGAAGTGGACGCGCACTCGGCCGAACGTCCGAACGTGGACGCCCTGGTCGTGCACCCGGACGCGTTCCGCCGCGGGCTCGGCACGGCGCTGATGCGGCACGTGATGGCGCAGCACGGAGCGCGCGGGCTGACGGTGTCGACGGGCGAGCGCAACGCGCCGGCGATCGCGCTGTACGAGCGATTGGGCTTCGCGATCGAGCGCCGCTGGCGCACGGGCGACGGGATCCCGATGGTGACGCTGGGGCTCGCCCCGCGCGCGTAGGCGGCGACCGGCGACGCGCGACGCCGGTGTGCGCCCTTGCGCATCGCGCGCACGGCGCGCACCTTTCCGCCGGTCCCCCAACACGGAGCGATCCATGTCCGACATCCTCTTCGGCCGCGACGTGCTCGGCCGCGCCGCCGAGGCCGGGCGCCTTGAGTGGCTGGTCACGAACGGCCTCGGCAGCTACGCGATGGGCACGCTGGGCGGAGCGCTCACGCGCCGGTACCACGGCCTGCTGGTGGCGGCGCTGCAGCCGCCGGTGCGCCGCACGCTGCTGCTGGCGAAGCTCGCCGAGCGCGCGTGCGTGGACGGCACGTGGATCGCGCTCGACACGAATCACTGGGCCACGGGTGTGGTGGAGCCGGCGGGACACCTGCACCTGGAGTCGTTCACGCTCGAGGGCACGACGCCCGTGTGGCGCTGGGCGGTGGGCGAGACGCGGCTCGAGAAGCGCGTGTGGATGGAGCCGGGCGAGCAGGCGACGCGCGTGGAGTACCGGCTCGTCACGGCCGCGGCGCCGCTGACGCTGCGGCTGGAGGCGCTCGCCGACTGCCGCGACCACCACGAGACCACGCAGGGCTCGGGCGAGCCGCACGCGTCGGTGCTGCCCGACGGGCTCGCGATCCGCATGCGCGACGACGCGCCGACGGTGTTCGTGCGCGGCGCGGGCGGCACGGCCACCGCGGGCGGCACGTGGGTGCGCGACTTCGCGCTGGCGGTGGAGACCGAGCGCGGGCTCGACGACCGCACCGACCTGTGGAGCGCGGGCACGCTCGAGCGCACGCTGGCGCCGGGCGAGGCGTGGCTCGTGTCGGCGGCGCTCGAGCCCGGCGCGGCGTCGCCGCGACGCGCGGCGGCCTCGCACGGCCGGCGCGAGAAGCACGAGCGCGCGCTGCTGCACGCGTTCGACCGCGCGCACGGCGCGGTGGCGAAGAAGGCGCCCGACTGGATCCGCCGGCTCGTGCTGGCGGCCGACCAGTTCGTGGTGGCGCGCGCGCACGCCGACGATCCCGACGGTCGCAGCGTGGTGGCGGGCTACCCGTGGTTCACCGACTGGGGCCGCGACACGATGATCGCGCTGCCGGGGCTGGCGCTCGCCACCGGGCGGCCCGAGATCGCGCGGGCGATCCTGCGGCAGTTCGCGCGCCACGTGTCGCAGGGCATGCTGCCGAACTACTGGCCCGACGAGGGGGCGCCGGCCGAGTACAACACGGTGGACGCGGCGCTGTGGATGTTCCAGGCGGCGCGCGCCACGGTGGAGCAGACGGGCGACGACGCGCTGCTGGCCGAACTGTGGCCGGCGCTCGAGAGCATCGCCGCGGGATACGAAAAGGGCACGCGCTTCGGCATCCGCGTGGACCCGGCCGACGGGCTGGTGACGCAGGGCGAGGACGGCGTGGCGCTGACGTGGATGGACGCGCGCGTGGAGGAGTGGGTGGTCACGCCGCGGCGCGGCAAGCCGGTGGAGATCAACGCGCTCTGGCACGCGGCGCTGCGCACGCTCGCGGTGCTCGCGCCGCGCGTGGGCCGCTCGCCCGCCGACTGGGCGGTGCGCGCCGAGCGCGTGCGCGCGTCGTTCGCGCGCTTCTGGAACGCCGACACGCGCGGCCTGTACGACGTGCTCGACGGACCCGCGGGCGACGACGCGTCGGTGCGGCCGAACCAGGTCTTCGCGGTATCGCTCGGCGAGGACCTGCTGCCGCAAGAGCAGCGCCTGGCGGTGGTGCACGCGGTGGGCCGGCAGCTCGTGACGTCGCACGGGCTGCGCAGCCTCGCGCCCACGCATCGCGACTACCACGGCGTCTTCACGGGCGGACGACGCGAACGCGACGGCGCGTACCACCAGGGCACGGTGTGGACGTGGCTGCTGCCGCCGTACGCGCTGGCGCGCTGGCGCGCGACGGGCGACGCGGCGGGGGCGCTCGCGACGATCGCGCCCATGGAAGGACTGATGCGCGGCTTCGGCGTGGGCACGCTGCCCGAGGTGGCCGACGGCGACGCGCCGCACCGCGCGGCGGGCTGCATGGCGCAGGCGTGGTCGGTGGCGGAGACCCTGCGCGCGTGGGTGGAACTGACGAAGGCGCGCGCGTCGTGAAAGGCGCGGCCGCGGGCAAGGGGGCGAAGCTACCCACGGTGTACGCGGTGTCGGACGGTCGTGGCGAGACCTGCCAGCAGGTGGTGAAGGCCGCGGTCGTGCAGTTCGAGGGGCTGCCGGTGCGGCTGGTGCGGCGCGGGCAGGTGCGCACGGCGCGGCGCGTCGAATCGGTGATGCGCGAGGCGGCCGAGGCCAGGGCGGTCGTGTTCTACACGCTGGTGGGCGACGAGACGCGCGAGGCGCTGGCCGCGCAGGCGAAGCGGCTCGCGGTGCCGACGGTGGACGTGCTCGGCCCGGCGTTCTCGGCGCTGCACGACCTGTTCAAGCGCGCGCCGCGGTCCAAGCCCGGCCTGCTCTACCGCTCCGACCGCGAGCGCTTCGACCGGCAGGTGGCGATCGACTACACGCTCGCGCACGACGACGGCCAGCGTCTGCGCGACCTCGACCAGGCCGACGTGGTGCTGGTGGGTGTGTCGCGGTCGTCGAAGACGTCGACCTGTTTCTATCTCGCGTACGAGGGCGTGAAGGCCGCGAACGTGCCGCTGGTGCCGGATCTCCCGCTTGCTCCCGAGTTGTTGTCGCTCGATCCAGAAAAAGTCATCGGCCTGCGCATGAACGTGATCCGGCTGATGACGGTGCGCGAGGCGCGCGCGCAGGGCGTGAACCATCCCACCGCGATGCAGGAGTACCTGGACCAGCGCTCGTTGACCCGCGAGGTGATCCGGGCGAACCGCCTGATGGACGAACGCGGCTGGCGCAGCCTCGACGCGTCGTACATGGCGGTGGAGGAAGTCGCGCGCGAAGTGATGGCGATGCGGGGACTGCGGGGGTCGAAGGGGTAGGGGATGCCGACCGTTCATCGTCATCGAGTTTGCGTTTCGCGCGGATGCCGGCGGTGGTCGCGTGCTGCGTGGTGCGGGATCGTGATCCTCGCGTGCTCACTCGGGTTGTCCGCATGCGCACCCACCAGCCCGCACGCCGACTTCGGCGACAGCTCACCCGCGTGGTCGCCAGCCGGGGACAGCATCGCATTTGTGCACTGGGACAAGGCCGGCTGGGGAACTCCTTCGAGTGGCGTCTACGTGATCGGTGCGGATGGGGGCGGGCGACGCCTGTTGGTCCGGGGTTTCGTCCGGTCGGTGGCGTGGTCGCCGGATGGTCGGCGCCTCGCGTACGACACACCGGAAGGCCTGTTCGTCTGCACCTCGAACGGGGACTCGGTCCGGAACGTACGTCTGGGATATGCCTACTTCCCGAGCTGGTCACCGGACGGCGACTCACTGGCCTTCGATGACATCTCAGACGTCTGGGTCGTGCCCGCGTCCGGCGGTACGCCGCGGCAGGTGACCGGCGGTAGAGACCCGGAATGGTCTCCCGATGGCAAGTCACTGCTCTGTCTCGTCGGCGGGCCGGGCATGCCCGGCGGAGGGGTCGGAATCGTGACTCTCGGAGGGGCGCTGCTCAGCCGGGTCAACAGCGATTCGAACGAAGATCGTGCGCCCGCCTGGGACGGAACGGGGTCTCGAGTCGCATGGAACCGCTGGCTGCCTGGACGGTCCGGTCGAGTGACGCCGCAGTTCTGGATTGCGGACACGAGTGGAGCGAACGATCATCCACTTGTCTGGGGTGAGGGGCAGGTCGACTGGTCGCCCGACGGCGCCCGGCTGGTGGTCTCCATCGCAGGCGCCGCCGGGCGCGAGTTGACGACCATTCGGCCGGATGGAACCGGGCTGCGACTACTCACCCGATGAGGCATGTATCCAACGCGCGGGCTGGCTTCGCGCGCGAGCCAGGCCCGCCGACGGGAGGAGTTGGTGATGTGGCTTCGCGTCATCGCAGCGCTCGGCGCTGGTGCACTTGCATTCGGTGGGATACGGCTGCTCGCCGATGTGAGACCGATACCGCTCCTCGCGTGGACGAGCCTCCTGGCCGCAGTGGTGCTCGCACGGTTCGTGGTGTTCGGAAGGCGACCGTTCTGAAACGTCGAGCGGTCGTGGCGAAGTAGCCCGGTAGGGGAGCTGTCCGAACCTCGGCCGCCGTGGTCCTCCGCCCAGCATGGCTGAGCGACCATCCCGACCGTTGCGTTGAATTGAATTGACGCGCTCGCGCGTGAGTGGCGGTCGGGCTGCGGGACGCGCTCCGTCGTTCCGCGTGTGCGCGCGTGACGCGCGCGTGCACGGCGCGAAGCGCACGCGATGCGATTTCGCGAGGGTCCGCGCGCGATGCGCGGCGTGCGGGCGTGTGCGTGCGCCGAAAACGTGCGTGGTAGAAAGATCACGCCCCGCGAAGACTCGCCCCCGAAGCGAGTGTCGTGATGTCGAAGTGGTCCTTCGATTCGCACCGGAACGCCGCGCTGCTCTCGTTGTTGGCTGAACTCGCCACCCGTGATCGTGCGACGACCGCCGAGTTGCTGGCGGTGATCGGCGAGGTGGACGTACGGAAGCTGCATCGTGGCCGGGGCTACGGCTCGATGTATCGCTACTGCCTGGGCGTCCTCCACATGTCGGAGGACATGGCGTTCAAGCGCATCCAGGTCGCCCGGGCGGCGCGGAAGTTCCCGGTCCTCCTCGAGATGATCGCCGACGGCCGGCTCCACCTGTCGGGCGCCATCCTGCTCGTGCCGCGGCTGCAGCCGGACAACGTCGAGCTGTTGCTCTCGGAGGCCACGAACAGGACCAAGCGCGAGATCAAGCTGGTGCTCGCGAAGTACTTCCCCGAGCCCGACGTGGAGACGGTGATCGTGCCCGTGCGGTCCGGGCTCACGAACGCGGCACTGGCCGAGAGCGTGCCCGTCACTGCGGGGGCCGAGAGCGAGTCCGCCAGGGCCGCGGCGTCAGGTCCGAGCGCCGCAAGCCAGTCCGAACAGGCTGCCCAACTGGTTCCGGAACCAGTAGCCGCATCGCGGCCGCAGCCCGAACTCGTGTCGATCCAACCCGTTCCGCAGTTTCCGCGGATCGAGCCCCTGTCGCCCGGGCGGCACATGGTCCAGGTCACCGTCGACCAGGAAACACACGACCTGTTGCGCTATGCGCAGGCGCTGCTGAGCGACGCCGTGCCCGGTGGCGACGTGCCCGAGGTGCTGAAGCGCGCGCTCCGCTCGCTGGTCGACCATCTCGAGCGCCGCAAGTTCGGCAAGGGCGCGAGGCTGCGCAGCGCGCAGGATCCCAAGGACCCGCGACACACGTCGCCCGCCGACCGCTGCGAGGTGTTCGTGCGTGACGAAGGCGCCTGCACGTGGGTGAGTGACGACGGCCATCGGTGTGGCTCGCGCACGCGACTGCGGTTCCATCACAGGATCCCGTTCGCGAAGGGTGGCCCGAACACCGCCGCGAACCTGACGCTGCACTGCGCTCCGCACGACCAACTGGAGGCCGAGCGCGCGTACGGCGAGGCGTTCGTGCAGGGGAAGATCGAGGCCGCGCTGCAGAAGAGACGCGAGGGGCGGAGGCCCGCGGCGGAGCTGCACCGGGATGCGACCGCGAGCGAAGCGCGCGCCCTCGCCGCCGCCCGTCATGCTCGTTCACGCGGCCACTCGCCTGCCGACGTTCTGCAGTCCGGGGAGGCCGCCGCGCGAGCGATGGCCGAGGTGGACCGGCTGCTGCGAGAGGCCCGTTGATGGGCGACCTCACACGCTCATACACGCGCCGGTCACGGCTGCTGCTCGACGACCCGCCCGCGCGGGGCGCCTACCGTCCCGCGCCCGGCACTCCCCGCGGCCCGGCCGCGGCCCGGGCGCGCGACGGCCGCTCCCGCCGGTCGCATCGTCCGCGCGCACGGGTGCCCGATGGCCGTCCGCGCCGCCCGAGCCACGCACGAGCGGCCCCGCGGGATGGAGCGCGGGTGGCACCGGCCGCCGCCCCGCGGGAGAACGCGGCGGATCCGCCGTAGCGACGCCGACGCGCGCGGCGTTAGTTTCCCGCGCCATGCGAAACCTCCCCTTCCTTCGGTTCGCCGCGCTCGTCGTGGTGCTCGCCGCCTTCGCGGTGACGCTTTCGGGCGGCGGCACGGGCGGCCTGCCGCCCATCGTGTTCGTGTCTCGCCAGCCGGTCGGCGACGAGCAGGTGCCGGGCCTCGGGCCCTACGGTCGCTTCGCGTCCGCGGGCGGCAAGCTGATGATCCGTGATCGCAACGGCGCCGTGCGTGAACTGCTGCCGGCGGGGCGCTTTTTCGACGTGGCGGACCCCGCCGTGTCCTACGACGCGAAGACGCTCGCGTTCGCCGCCGTGGAGCACGCGGGCGAACCGTGGCGCCTGTGGCTCGCCGACGCGGACGGCTCGCACGTGCGGCCGCTCACGCGCAGCGACCGCGCCGACGCCGAGATCGCCGCGTACTACGGGCCCGTCAGCGCGCGGCGCTTCAAGCGTTACGACGACGCGGACCCGTGCTGGATCCCCGACGGACGCGTGGCGTTCGCGAGC
>JBGAOB010000080.1:0-16777 GCA_044222045.1 Candidatus Eiseniibacteriota bacterium
CGGTGTTCGGCGCCTCGCGCGATGCCGCGCGCCTCGAATCGAGCAAGTGGTTCGCGAAGCAGGTGTGTCGCGCGGCGGGCGTGCCGACCGCCGACGGCGAGGCGTTCGAGCGCGCGGACGACGCCGTGCGGGCGCTCGACGCGCCGGCGCGCGCCCGGGCGTCGCGCGAGGCGGCCGAGCGGCTCGGCGTGGACTTCGGGCTCGCCTGGTGGGACGGGGGCGCGCCGCGGGCGTGGGCGGGCGAGAGTGGCCGCGCATTCGAGGCCGCCGCCGGGGCGCTCACGGTTCTTGACCCGCCCCGGGGCCGAACCTAGATTGCGCCCGTGACCTCTCTTCGCGTGCTCGTCGTGGGCGCGGGCGGACGTGAGCATGCGCTCGCGTGGCGTCTCGCGCGCGATCCCGAGGTGTCGACGGTGCTCGTGGCTCCGGGCAACGACGGCATGGGCCGCCGCTTCGAGCGGCTGGCGGTGCGGGAGACCGATGCGGCCGGGCTCGTGGATGGCCCGACGCGCTCGCCGCCGCCGGCGTGCCGGTGTTCGGCGCCTCGCGCGATGCCGCGCGCCTCGAATCGAGCAGTGGTTCGCGGCAGGTGTGTGTCGCGGCGGGCGATGCCGGACCGCCGACGGCGGGGCGTTCGAGCGCGCGGACGACGCCGTGCCGGGCAGCTCGACCGCGCTTCCGGGCCGCGCTGGGTGGTCAAGGCCGACGGGCTCGCCGCGGGCAAGGGCGTGCTCGTGAGCGACGACCGCGCGGAGGCCGAGCGATTCGTTCGCGACTGCCTCGAGTCGGGCCGCTTCGACGACAGCGGCCGACGCGTGGTGCTGGAGCGCTTCCTCGCGGGCGAGGAGGCATCGGTGATGGCCGTGTGCGACGGGCGCGACTGGGCGCTGCTGCCGCCGGCGCGGGACTTCAAGCGCGCGCACGACGACGACCGCGGGCCGAACACCGGCGGCATGGGCGCGTACGCGCCGACGCCGTCGCTGACGCCGGCGGCGCTCGACGGCATCGGTCGTCACGTCGTGGCACCGGTACTGGCGGAGATGGCGCGGCGCGGCGCGGCCGTTCAAGGGCGCGCTCTACTGCGGGCTCATGCACGCCCGGCAGCCGGTCCGCGCGGTGATCAGTTCAACGCGCGCTGGCGATCGAGACCTGATCGATCTCCTCGCGGTGACCGGCGGTTCGCTGGCGCGCCTGCTCGCGAGCGCGGCCGCGGGCGAACTCGACCCGCGCGTGGTGCACCCGGACGCGCGCACGGCCGTCACGGTGGGCTCGTGGACGAGCGCTACCCGGAAGGCGCGCGGGGCGACGGCGTGATCGAGGGACTCGACGCGCTGGAGTCGCTCACGGACGTGCACGTGTTCCACGCGGGCACGGCGCGCGACGGCGATCGCTGGCGGGTGCGCGGGGGCCGCGCGGCCTACGTGACGGCGGTGGCCGACGACGCGGCCGACGCGCGCGCACGGGCGTACGAGGCGATCGCGACGCTTTCGGGAACGGGTTGGCGGTGCCGGCACGACATCGCGGCGGCGCTCGTGGGCGCGGAGCGTGGCGCCGGGGGAGGAGACTAGACGTGGCGATCCGAGCCAGGAAGCCCGCGGCCGTGCGCGTGGGCATCGTGATGGGCAGCGAGTCGGACCGCGTGGTGATGGAGGAGGCCGCGAAGGTGCTGGCCGACTTCGGTGTGGGCTGCGAGATCGCGGTGCGCTCCGCGCATCGCACGCCCGAGGCGGCGGCGCGCTGGGCGAAGACCGCGAAGGCTCGCGGGATCGAAGTGGTGATCGCCGCCGCGGGCGGCGCCGCGCACCTGGCCGGCGCGATGGCGGCGCACACGCGGCTGCCCGTGCTCGGCGTGCCGCTCGCGAGCACGCCGCTCGCCGGCTTCGACGCGCTGCTCTCCACCGTGCAGATGCCGCCCGGCGTGCCGGTGGGCACGCTCGCGGTGGGCGGCTGGGGCGCGCGCAACGCGGCGCACCTGGCGCTCCGCATCCTCGCGTTGCGCGATCGTGCGCTGGCGCAACGTCTCGAAACCCACGCCGCCCGCATGGCGGCGGCGGCGAGGTGAAGTGATGGAAGTCCTGCGCGTCGATCCGTCGAACCCCGAGCGCCGCGCGCTCGACGCCGCGGCCGAAGCGGTGTTGCGCGGCGGCGTGATCGCGTTCCCGACCGACGCGTTCTACAACCTGGGCTGCTCGCTGTTCGACGTCATGGCGGTGGATCTCATCACGCGCCTCAAGCGCCGGCAGCGCTCGCTCGCGGTGACCGCGCTGATCCCCGATCCCGCCCAGGCCTGGGGCCTCGCGCTCGAGGTGCCGCCGCTCGCGGCGCGCCTGATCCAGCACGGCTGGCCGGGGTCGCTGTCGATCATCCTGCGTGCTGCGGCGATCGTTCCGAAGAGCATCCAGAGCGAGAGCGGCACGATCGCGCTGCGCTGCCCGAAGGATCCGCTGTCGCTCGCGCTGCTCGCGCGCGTGGGCGGGCCGGTGGTGTCGAGCAGCGCGAATCTCACCGGCCAGCCGCCGGCGAACGACGCCCAGGAGGTGGTGGCCGTGTTCGGCAACCAGCTCGACCTCGTGCTCGACGGCGGGCCGCGCACCGGCGGCGTTCCTTCGACGCTCGTGGACATGAGCGGGGACAAGCCACGCCTGCTGCGCCGCGGCGAGTTCGAGGTGCGATCCCTTCTCGGAGATCACGAGGACCTCACCGAACGACGTTCGGCCTGAACACGCGCGCGAAGTTTGCGCACCTTCCGACGCCCGCCTATCCTCCGCACGCATGTCGCCTGCCGATCCCGTCATTCGAGTGCTCTTCCTGTGCACGGGCAACACGTGCCGCAGCCCGCTGGCCGCGGCCGCCCTGCGCGACGAGCTGGGAGCGGACGGCGAGCGCGTCGAAGTGCGTTCCGCGGGAACGTCGGCCTGGGACGGCCAGCCCGCGAGCGAAGGGTCGGTGGCGGTCGCGGCGCGGGAAGGCCTCGACCTGGCGGCCCATCGTTCGCGTCGCGTGACGGTGTCCGAGGTGCGCGCGGCGGACTGGGTGTTCGTGATGGAACCGCTGCACCGGGTCGCGCTGGAGGCCCTCGGGGCGCCCGTCGAGAAGGTGCATCTGATCAGCGAATGGCCCGAGCCCGGGGATCCGGCGCTGCCGGTTTCCGATCCGTTCGGGGGTTCGCGGGAAGCGTACGAGGAGTGCTGGCGTCGTATCCGGCGCCACGTGAAACGCATCGCCCCGCACGTGCGGCAGGCGCTGCGAACCCGGTCGGCCTAGGGTCCGCGCACCGCGCAGGCGGGTTTCGGACGTCCGACTCCCGAGGTGAGCCATGCCGATGACCAAGACGGACAAGATCTGGATGAACGGGCAGTTCGTCGCGTGGGACGAAGCCAAGGTGCACGTCCTCGCCCACGTGCTGCACTACGGTTCGAGCGTGTTCGAGGGGATCCGCGCGTACCAGACGAAGTCGGGGACGGCGATCTTCCGGCTCGAGGACCACATCGAGCGGCTGTTCTTCTCGGCGAAGGTGTACCGCATGAAGATCCCGTTCACGCGCGAACAGGTGGAGCGCGCGTGCATCGAGACGGTCGCGGTGAACCGCCTGAACGAGTGCTACATCCGGCCGCTGGTCTACCGCGGCTACGAGAACATCGGCGTGAACCCGATCGGCGTGCCGATCGACGTGGCGATCGCGGCCTACCCGTGGGGCAAGTACCTCGGCGACGAGGCGCTCGCGAAGGGCGTGTCGGTGAAGGTCGGGACGTGGGCGCGCATGGCCGCGAACACGCTGCCGGCGATGGCGAAGGCCGGCGGCAACTACCTGAACTCGCAGCTGCTGCGCCTGGAAGCGGCCGACGACGGCTACGCCGAGGCGATCGCGCTCGACCCGCACGGCTACATCAGCGAGGGCTCGGGCGAGAACCTGTTCGTGGTGCACAAGGGCATCCTGTACACGCCGGGCGTGGCGTCGAGCATCCTGATGGGCATCACGCGCGACAGCGTGATCAAGCTGGCGAAGGAGCTGGGCTACGAGGTGCGCGAGCAGGCCATGCCGCGCGAGATGCTGTACGCGGCCGACGAACTGTTCTTCGTGGGCACGGCCGTCGAGGTGACGCCGATCACGCTCGTCGACAAGCTGGTCGTGGGCAGCGGCGAGCGCGGCCCGGTGACGAAGGCGCTGCAGGACGCGTACTTCGCCGCCGTGCGCGGGGAGAACCCGAAGCACGCCTCGTGGCTGACGAACGTTCCCGTGGCCGCGGCGGCGCCCCGCTCGTGAAGGTGGCCATCGGCAGCGACCACGCGGGTTATCCGCTGAAGGAGCGGGTGCGCGCGGAGCTGCAGCGGCTCGGCCACGAGGTGGTGGACGTCGGCACCGACTCGGCCGACGTCAGCGTGGACTATCCCGACTTCTCGATTCCCGTCGCCGAGCGCGTGGCGCGCGGCGACGTGGATCGCGGGGTGGTCGTGTGCGCCACCGGCATCGGCGCGAGCATCGCCGCGAACAAGGTCGACGGCGTGCGGGCTTCGGTCGTGACGAGCGACGAAACCGCGCGTCTCACGCGGCAGGACAACGATTCGAACGTGCTCGCGCTGGGCGCGAAGACGTCGCCGCCGGGCGACGCCGCGCTGCAGTGGCTGCGCACGTGGCTCGACACGCCGTTCGCCGGGGGCCGCCACCAGCGCCGCGTGGACAAGATCGCCCAGTACGAGAAGGACCACCCTCACACCGGAAGGTGACGCCGTGTCCCTGCGTGAACAGGATCCGACGATCCACGACGCCATCGCCCGCGAGCAGCAGCGGCAGGCCGGCCAGCTCGAACTGATCGCCTCGGAGAACTTCGTCAGCGACGCCGTGCTGGAAGCGACGGGCAGCGTGATGACGAACAAGTACGCCGAGGGTCTGCCGGGCAAGCGCTACTACGGCGGCTGCGAGTACGTGGACGTGGCCGAGAACGCCGCGCGCGACCGGCTGAAGCAGCTGTTCGGCTGCGACCACGCGAACGTGCAGCCGCATTCGGGGGCGTCGGCGAACCTGGCCGCCTACCTCGCGGTGTCCGAGCCCGGCGACACGATGCTCGGCATGAGCCTCGCGCACGGCGGCCACCTCACGCACGGCCACAGCGTGTCGGTGACCGGCAAGCTCTGGAAGGCGGTGCAGTACGGGGTGCGCCCCGAGGACGGGATCATCGACTACGACCAGGTGGAGGCGCTCGCGAAGGAGCACCGGCCGCGCCTGCTCGTTGCGGGTGCGAGCGCCTACCCGCGCGTGATCGACTTCGAACGCTTCGGGCGCATCGCCGACGAAGTGGGCGCCACGCTGGTGGTGGACATGGCGCACATCGCCGGCCTGGTGGCGGCGGGCGTGCACCCGAGCCCCGTCCCGCACGCGGCGATCGTCACCACGACCACGCACAAGACGCTGCGCGGTCCGCGCGGCGGCGTGATCCTGTGCCGCGCCGACGTCGCCGAGAAGGTGGACAAGGCGGTGTTCCCCGGTCTGCAGGGCGGGCCGCTCATGCACGTGATCGCGGCGAAGGCGGTGTGTTTCGGTGAGGCGCTCACGGACGGCTTCCGCGACTACGCGCGTCGCGTGGTGGAGAACTCGAAGGTGCTCGCCGAGACGCTGCTCGCGAACGGCTTCGACCTGGTGTCGGGCGGCACGGACAATCACCTGATCCTGGTGGACCTGCGGCGCCGCGGCATGACCGGCAAGCAGGCCGAGGAGGCGTTGCACCGGGCGCACATGACCGTGAACAAGAACGCCGTGCCGAACGACCCGCAGAAGCCGTGGGTGACGAGCGGCATCCGCGTGGGCACCGCGGCCCTGACCACGCGAGGCTTCGGCCCGGACGAGTTCCGGCTCGTGGGCACCTGGATGGCGCAGGCGCTCGACAAGCCGCAGGACGAGGCCGTCGGCCGCGAGATCGAGCGCAAGGTGGTCGAACTGGTGCGGGACTTCCCGCTGTTCAGCTGGCAGCCGGTGGTCCGGAGGAGCTGAACCGGGCGTGCAGTCCGGGGCGGCACGGATGTCGAAATGCAATGCCGGGGGCGTTCCGCGAGGGGCGCCCCCGGGGCTTTCCGCGCCAAAGCGGGGTGGAGGCGTGGCACCGATCGTGCAGTTCCTCACCGTGCTCGACCGGCGCTTCCGGCGGAGCACACCACCATGCTCGACACCACTCTGCTCCGCCTGCTCCATCGCACGCTGCCCGGCTTCGTGCCCGGCGCCCGACTGCATCGTGCGGCCCTCGAGGCCGCCGCCGCGGGGCGCTGGTCCGACTCGCGGGCGTGCCTCGGCGCGGCGGCGGACGCCTATCGCCGCGAGATGGCGGTGGAGCCGCTCGCGCGGCTGCGGGTGCACGAGCTGATGCTGGCGGTGCGCCGCCCGGGCAGCGAGACCCGCGAGGCGGATGCGATGCAGGAGATCGTCCGCCGCGTGAACCGGCTGAGCACGCTCGAGTCGCTCGACGCTCCGTTCGAAGCGGCCGACGCGCGTGTGGTGCTGGCCCAGTGGGTGGGCGAGGCGCCCGCGACGACCACCCTGCGCACCGCCGCCTGACGAGTTCGGGACCGGCCGCCCCGCGGCCGAGGGGACACGCGGGATCGTGACGCTGGACCGCGACGGGCCGATGGCTATACTCCGCCCACTCTCCATGCCGGCCAGGTCCATTCCAGGAAGGAACGCATGACCGTCGACAGCGTGTCGGCCCGTCGCATCGAGCGCGCGGGCGAGTTGCTGAGCCGAGTGCGCGACGAGGTGGGGCGCGCGGTCGTGGGCCAGAAGCCGATGGTGGACCGGCTGTTGATCGGTCTGCTGACGGGCGGCCACGTGCTGCTGGAAGGCGTGCCCGGGTTGGCGAAGACGCTCGCCGCCACGAGCCTCGCCCAGGCGCTCGGCCTGAAGTTCCACCGCATCCAGTTCACGCCCGACCTGCTGCCCGCCGATCTCACGGGCACGCTCGTGTACAGCCCGCGCGACGGCTCGTTCACCGCCAAGAAGGGCCCGGTGTTCGCGCACCTCGTGCTGGCGGACGAGATCAACCGCGCGCCCGCGAAGGTGCAGTCGGCGCTGCTCGAGGCGATGCAGGAGCGGCAGGTCACGCTCGGCGACACCACGTTCCCGATCGAGAGCCCGTTCCTGGTGCTCGCCACGCAGAACCCGATCGAGCAGGAGGGCACGTACCCGCTGCCCGAGGCGCAGAGCGACCGCTTCATGCTCAAGGTGAAGATCGGCTACCCCGAGCGCGCCGAGGAAAAGGAGATCCTCCGCCGCGCCGGGCTCGCGCAGCTGCCGTCGCTGCAGCCGCAGGCCACGCGGGAGCAGGTGCTGGAGGCGCGCGAGGCGCTGACGGGCGTGTACGTGGACGACAAGATCCAGGAGTACGTGCTCGACCTGGTGCACGCGACCCGGCGCCCGAAGGACTTCGGTCTCGCGCTCGACACGCTGATCGCGCACGGGGCGTCGCCCCGCGCCACGCTGTTCATGGTCAAGGCCGCGCAGGCGCACGCGCTGGTGCGCGGACGGCCGTACGTGCTGCCCGAGGACGTGAAGGCGATCGCCCTCGACGTGCTCCGGCATCGCCTGCAGGTGTCGTACGAGGCCGAGGCCGAAGGGGTGGACGGCGAGGAGGTCGGCCGCCGCATCCTGGAGCAGGTGCGCGTGCCCTGATGTCGACCGCGGAACTGCTTCGCAAGGTCCGCCGACTGGAGATCCGCAGCCGCCGCCTGGTGGAAGACGTGTTCGCCGGCTCGTCCGAGAGCGTCTTCAAGGGCCGCGGTGTGGAGTTCGAGGAGGTGCGTCCGTACGTGCCGGGCGACGAGGTGCGCGACATCGACTGGAACGTCACCGCGCGCCTCGGCCAGCCGTTCGTGAAGCGCTTCGTCGAGGAGCGGGAGCTCACGGTGATGCTCGCCGTGGACGTGTCCGCCTCCATGCGGTTCGGCACCCGGGCGCAGGCCAAGCGCGAGCTGGCCGCCGAACTGGCCGCCGTGCTCGGCTTCGCCGCGGTGCGCAACAACGATCGCGTGGGCCTGATGCTGGCCGCGGGCGACGTCGAGCACTTCGTGCGCCCGGCGCGCGGCCGCACGCACCTGCTGCGGCTGCTGCGCGACCTGCTCGTGGTGGAGCCGGCCAGCACCGGCACGCGGCTCGGTGCGGCGTCGCGGTTCGCGGCGAGCGCGTTGCGCCGCCGCTCGCTCGTGTTCTGGCTCTCGGACTTCGAGGACCGGCTCGACCACCGGGACTGGCGCGTGCTCGCGCGTCGTCACGAGGTCACGGCGATGCTGCTGCGCGACCCGCGCGACGAGCAGTTGCCGTCCGTGGGCTGGGTGGAACTGGAGGACCTCGAGACCGGGCGCCGCGAGCTCGTGGACACCGGCCGCGAGAGCGTGCGCCGCGCGTACGCCGCGCGCGCGCGCGAACGGCGCCGCGAGATGGAGCAGGTGCTCGGACGCGTGGGCGTGCCGGTCCTGGAGCTGCGCACCGACCGCTCGTACCTGCCGGAGCTGATGCGCTGGTTCGGCTCGAAGCGGGCGCGGCGGGGGGCGGCGTGATCGCCGCGCTCGCCCTGCTGGCGGCAGCCACCACCGCGGCCGCGGCGCCCACCGCGGGCGACGTGCCGCTGTCGACGCAGCTCGCGTCCGGGCCGCAGGCCGCCGCGTCGCATCCGCACCACCCGTTGCACGCGTCGGTGTCGCCCGCGGTCGCGCCGGTGGGCGCGCGCTTCGTCTACCGCGGCTGGGTGCTCGTGCCGCAGGGCACGCCGGTGCGGTTCGAGCCGCCGGGTTCGGGCGGCGAGCTCACGTGGGGCGAAGTGCACGCCGGACGGCAGATGACCACGCACCCGCCGGACGCCTCGCGGCACTGGGGCGATCCCGTCGACAGCGTGTGGGTGGAGACGAGCGTGCAGGTGTTCACGCCCGGTCGCACGTCGCTGCCCGGGCTGACGCTGGAGGTGGGCTCGGGCGCGAACGCCGTCCGCGGGCGGCTGCCCGTGGTGTCGGTGGTCGTGGCGAGCGAGTTGTCGGCCGCCGACAGTAACGCCGACCTGCGCCCGGTGCGCGGCCCGTACGCCGCGCCGTGGTGGGAGCGCGTGCCGTGGACGCGGGTGGCCCTTGTGGTGCTGGCGATCGCGGCGATCGTGGCGCTGATCACGTGGCTGCGCCGCCGCCACCGCCGGCCGGTCGTGGCTCCGGCCCCGGTGGCCGCGCCCGGCGGGCCGCGCCGTTCGCCGACCGACGAGGCCCTGGCCGCGCTCGCCGACCTGCGGGACCGCCAGTTGCCCGAGCAGGGCCGCTTCGCCGAGCACGCCTTCGAACTCACGCGCATCACGCGACGCTTCCTCGAGCAGACGCTGGTCACGCCGCGCCCCGGCGACACCAGCGCGGAACTCGTGGACCGCCTGCGCTCGGGAGCGCTCGGCGCCGAACGGCTGGAGCGGCTGACCGCGCTGCTGTCGCTGTGGGACCGCGTGAAGTTCGCGCGCGCCCCGCTGACCGTGGCCGAAGCCCGTCGCGCGGAGGACGCCGTGGAGGCGTTCGTCGCGCGGCCGGCCTCGGAACCTCCCCGCGAGGTGGCGTGATGCGCTTCGAGCAACCGTGGGTGCTCGCGCTGCTGCTGCTGATCCCGGCACTGGTCGTGTGGCGACGGCGTCACCCGGAGACGCGCCGCGCCGCGGTGCGATGGGCGCGGCTGCCCGGGCAGAAGCCGGGCGTGCTCGCGGCGCTCGTCGCGGCGCTCGAGTGGCTGCCGTGGTTCGCGTTCGTCCTGGTGGTGGTGGCACTCGCGCGTCCGCAGCAGGGTCTCGACCAGAGCGAGATCGCGAGCCGGGGCGTGGACATCTGCCTGGCGATCGACATCTCGCCGAGCATGCGCGCCGAGGACATGGGCGGCGGCAACCGGCTCGAGGTGGCGAAGAACACCGCGCGCGAGTTCGTGAAGGGCCGCACGCACGACCGCGTGGGGCTCGTGGGATTCGCGGCCACGGCGTTCACGCAGTGCCCGCTCACGCTCGACCACGACACGCTCGTGGAGCTGCTCGGCGGGCTCGACTTCGGGCTCGCCGAGGACGGCACCGCGATCGGCATGGGCCTGTCGACGGCGGTGCAGCGGCTGCGCGAGAGCCGCACGCCGAGCAAGGTGGTGGTGCTGCTCACCGACGGCGAGAACAACCGCGGCGCGATCGACCCGCTGACGGCCGCCGACCTCGCGCGCGCACTCGGCGTCAAGGTGTACACCGTGCTCGTGGGCCGCCCGTCGCTCGCGCCCGTGCCGGTGCCCGACCCGGTGTTCGGCACGCGCGTCGTCATGCAGCCCGTGAGCGTGGACGACCGGCCGCTCATCGAGATCGCGCGCCGCACGGGCGGGCGGTTCTTCCGCGCCGGGGACTCGGCCGCGCTCGCGGGCATCTACTCCGAGATCGACCGGCTGGAGCGCGCACCGATCCGCGCCACCGTCTACCGCGAGTACCACGACCTCGGGCCCACGCTGCTCGCGATCGCCGCGGCGATCCTCGCCGCGTACGTGCTGTCCTCCGCCACCTGGGCCTTCCGCGCGCCATGAGCTTCGACCACCCGATCTGGCTTTGGGCGCTGCTCGCCCTGCTGCCGCTGGCCCTCGTGGAGGTGCTGGCGATGCGGCGCGCGAGCCGCTCGTTGCGCCTGCTCGTGGGCGACCAGAGCGGCAAGGCGCTGACCGCGCACCACGCGCCGGGCGCGCGCCGGCTGGGGCTGGCGCTGCGGCTGGGCGCGGTGGCGGCGCTCGTGCTGGGCGCGGCCGGGCCGCAGTGGGGGCGCGAGGCCGTGCGACGCCAGGCGCAGGGCAGCGACGTCGTGTTCGTGATCGACGTGTCCACGAGCATGGACTCGCGCGACGTGGCGCCGTCGCGGCTGGAGGAGGCGCGGCGCGAGGCGTACGCGCTGCTCGACCGCCTTCCCGGCAGCCGCGTGGGCGTGGTGGCGTTCGCGGGCGATGCCGTACGCGTGTGCCCGCTGACCCTCGACCAGTCGGCCGTACGGCTCGTGCTCGGGACGCTCGGCAGCGGCGCCGTGACCACGCCCGGCACCGATCTCGGCCGTGCGCTGCGCATGGGGCTCAAGATGCTCCCGGCGGGACGGCGCGAGGAACAGGCGATGGTCGTGTGGACCGACGGCGAGGACAACGAGAAGCACGCGGAGTCGGCGATTCCCGAGCTGCAGCGCGCGGGCGTGCGCGTGTTCACGGTGGGCGTGGGCACGGCGTCGGGTGACGTGATCCCCGTGGTGGACGAGATGGGCCGCACGGTGGACGTGAAGAAGGACGAGCAGGGCAACGTGGTCCGCAGCCAGCTCGACGAGCGCCTGCTTCGCCAGATCGGCCGCAGCACGCGGGGCGCGGCGTTCTTCGCCTCGCGCGCGGGGGCGAGCTGCCGCAGCTGGTGACCGCGCTCGGCTCGCCCGCGCGCCGGCTCGCACGGCATGCGGCTGATCGAGCGCCCGATGGCGCGCTTGATGGTTCGGCGCGCTCGCGCTGCTGCTGCTGGGCGCGGAACTGGCGCGCCACCGCCAGCGCCGCGCCGCGGGCCGTGCCGCCATCGGCCGCCGGCGCCGCCGGCGCGCGCCGCCGGCGCGGCGGGGGCCGCGGCGCTGCTGGTGCTCGCGTGGGCGTGCGTGTGGCCCGCACCCGCTTCGGCACAGAGCGTGGGGCGCGCGGCGACGCGGCGTTTCGTGCGCGCCGCTGGGCACAGGCCGAGTCGCTGTACGCGCTCCGCGCGCGCAAGGGCGGCCCGGTGCCGTTGCGCGGGAACCTCGCCACCGCACGGGCGCTCGCGGGCCGACCCGCGGAGGCGGCGCAGGAGCTGTCGCGGCTCGCCGCGGATCCCGGCCCCGCCGGCCAGACCGCGGGTTACAACCTCGGCACGCTGCTCGGGCAGGGCGGCGAGATCGAACGCGCGCTCGGCGAGCTGCGCCGTGCGATCGAGCGCGACCCCGACGACGCCGACGCGCGCTTCAACTACGAGCTGCTGCGCCGGCGGCAGAAGCAGTCTCTCGGCAAGGACGACCCGAAGCCGAACCCGCAGCCGAAGCCCTCGCCGGGCCAGAACGGCGATCAGGACCAGCCGCAGCCGAAGCCCGACGCGCAGTCGCCGCCGCGACCGCAGGACCCGCAGCCGCAGAACGCGCCGAACGCGCCGTCGCCGCAGCAGAACAACCCGAGCCCGGGCCCGAACGGCCAGGGGATGCCGGGCATGACGAAGCAGCAGGCCGAGCAGCTCCTGTCGTCGCTCGGCGAGCTCGAGAAGCTGGAGCAGGCGCGCCTGAAGCGCATGCGCGTGCTCCGCGACCGGAAGGGGAAGGACTGGTGATGCGCCGACTCGGCCGGGCCGCACTGGTGATGGTGCTGCTCGCGGGCGTGACGGATTCCGTCCGCGCGGCGACGCAGCTCGAGGCCCGGCTCGAACGCGAGCGCATCGAAGCGGGCTCCAGCACCGCACTGCTGATCACGGTGCGCGACCCCGACGGAGCCGTGCAGGAACCGCAGGTGCAGGTGCCCGACGGTCTCGAGCTGCTCGGCACGTCGCGTTCGCAGAGCTTCAGCTGGGTGAACGGCAAGAGCACGAGCGAAGTCCAGTTCCGCGTCGAGATCGCGGGCATGGACGAGGGCCGGTACTCGATCGGCCCGATTCGCGTGACCGTGGGCCGCCAGGCGTTCATGGGCGGGGCGCGCACGCTGGTGGTGGCCGCGCCGTCGTCGCCGGGTCCCTCGGCCGCGCCCGGCGCGTCGTCCGGCGCGGCGCGCGGCGCCGGCGCCTCGGTGGGCTCGCTGATCATGGAGATGGAGCCGCGCGACCCGTACGTGGGCCAGCTCTGCCGGCTGACGGTGCGGCTCGTGCAGCGCGTGGACATGTCGGAGGACTCGCAGTACGAGAGCCCGTCCACGCCCGGGTTCTGGACCGAATCGTGGAGCGACCCGGTGCAGTACGAGGCGCGCGAGGGTCCGCGGCGCGTGCTCGTGGTGGAGCGCCACCAGCGTCTCTACCCGCTCGCGGCCGGCAGCGGCACGATCGGTCGCGCGCGCGGGCTGGTCACGCCGGCGTCCGGGTTGCCGGGCTTCGCGTTCGGCGGCGGGCGGCCCATGGAACTGGTGAGCCAGTCGGTGCCGGTGCGCGTGCGCCCGCTGCCGCCCGGGGCGCCGGACGGTTTCGACGGGGGCGTGGGGGCGTTCGCGGTGTCGTGGTCGTGCGACCGTTCGCACGCCACCGCCGACCAGCCGGTGACGGTGTCGCTCGACGTGCGCGGCGCGGGCAACCTGCCGCTGCTGCACACGCCGAAACTCGGCGGGCCGGGGTACGAAGTGTTCGGCAGCACCACGGACGACAGCCTCGCGGCGCCGGGCGAGACCACGCCCGGGCGGCGGCGGTTCTCGTGGACCGTGCTGCCTCGCCGCACGGGCCGGCTGCAGATCGCGGCCCCGCCGTTCGCGTGGTTCGACCCCGCGGCGGGCGCGTATCGCACGGCGTCGCTGCCGCCGGTCGAGCTGGACGTGAACGCGGCGCGCACCCGGGTGCGGCCGAAGCCGACGCGTTCCCCGCCGTGTTCGCGAAGCGCGGCTTCGCCCGGCGCGAAGCCCGCGCGCGTGGGCTGATGCTCGCGCTGGAGCTGCTGGCCGGCGCGGCGTGCAACTCGTGCGTCGCGCACGCTCGGCGCCGGTCGACGCGCCGGAACGCGCGCGGCGGCGCCAGTGGCTGCGCGCGGTGGGGCTGCCGGTCCGGACTGGCGCGCCGCCGACGAGGCGCAGCGTGGGCCGAGAACAGCCGCGGCCAGCGCATGATGCGATTGCGCGAGGAGATCGCCGCGGCGCCTTCGGCGGCGGCCGCACCGGGGGCGAGGACGACCTTGCGGCGCCGGCTCGTGGAACCTCGGCAGGCCTTGCCGCCCGCGGCACGCACGCGCGAGTGGGCAATGGCCGCGGCGGCGGTGGTGCTGGCACTGCTGGCGCTCGTGTTCGGGTTGCCAGTGGGGGCGACGCGTCGCTCGCGAGCCGGGTGGCGCGCGCGGATGCCCGCCGCGCGCGAGGGGCGGCTGCCGGCCGCGGAAGCGGAATGGGCGCGCGCGTGGCGCGAGTCACGCGATCCCGACGTGGCGGCACGCCTGGCGTGGGTGGCGCTGCAGACGGGGCAGGTGGGCCCGGCATCGGCGTGGGTGGTCGCCGCGCAACAGGGCGAACCGCGCCGCGCGTCGGTGCGCTGGGCGGGCGACCGCGTGCGCGAGGCGGGCGGGCTCGTGGGTCTGTGGCTGCGGCCCGTGCCGCTGACCTCGTGGGAGTGGGGCATCCTCGCGTGCGCGCTCGCACTGGGCGCGTCGCTCGAATGGCCGCGCAGGCGCTGGGCGATCCCGCTGGTGGTGCTGGCGCTCGTGACCGCCGCGGCGGGTCCCGCCCAGGACCTGTGGTTGTCGCGTCCGCCGCAGCGGGCGGTGGCGCGCGAAGTGGAGCTGTCCGGCGCGGGCATCACGCTGCAGCCGGGCCAGGTGGTGCGAGTACTCGGCGGCAGCGGCGGCGGACGTCGCGTGCGCGCGGCGCGCGGGGTGGAGGGTGCGCTCGCGCCGGCCGACCTGGTCGAGCCCGGGGCGGCCCGGTGAGAGCGGCGCTGCTGCTGGCGCTCGCGCTCGCGTGGCCCCTGCAGGGCATGGACGACGCGGTCCGATCGGCCGTGCAGTCCGCGCGCACGCCGGCGATGGAGAGGCCGATGCACGCGGCGTCCGACATCGGCAAGCCGGCCGTGGTGCTCGGCGCCCTGCTCGCCGTGGCGGCGTTCACGGGGCCGGCGGGTCCGGCCACGGCGCGCGAGCTGCTCGCGGCGATCGCGGGTACGAACCTCGCGGTCGAGGGACTGAAGCGGCTGACGTTCCGCGAGCGGCCCGACGGGGAGCACAAGCGTTCGAACGCGGCCTTTCCCTCGAGCCACGCGGCGAACGCGTTCGTGGTCGCCGCCGGGCTGTCCCGGCGCTTCCGCCGCGTCGCGATCCCGCTCTGGCTGGGCGCGGTGTTCGTCGCCGCGTCGCGCGTGTATCTCGACCGGCACTGGCTGTCCGACGTCGTGGTGGGCGCTGCGATCGGCGTCGCGTTCGCGTTCGCGACGCACGCGTGGTTCGAGCGCCGCCGCGCGCGCGCGCTCACGGCGCACTGACGCGCCGCTGCCCGCCCTCGACGGAGAACGGGCGGACGTTTTGGCCGGATTGCCCCACCGGCACCCGCGTCGCTCTGCTAGGCTCGCGACGACGGAGGTGCCGAACGATGTCCACAGCGATGCAGGTGATCAGTCCCGACACCACGCTCGACCTCCTCGATCTCCGGGCTCGGCGCCGCGACGCGGCGCTCTCTCAACTGGTGCAGGAAGCCGCGGTCCGAGGTGTCGTCCGCGACGAGGCGATGTTGCTCGCGCTGCTGCAGCGTCACGAGCGCCTCGCGCCGGCGTCGATCGGCAAGGGTGTGGCGCTTCCTCATGCGCACTCGCTGACGGTGATCCGGCCGGCGCTCTTCTGCGGGCGCTCGTCGAAGGGCATCGCGTGGACGCCCGACGACGTCGAACCGGTGTCGCTCGTGCTGCTCGTGCTGAGCCCCGCGGAGTGGAACGCGGAACATCACTACCAGTGGGTGTCGCACGTGGCGCACGCCGTGCGCCTGCAGCGCACCCGGCAGCGCCTGCACGATGCCGACGCCGCCGATGCCGGCGAACTGCTGCGGGGAGTGCTCGCGTGAACGACCTGGCCCTGATGGTGGAACTGCAGGACATGGACCTGCTGCTCGACGACCTGGCTCCGGAGATGGTCGCCCGCTGGCGCAAACTCGGCTTTCCCGAGCCCAATGCCGCCGGCCTGCAACTGGAACGCGAGAAGCTGCTCGCCCGCTGCGAGCGTCGCTGGGTGAGCCTGTACGAGCGCTCGCTGCGCCGGTACGGGCGCGGCCTGACGCCCGTGCGAGGGAGGGTCTGCCAGGGCTGCTTCGTGCAGCTGCCGACCTCGGCCGCGCCGCCGCCGGGCGAAGCCCAGCTCCACGTGTGCGAGAGCTGCGGCCGGCTGCTGCTCTGGCGCCAGCCGCCGGTGCCCGCCGCCGCGGGCGCGTGATAGTCTGCGCCATCGCTCCCCGCCCGACCGGGCGGTCTCGACCGGATGCCCCGAGGAAGCCGATGACGCACCGTCGCATCGCCGGCGGCGTGATGTTGGCCGCCTGGCTCCTGGCCAGCGGCTGCACCACGCTGCGTGAGATCCCGCGTTCCGAGTACGCCGCCCGGACCGACCGCAAGGCCGTGCGCGTGTGGACGCACGAAGGCCTGGAATACGAGTTCGACTACGCCACGGTCGCGAACGACACGCTGACCGGGTATCGCCAGCGCGACGTCGAGGGTCCGCTCGACCAGGTGGCCGTGCTCAAGTTCGCGCTCGCCGACATCGACCGGCTGAGCGCGCGCTCGGTCGACTGGTACCGCACCGGCCTCGTGGGCGGTGGCCTGCTGGCGGCCGTGGTGGCCGCCGGGCTGTCGGCGGCGAACAAGGGCGAGGGCAACAACGACGGTTCGTCGGGTGGTGGCGGCCCCCGGGGACCCTAGGCTGCGCCCGAGAACGCGCCGCGCCGCCCCGGGCGTCGCGCGGCATTCACGCACGGAACCTGCGCTCGATTCGCTCGCGCCGCGTCAGCGGCGGATCGCCGAGCCCGCCCAGGTGCCGAGCGCCGCGCCCGCGAGGTCGGCCGCGAGGTCACCGGTGTCGAACCGGCCGCGGCGCGCGTCCCACGCCTCCTTGCCCACGCCCAGCAGCA
>JBGAOB010000081.1:0-15736 GCA_044222045.1 Candidatus Eiseniibacteriota bacterium
CCGGTCGCGCGTGAGCTGCGTGGCCATGGCCTTGACGTTGAACTTGTGACCGTTGTCCCACCACGCGATTCCGCCGCCGAGCCGCGTCTCGTCCGCCCGCGACGCCAGGTCGAAATCCCGCGACGTGTACTGCACGAACGGCGACACCTTGAGCTGGTGCAGGTAGTACCCGCCTTCCACCAGGATCACGTCCTGCCGCGGCAGCGACGGGAACATGTTGCCGCCGTCGTAGCGGGTGAAGTCGGCCTGCAGCGTGAGCCCGTCGCCGCCGGGCACCGGTTGGTCCACGAAGACGTCGGCGCTCCAGGTGGCGTAGTCGCGCTGCATGTCGCCGCCGGCCCCGATCGACCACAGGCGGCGCTTGCCGAGCGTGGTGCCCGCGTAGAACAGCCCCGTGTCCGCTTCGAACGGGTAGTACGCCACGCGGAACGCGCCGCGGAACGGCGCCTGCGAGTCGGTGCCGCGGTTGCCCTGGAACAGGCCGGCCCGGTACTCGAAGTGGCGGTCGGCCAGGTAGCCGCGGGCGAGCACGCCGTAGTCACGCCCGACCTTCGACTTCGTGGTGTCCGACTGCAGGAAGCTCCACGCGCCGTAGTCCACCGGCAGCAGCGAGCCGGCCGACTGCAGGCCGTTGTGCGAGGCGGGCACCAGCAGCATGCCCGCATCCACCTTGAACTCGGACCGCACCGTGTACGTGAGCACGAAGTCCTGCAGCAGTTCCACGTTGTCCACCTTGTTGCCGGTGGCGGCGCCTTTGCCGAGGTTCGGGATGTCGGTCTCGGCGAACACGGCGAGCTTGTCGTTCAGCTTGCCGCCGGCCATGAAGCGCACGCGGCGCGCGAACACGTTCTGCGCCCACGCGTTCGTGCCCACGGCCTTCAGTTCCTCGGCCTGGATCTGCGTCAGGAACCCCAGCGTGATCTTGGAGGTTCCGTCGGCGTTCGACACCTGCCATTGCGCGCCGGCGGGCGTGGCGGCCACGACGGCGAGCACGGCCGCCGCGGCCAGGGCGAACATGCACTTGCGGATCATCGCGTCTCCCTTCGTCACTCGGCGCCGATGCCGAGATAGGTCCGCAGCTTCTCGTCCTCGAACATCTCCGACGCACGGCGTTCGGGGGCGGCGATCGACACGAGCCAACCCACCACGAACGCGGCCGTCATGGACACCAGGGCTGGGTTTTTCAGCGCGAAGATCGCCTTCTCGTGCTTCAGCACGTCCACCCACACGGCGGGACCCAGGATGATCAGGCCCACGGCGAGCACCGCGCCCACGAGGATGCTGCTCACCGCGCCGGCGGTGGTGAAGCCCTTCCAGACGATGCTCAGCAGCAGCGACGGGAAGTTGGCGCTGCACGCGACGGCGAACGCGAGGCCGACCATGTACGCGACGTTCTGTTCCTTGAACACGATGCCCAGCATCACCGCGATCAGGCCGAACACGATCGTGGCCGTGCGCGCGACCGCCACCTGCTGCTGCTCGGTGGCGTCGCCCTTCTTGATCACGCTCACGTAGATGTCGTGCGACAGCGCCGAAGCGCCGGCCAGCGTGAGCCCCGCGACCACGGCGAGGATCGTGGCGAACGCCACGGCGGCGATGAAGCCGAGGAACGCCGTGCCGCCGAGGTGCTCGGCCAGCAGCGGCGCGGCCATGTTGCCGCCCTTGTCGAAGTGCGTGATCAACTCGCGCCCGAGCCCGCCCTCGGTGAGGCCGGGCAGCAGCGCCGCGGCGCCGAAGCCGACGATCGGGATGATGATGTAGAAGTAGCCGATGAACCCCGTGGCCACGAGCACCGACTTCCGTGCCTCGCGCGCGTCGGGCACCGTGTAGAAGCGCATCAGGATGTGCGGCAGGCCGAGCACGCCGAACATGAGCGCCAGCCCCAGCGAGATCGCGTCGAGCGGCTTGGACACCAGTCCGCCCGGCTCCAGCGCGCTCTGGCCGTACTTCGCGGCCACGGCGCCGTACAGCTCGCCCGGGTTGAAGTGGAAGTGCGACAGGACCATGACGGTGAGCACGGTCACGCCGAACAGCAGCAGCACCGCCTTGATGATCTGCACCCACGTCGTGGCGATCATGCCGCCGAACAGCACGTAGGCCAGCATCACCACGCCGACGATGACCACGGCCACTTCGAACGACAGCCCGAACATGAGCCGGATCAGGTTGCCGGCGCCCACCATCTGCGCGGTGGTGTACACGAGCACGGTCAGGATGCCGCCGATCGCCGCCGCGATGCGCACCGGCGTCTGCTGGAGCCGGAACGCGACGACGTCGGCGAACGTGTACTTGCCGAGGTTCCTCAGCGGTTCGGCCACCAGGAACATCAGCGCCGGCCAGCCCACGAGCCAGCCGGTGGCGTAGATCATGCCGTCGTAGCCCTTGGTGGCCACGAGGCCGGCGATGCCCAGGAACGACGCCGCGCTCATGTAGTCGCCCGCGAGCGCGAGCCCGTTCTGGAAGCCGCTCACGCTGCGGCCGGCCGCGTAGTACTCCTTCGCCGAACGCGTGCGCTGGGCGGCCCACCACGTGATGATCAGCGTCAGCACCACGATGATGAAGAAGAACAGGATGCTGATCGTCGTGGGCTTGCCGAGCGACGTCTGTACGGCCGTGGCCGCGGCCGCCGCCGCGGGAGCCGCAGCGTTCTGCAGGACGAATGTCATGTCGAGTCCTCCTGCCGGCTCAGGGCCGGGCCTGGTCGCGCAGCTTGCGGACCTGGTCGTCGTGACGGGTGTTGGCCCACGCCACGTAGATCGCGGTGAGGATCCAGGCGAGCACGATCACGCCGACGCCCACGGGGATGCCGAGCGTGGTGGCGAGGCCCACCTTGGAGGCGAGGAACGGCTTGTCGTACGCGATCAGCAGGATGTAGCCGTAGTACAGGACGAACAGGGCCAGGGTGAGCACGATGGACACGGTCCACTTGCTGCGGACGAGTGCCTTGAACTCCGGGGACTGCAGCACCGGATGTGTCTTCTGCGGCACGGGATCCTCCTTCGCGGCCAGCGGGGCGAGCCCCGCGTCAGAGCAGGTCCTTCAGTGTCCGGGCCGAAAGGCGCGCACGAAGCGCCAGGAACAGCTCGGCGGTGGCGAGCGCGTCGGTCAACGCGTCGTGATTGGGATACGCGGGCAGCCCGAGATCCTCCCGTGCTTCGGGCAGTGCCGTTCGGGGTGGTGTCGGATGGGGAGTGAGTTGATGGCGTCGTCGCTCGAGCTTCTCCAGCAGCCGCACGGTGTCGACCACGCGCGGTTCCGGCCACGGCCGTCCGTGCGCGGCGTAGGCCGCGCGCAGGAAGCCCAGGTCGAGCGGAGCGAAGTGCGCGAGCATCACGCCCTCGCGCAGCCGGGCGTCCACTTCGGGCAGCACGTCGGCGAGCCGGGGAGCATGCTCGAGTTCGGCGGGAACGATGTGGTGCGCGCGGATGCCGTCGGCGGGCACGGCGGCCAGCTCGGGCGGATGCACGAGCGAGGCCCAGCGCTCGCCCCAGCGGATCGCGCCCTCGCGCACGGGCACCATGCCGATCGACAGGATCACGTCGCGGCGCGGCTCGAGCCCGGACGTCTCCAGGTCGAGCGCCCAGTAGGGGAGCGAGTCCCAGGCCGGCGAGGGGCGCGAGAAGAACACGGTCAGCCCAGCCGATCCGTGGCGAAGCGCAGGCGCATCGCGGCCTGCATCTCGCGCACCGCGAGGAAGACGTCCTTCAGCTGCGCGCGCTCGAGCGGCGTCAGCGCTTCGAGCCGTGCCGTGTTGCCCACCGGGCGCCCGGCGCGCGCCGACTGCAGCTGGTCGCGCAGGCGCAGGCGCAGCAGGAACCGGAACGCCTCGGCGAGCGTGGCCGCGCCCTCGCGGCTCAACGTGCCGGCCGCACCCGCCGCGTCGAGCCGCTCGATCGTGGAGCGCGCGTCCGCGCCCGCTTCGAGCGCCGCCACCCGCGCGAGCCCCACGATCGGCAGCAGGCCGCCCTTCTTCAGGTCGACGCCCCCTTCGCGTTCGCGGATCTGGCGAAACGGCGACAGCGGCGGTTCGAACACGAGCGCGGTCTTCGCCAGGTGTGCGAGAAACGTCTTCTGCTGCGCGGCCTCGTGCAGCACCGCGTGCAACGGCGCCAGGTCGAGCGAGCCGTGCACCGCGCGGAAGTCGAACAGCGACGAGGCGTCCAGCAGCGCCTGCGGATCGGGCGTGCGGATCCAGCCCCGGAACACGTCGAGCCAACGCGACACCGGGTGGCACCAGTGCGTGGCCATGAAGTCGCCCGGGCACGGCGGAAAGCGTGCCTCGAGCAGGCCCTTCACCACGCGTTCGGCGAGCGCGCGGTACCAGCCCGCGTCCGCGCCGGCGACGTCGGCGTGCACGATCGCGTTGTCCTGGTCGGTGAGCAGCGTCTGCTCCATGCGGCCCTCGGAGCCGAAGACGATCCACGCGTACGGCCCGGGCGGCGGTCCCAGCTCGGTCTCGGCCGCGCGCAGCAGCGACGACACGAGCGCGTCGTTCAGACGCGACACCACGCGCCCGATCTGCACCGCCTCGAGCCCGGCCGCGAACAGCGACTCCACCACGTGCGCGATTTCGGCGCCGTAGCCGGGCAGGTCGCGCCGGCCCTCGTCGGACGACAGCCGCTTGAGCAGCGCGATCGGGCTGCGCACCTGCGCGCGCAGCAGGTCGGTGTCCGTGAGCACGCCGGTCACGCGCCCGGCGGTGGCGAGCGGCACGTGGTGCACGCGCCGCTCCAGCATCAGCAGCAGCACCTCGAACAGCGAGGCCCCGGCGTCGAGCGTGACCAGCGGCCGCGTCATCACGTCGGCCACCGGCGTGTCGGGCCCGCGGCCCTCGGCGAGCACGCGACCGCGCAGGTCGCGGTCGGTGAGGATGCCCATGGGCTCGCCGCGCACGAGCACCGAGCTGACGCCGGCCTGCCGCATCACGCGCGCGGCGTCGCCCACCGTGGCGTCGGCCGCGATGCACTCGGGCTCGCGCGAGACCAGGTCGCGTGCGGGCTGCGCCAGATCCACGCCCATCGGCAGCGACTCCACCGACGCGGCGCGCCGCAGCCGGTCGGAGAGGTCGGCGAGGAAGAACTCCGAGAACGCGGGCACCTGCATGAGCCGGTCGAACACGGTCGCGGACAGGCGGTAGGCGAGCAGGTCCTCGGCCGCCGTCACGTCCACGTGCGGGTGCGTGCGGCCGATCAGCGACGGGAAGCCGAACGCGTCGCCCTCCTCGAGCACCTGCACCGTCTGGCCGTCGCGCTCCAGCCGCACGGAGCCCTTGCGCACGATCCACAGGTGCGTCGCGCGCGCGCCGCCGCGCTGGAGCACGCGCTCGCCGCGGGGCACGAACGCCACCTCGAGCCCGTCCTCGGCGATCCGGAATTGCTCCGGCCGCAGCAGGTCGAACGGTGGGTGGCTGCGCAGGAACTCGGCTGGCTCCAAGACAAAGCCCTCGCGTGCGCCCGGGCGTCGGAGGGGTCGAGGCCCGGGTGCGGCAACGCTAGGGCCGTTCCCCCGCCGGAATCCATGCTCCCAAGGTGGTAGGCGGGACCCCGGGTCACTATGCTGCCGGCCGGCCGACCGGCCGAACCCTTCCCCCTCCCGGAGGCGCCATGCCTGCCGCTCCCACGTCGCCCGACACGCAGCTTCGGCTGGCGGTCTTCATCGACTTCGAGAACATCGCCCTGGGCCTGCGCGGCAAGGAGGACCGCTTCGAGATCCGCCGCGTGCTCGACCGGCTGCTCGAGAAGGGCCGCGTGATCGTGAAGGTGGCCTACGCCGACTGGAACCGGTTCCGCGAACACACGCAGGCGCTGCACGAGAACGGCATCGAGTTGATCGAGATCCCGCGCCGCTCGCAGACCGGCAAGAACTCCGCGGACATCCGGCTGGTCGTCGACGCGATGGACCTGTCGTGGAGCAAGGAGCACATCGACACGTTCGTGGTGGTGTCGGGCGACAGCGACTTCTCGCCGCTCGTCTCCAAGCTCAAGGAGAACGGCAAGCGCGTGATCGGGCTCGGCATGCGCGCCAGCACCTCGCCGCTGCTCGCGAACGGCTGCGACGAGTTCATCTACTACGAGGACCTCGAGACCGACTCCGAGCCGGAGCCCGAGGCGTCCGAATCGCCCGGCGCCGCCGCGAAGCCCGCGCGCGGGCGCAGCGACTCGTTCCGCCTGCTGGCCGACACGGTGCGCGCGCTGCAGCGCGAGGGTTTCGAGCAGCCGCAGGCCTCGCTCGTGAAGGACACCATGAAGCGCAAGCGGCCCGCGTTCAGCGAGGGTGCGCTCGGCCACGCGAGCTTCGGCGAACTGCTGCAGGCGGCGCAGGAGGCGGGCGTGGTGACGCTGCGCAAGGACGACCGCAGCGGCACGTGGGTGGTGACCGGCGTGGCGAACGAGGGCCGCCGGCGCCGCCGTCCGCGCGGCTGAGCGACGGCGCGATGCTCAGGCGTCGCGCGCCACGACCTTCGCGATCTCGGTGCGGCCGCGCCACGCGAGCCACGCCGTCTGCACCGCGTTGCCCGCGGTGAGCCCGGCGGCCGCGAACCACGCGCCGGGCGCGCCGCCCCACGCGATGCCGGCGCCGAGCACGGCGGCGGTCGCCGCCAGCAGCGCGGCCACCGACTCGGTGACGCCGCGCGTGCGGCGCGAGTGCACGATCGCGCCCTGCCAGTAGCTCTGCGCCACGCTGAGCGCGGGCAGCGGCACCATGATCCACAGCGCGCCCGCGGCGAGCTTCGCCAGGTCGGGCGGCAGCGCCGACACCCGGCCGAACCACAGCGCGCCGAGCGGCGTGGCGGCCGCCAGCAGCAGCACGCCCGACGCGGCGAGCGCCAGCACGCGGGCGAAGCGCCGCAGCGCGGGCACCGGGCGCGGCTGATCCAGCTGCGAGACCACGACCTCGTTGAACGCGAAGCCGAGGCTCCGGAGCGTGAACGTGGCGCCCGACAGTGCGGGCCACAGCGCGAGGCTCTCGAGCGCGAGCGGCATGCGGCTCATGCCGGCGGCCGACAGCGGCATGGCGAGGAAGTTGATGAGTGGCGTGGCCGACAGCGGCAGGTAGAACGCCAGGAACGCCTTCAGCGTGAGCGGCGTGCCCGCGGGTTCGGCGGGCAACTCGCGCGCGAGCACGGGCCGCACGGCCCAGCCCGCGTAGAGCGCTTCGGCCACCACGCCGCCCGCCACGGCCGCCGTGCCCACGACGATGCCCGGCAGCCGGCCGTGCATCGCGCCGGCGGCCAGCACGATCGCGTTCGTGGCCAGCCGCACGGCGGTGCCCACGGTGACGGCGCGCGCGCGGCCGTGACGGATCAGCACGCCCTGCTGCGTGCGCCGCCACGCGATGCTCAGCGTCCACGGCAACATGATCCGCAGGCCGATGCGGGCGGGCTCGCGCGTCTCGGGCGGCACGCCCAGCAGGCCGCCGGCGACCACGTCGAACAAGGGCGTGAACGCCACGAGCGCGTGCAGCGCCGTGAGCGAGCCGGCCGCCGTGAACATGAACCGGCGCACGAGCGCGTACGAGCGCCGGTCGCGCACCACGGCGGTGCTCGCCGCCAGCAGCATGATGATGGGCGACTCGATCAGCAGCGCGCACGGGAACACCACGCCGCCGTACGCCGCCAGGCTGACGGTGGACTCGGGCAGGCGGGCCATCACGGCGCTCACCAGCGGCAGTTCGAGCCCCATGAGCAGCCAGCTGCCGGCGAGCGGCAGCCAGGTGGAGGCGACGGTGCGCACGGGCAGGGCGTGGGCGGCGGGACGGGGCGGGGCGGGCACGGCCGCAAGGTAGGGGAACGCGGCCGCGTTCGCATCCGGGAAGCCGGCGCTCGCCACGGCGCGCTCCCGCGGGGCAGGGACGGCATTTGCGCGAGAATCACCGTTCAGCAATCGCTCAAGCTCTGCGGCGAAGGGGCCGAAACCCCGGGCAGCCTTCGGTCGAGCGCCGCATGAAGCAGGGTCGCTCCATGCGCAGACTTCGACCCCTCGCGAGGACTCATGAACGACAGTGGATTCTTCCAGCGCGCGGGTGCTCCGGCTTCCGCGTCGGCGCCTGTGATCGGGCTCCGTGAAGTGCTCGAGATGGCGCCCGACCTCGTGTTCTGCTGTGACGCCACGGGTCGCTTCGCGTGGGCCAGTCCCGCGTTCGAACACCTCACCGGGCATCGAGGCAGCGACCTCGTGGGGACGCCGGCATTGCGGCTGGTGACCCCGGAGCAGCGCGCGCACGTCGCACGCTTCTTCCTGCGCCAGTCCCGGCGCGCCACCCCGATCGCCCAGCGCACGCTCACGCTGATGCGCGCGGACGGCGGCGGCGTGACGCTGGACCTGCGCATGCGCCTGTACGACCGCATGGACGGCGATCGGTTCCTGGTCGGCATCGCCCGCGAGGTGACCGAGCCCGTGGTGGCCACGCCGCCGGCGACGCTCGGACTCGGGGATCATCACTTCATGCTCGAGCCGCCGGCGTCGCCGACCATGATGATGTCGGTCCCGAAGGGCTCGCCGCTCGAAGTCGTCCGGCTGGAGACCAAGGTCGCCGAGCTGTCGAACCTGCTCGAGGCCACGCAGCACGACCTCGCGCGTGTGCCGGAGTTGGAAGCGCAGCTGAACGAGGCGCGCCGCGCGGCTTCGCGTTCGACGGAACTGGAAGTGGAAGTGGCGTCGCTCCGCGAGCAGATGGCCGCGGCGGCATCGGCCGCCGTCACGGCCGCGTCGAACGAGGACCAGTCGTCGCGCTTCGAGGAGTGGCAGCGCCGCACGGCCGAGGCCGAAGCCACCCTGCGCCTGGCCGAGGAGCAGACGCGCGAGGCGGAGCAGATGCTGGCGCAGACCCGGCACGACGCCGACGTGGCGCGCGAGACGGCGATCCAGTGGGAGGAGCGCGCGCGCGAACTCGGGCGTGACCTGGAGGCGCTGCGGAACGCGTCGGAGGGCGAGACCCCGTCGAGTGAACTGGCCGCGCGGCTCGCGCAGCTCGAAGCCGAGCGCGACGAGGCGGCGGCGCAGGCGCGCAGCAAGAGCGAGTTCCTGTCGGTGATGAGCCACGAGATCCGCACGCCGCTGCACGGCGTCATCGGGATGTCGCACCTGCTGCTGGAGGGCCAGCTGAGGCCCGAGCAGCGGCAGCGCGCCGAGGTGCTGCACCGCTCGAGCCAGCAGCTGCTGGGCCTGCTCAACGACACGCTGGACTACTCGCGCCTCGAAGCCGGGCGACTCGACATCGAGGAGATCGGCTTCGACCTGCGCGTGGCCATGGACCAGGCGGCGTCACTGCTGCAGCCGACGGCGTCGCAGAAAGGCCTGGCGTTCGACTGGCGCGTGGAGCCCACGGTGCCGTCGCACCTGATGGGCGATCCGGGGCGCCTGCGCCAGGTGCTGCTGAACCTGTGCGGCAACGCGATCAAGTTCACCGACTCGGGCCGCGTCTCCATGAGCGTGGACCGCGAGTCCGAGGACGACGAGCGCGTGCAGGTGATGTTCCGCGTGAGCGACACCGGCATCGGCGTGTCGCCCGAGACGCAGGAGAGCCTGTTCGAGGCGTTCCGCCAGGCCGACCCCAGCATCGCGCGCCGCTTCGGCGGCTCGGGGCTGGGGCTCGCGATCTCGCGCCGCCTCATCGAGCGCATGGGCGGCGTGATCGGCGT
Organism: Candidatus Eiseniibacteriota bacterium; assembly: GCA_044222045.1. GTDB lineage: Bacteria > Eisenbacteria > RBG-16-71-46 > RBG-16-71-46 > RBG-16-71-46 > JBGAMH01. The sequence goes on from JBGAOB010000081.1 coordinate 9,641, forward strand.
GGACAGCGCGCCGGGCCAGGGCAGCACGTTCTGGTTCCGCCTGTCGCTCGCGAAGCAGAAGGTGGTGCCGGCGCCGATCGAGAACCTGCAGCCGGCGCCGCTTCGCGGCCTGCGGGTGCTCGTGGCCGATCCGTCGGCGAACGTGCGCGAGGCCGCCGACGACGTGCTGCGCGCGTGGGGTTGCGAGACGTCGCAGGCCGAGAACGGCCCCGACGCGCTGCGCCAGCTCCGCGAAGCCGCGACCGCCGGGCAGCCGTTCGGCGCCGCGGTGGTGGACGGACAGCTCGAAGGGCTCGACTCGCACGAACTGGCGCAGGCCGTTCGCAGCGACGCCGACCTGGACGGCACGCAGCTGGTGCTGGTGGCCACGATGGGCCGCCCGGGCGACGCGCAGAAGGCCAAGGAGGCGGGCTTCTCGGGCTACCTGCTGAAGCCGCTCGACTGGTCCACGATGCACGACGCGCTCGCCGCGGTGACGTCACCGCAGTACCTGGGCATGTCGCCCGCCGACCGCCCCATGGTGACGCGGCACACGCTGGCGGAGGCTCGCCGCGGCCGCGTGCGCATCCTGCTGGTGGAGGACGACCCGGTGAACCAGCTCGTCACGACGTCGGCGCTGAAGCGCGTCGGCTACCACGTCGAGATGGCGAACAGCGGTCGGCGCGCGCTCGAGATGACCGACGCGCACGCGTGGGACCTGATCCTGATGGACGTGCAGATGCCCGACATGGACGGCTGCCGCGCGACGGCGGCGATTCGTGCCCGCGAGCGCGGTCACCGCACGCCGATCGTGGCGCTGACCGGCGACGCGCACCGCCCGAGCGAGCGCGATCGCTGCGTGGGCGCGGGCATGGACGACGTGCTCGCGAAGCCCGTGGACCTGTCGCTGCTCACCTCGACCGTGGAGCGTTGGACCGCGTCGGTGGAGAGCCGCGTGGCCGACGCCGCCGAGATCGTGTCGCACCCGGCGCCGAGCACGCCCCGGCTCACGGTGGTCACGTCGCGTCCGCAGGTGAACGCGATCGTGGAGACGCCGGCGCCGTCGCGGCTGATGCTGGCGCTGCCCGAGCTGCCCGAAGGCCCGGCGATCGACCTGGAACAGCTGAACAACTCGTGCATGGGCCTCGCGGCGCTGCGCACGAGCATGCTGCACGCGTTCCTCGGCGACATCCGGCCGCGGCTGGAGCGGCTGGAGATCGCGCTCGAGGCGGCCGATCCGCGTCGCGTGGAGTTCGAGGCGCACGGCCTGCGCGGCATGTGCGGCACGATCGGCGCGCGCGGTTGCGCGACGCTGTTCGGCGAGATGGAGAAGCGCGCCCGGCTCGAGCGGCTGGCCGACGTGCACGGCATGCTGGACGTCACGCGCGGCGAGGTGGAGCGTGCGGAGGAGTACGTGCGCCGGCTCGACAGCATCGTGACGCGGGAAGAAGCGGCGTAGCGGTCTTCGTACCGCACGTCGTGCGACGCCCGTCCCGCGAGGGGCGGGCGTCGGCTTTTTCGCCGCGCGGCGCGCCGGTCAGCGGTACCGGCTCTTGATCTGGCCCCAGGTGCTGGTCCGCGCGGGCACGACGCCGGCACACACGCCCGTGTTGCCATCGGCGCGGTTCCACGACAGCAGCCATGCGGGCTGGGCGAAGTAGGGGCCGGACGCGAGCGAGTTGTACGTGAGCCCGAAGCACTGCTCGGTGCCGACCGAGGCGTACGGACAGAGCGCCGGGGTCACCCGCGTGAGGTCGTAGTCCAGATCGACGAGCGCGTAGCGGCGCGACGGGTCGAGATTCGTGCCCGGCGGGAACGTGCCCTGGATCAGCCAGCCGCCCATGCAGTCCGGCGTGACGCACGGGATCGGCGCGCCCGTGACGGTGAGTCCCGGCACGACGTCCGCGCAACTCGAAGCCGTCGCCGGGACGATGCCGGCCAGCGGGGCGGGGTACGGCATCGCGCCAAGCGCGCAACCCCAGGCCGACCGTTCACCACCGCCGCGACCCATCGTGACGAGCATCGTGAAGTCGCCGGGCCGGCCCGAGAGGCCCTGCATCGAAATCACCTGCCGCACGGCGGACTGGCCGGTCGACATCACGTTGCCGACGGGATTCGTGCACGTTTCCCAGGTGAACCACGATTCCGCACCGGCCTGGGCCGCTGCGGGCCGCGGGTGGAACAGGGCGGCGGCGATCAGCGCGATGCCGCCGAGGCGTGCCGCGGCCGTGGATGAAAGGGAGCGATGCATGGGGACCTCCTCGCAGGTGGGGACTCCGCCTGCGGGAATCCTAGGCCTTCCGCGGGCCCGGGGGCATCGCGAGTTCTACGGAGTCCCGCGGCCCGCGCGCCCTCCGCCGGCCGTCTCGAGCGGCCCCCGGTTGCCCCCGCCGGGCGGATACCGGATCGTGCGGGCATGCCCTCCTTCCTCACGCGCCGCCTGGCCGTGCTCGCGGCGGCGCACTTCACGATCGACTCCTACAGCAGCTTCTTCACGCCGCTGCTGCCGCTGCTGGTGCACAAGCTGGGGTTGTCGCTGACGCTCGTGGGGACGCTCGTGGCGCTGGCCTCGCTGTCGTCGTCGTTCTCGCAGCCGCTGTTCGGCATGCTGTCGGACCGGCTGCACCGGCCGTGGTTCGTGGCGTTCGGCCCGCTCGTGGCGGCCGGGTTCCTGGCCAGCATCGGGCTCGCGCCCACGTACGGCGCGCTCGTGGCGCTGCTCATGCTGGGCGGGCTCGGCGTGGCGGCATTCCACCCGCAGGCGGCCGCGCTCGCGGCCGACGCCTCGCCCCGGCGCGGCATCGGCATGTCGTTCTTCATCACCGGCGGCACCGTGGGCTGGGCGCTGGGGCCGCTGTTCTCGGTGTCGCTCGTGGGGCGCTTCGGACTCGAGCGCTCGTGGTTCGCGGCGATCCCGGGCGCGGTGCTGTGCGCGCTGCTGCTGGCGTGGTTCGCGCACGCCACGCCGCGTTCGCGGCACGAACGGCGTCCCACGCGGCTCTCGGACCTGGCGCCGATCGCGCGCCCGCTGCTGCTGCTCTACTTCGCGGTCGTCTTCCGCTCGGCCGTGTCGTCGGGATTCGCCACGTTCCTGCCGCTGCACCTGCACGCGCAGGGCTGGAGCGTGCAGGCGGGCGGCTGGCTGACGTCCGCGTACCTCACGGCGGGAGCGCTCGGCGGCTTCCTGGGCGGCTGGTTCGCCGACCGCTTCGGCGGCAAGCGCGTGGTGACGTTCTCGTACGCCGCGGCCATGCCGCTGTTCGCGGCGTTCCTGCTGCTGCCGCTGGCCGCGGGGCTGCCGTGCCTGCTCGTGGGCTACTGCCTGCTGCAGCTGGCGCTGCCCGTGAACGTGGTGATGGGGCAGGAACTGGCGCCCGAGCACGCCGGCACCGTGTCGAGCCTGCTGATGGGCTTCGCGTGGGGCGTGGGTGCGCTGCTCGTGGGGCCGGTCGGCTGGGTGGCCGACCACTTCACGCTGCGCGCGGGGTTCGCGTCGCTCGCGACGCTGCTCGTGCCCGGGCTCGCGTGCGCGCTCGCGCTGCCCGACATCCGGCGGCGCGCGGCCGAAGCGGCCTGAACGCGGCGCTCAGGCGCGGGCGGGCAGCGGCGCTTCGGCCACGGCGCGGGCCGCGGCGAGCGAGGCGTCGGGCGCGGGGGCGCGCGCCGCGTCGAGCCAGTGCTCGGCCCACATCTGCAGCGACAGGATCGTCCACAGCGTGCGACCGCGGTCCTCGGCGCCCGACAGGTGCTCGGCGAGCACGGCGTGCACGGCACGCGAGTCGAGCACGCCGGCGCGCTCGATGCGCGCGGGCGACAGCAGGTCCACCACCAGGCCGCGCAACGGCCCGCGCGACCACGCCGAGAACGGCGGCGAGAAGCCCTGCTTGCGGCGCGTGAGGATCGTGTCGGGCAGCAGGTCGCGCGCCGCCTGCTTGAGCGCCCACTTGCCGGTGGTGCCGCGCAGCTTGGCGTCGTCGGGCAGCGCGAGCGCGAACTCGACGAGGCTCGCGCGCAGGAACGGCGCGCGGGATTCGAGGCCGTGCGCCATCGTGCAGCGGTCCACCTTCGTGAGCAGGTCGCCCGGCAGGTAGGTCTCGAAGTCCAGCAACGGGTAGGCGGCGAGTGAACGGTCCAGGCGCGCGGGCAGCCGCGCCGCCGCCAGGTCGGCCTCCACGCGGCGCGCGTGCGCGAGCGCCGCGCCCGGCGCGGGGCGCAGCGCCGGCGCGAGCAGCGCCACGGCTTCGTCGGCGCGCGCGGTGCCGAACCACGCGAGGTGACGCTCGAACGGCGACAGCCCGCGCACGCCGAGGAAGCGCTCCAGCAGGTGCGCGATCGTGACGTGGTGATGCTTCGGCCGGAACCGGCGCGCCAGCGCGAGCGCGACGTCCGCGACGGGGCCGGGCAGCGCGGCCGCGAGGCCGGCGTGCCGGTGGCCGAGGTAGGTGGGATAGCCGCCGAACAGTTCGTCGCCGCCCTCGCCCGTGAGCACCACGGGCACGCGGCTCGCGGCGTGGCGGGCGAGCGCCCACGTCGGCAGCACGCTCGGGTCGCCGAGCGGCTGGTCCATGGTGGTGGCGTAGCCCGTGATCGCCTCCTCGCCGGCGGTGGCGTCGAGCGTGATCTCGTGGTGCTCGCTGCGGATGGCCAGCGACACGTCGCGCGCGAGTCCCGACTCGTCGTAGCCGCGGTGCGGCAGGCGCAGGCTGAACGTGGGGAACGTGCGGCCGGTGGCGCGTGCCGCGAGCACCGCGACGAGCCCCGAGTCGACGCCGCCCGACAGGAACACGCCGAACGGCACTTCGCCCGGAACGCGCGAGGCCACCGCCTCGGCGAGCGCGTCGCGCGTGCGGCGGGGCGCGTCGCCGGCGTCGGCGCCGCGCGGGCCGAGCAGCGCGTCCCACGGACGCCACCAGCGGCGCCTCGCGCGCGCCCGGCGCGCCACACCAGCGTGTGCGCGGGCGGCAGCATGCGCAGCGCCGCGTAGGCGCTGTCCTCGCCGCAGAAGTAGCCGTGCACCAGGTAGCGCGTGATCGCCGCGGGGTCCGGGTCGCGCGACACCCACGGCAGCGTCAGCAGCGCCGCGGGCTCGGACGCGAAAGCGAAGCGCCCGGCGTGCTCGGCCACGAACAGCGGCTTCTCGCCCGCGCGGTCGCGCGCGAGCGTCAGCGTGTGCGTGCCCGCGTCCCAGAGTCCCACCGCGAACATGCCGTCGAGGCGCTCGGCAAACCGCTCGCCGCGCTCCTCCAGCAGGTGCGGCAGCAGCGCGGTGTCGGGGCCCGAGGGCACGTCGTGGCCGCGCGAGCGCAGTTCGGCGAGCAGCACGTCGTGGTTGTAGATCTCGCCGTTCGCGACCCCGTGCACCGTACCGTCCTCGTTCACGAGCACGCGCGCGGGCTGGTTCGGCGCCACGATCGCGAGCCGCGCGATGCCGAGGGCGGCGTGGTCGTCGTTCCACACGGCCTCGCCCGACGGGCCGCGGTGCGCCATCGTGCGCACCATGCGGGCCACGAGCGCGAGTCGGTCGGGGTTGGGAAGGTCCGGCGCGACGAGGCCGGCGATGCCGCACATGCTGGGTGTGTCTCCGGGAACTGGGGGTCAGGGAGCGGGCGCGCGGCGGAAAGCCACGAACCGGGAGTCCTCGAAGAAAGGCTCGCCCCAGCGGGCTCGCCCCTCCGCGCTCGCGCGCGCCGGCAGGACGATCGCGTCCGTGGGGGGCGCGGCGTCGGCGGACGCCCGCAGCCGCCACTGGCCGCGGACCTCGAGAGTGTCCCGGTAGCGGACCACGTAGTTGCTGGTGAGCACGTGGCCACCTTCGGAAACCACTTCCGAGAGACGTCCCAACCGGAAGTCGGAGCCGGGACTATAGCAGTTGTCGTAGAGCACCGTCGCGGCTCCGGCCGCCCGCAGCGCCTCGGCCAGCGGCTCGCCCGACTGGGTCCGGGCGTAACGCACGAGGATGGGGGAGCCGGCCACGAGTGCGACCGGAATCACGAGCAGCGCGGCGAGCAGCGGCCGTGGCAGCCGGCCCGCGCGCGCATGCCAGGCGGAGGCCGCCCACCACGCCATGGCCGGGATCGCCGGCAGCAGGTAGGTGACCAGCTTGGAGCGCGACAGGCT
>JBGAOB010000082.1:0-16863 GCA_044222045.1 Candidatus Eiseniibacteriota bacterium
GGCGGCCCGGCCCGCGCCGGCGGCGCCGCCGCGCATCACCGCGCCGGTCGCCGAAACCGCGCCGCCTCCGGTGATCGTGAAGCCGAAGCCGTCCCGGGCGATCAAGTTCCCCGAGCCGCCGCTGCCCGCCGGGCCGGCTCCGTCGGAGCCGCTGCCGCCGCTCTCGCTGCTCGAGATGCCGGCGCAGCCCGAGGACCTGGTCACGGCGGCCGACCTGACGGCGCAGGCGAACCTGCTGGTCACCAAGCTCGCGGACTTCGACATCGACGGCCGGGTCACCGAGATCCACCCGGGGCCGGTCGTGACCATGTTCGAGTTCGAGCCGGCGGCGGGCGTCAAGGTGAACTCGATCGTGGTGCTGGAGGACGACCTGGCGCTGGCGCTGAAGGCCAACAAGATCCGGGTCATCGCGCCGCTGCCGGGCAAGGGCACGGTGGGCGTCGAGATTCCGAACCCCCGGCGCCGGACGGTGTATCTCCGTGAGGTGCTCTCCTCCACGGCTTACGACAAGAGCGCGGCTCCCCTCAAGGTGCCCATGGGCGTCGACGTGAACGGCCATTCGTTCGTGGCCGACCTCACGAAGATGCCGCACGTGCTGGTGGCGGGCGCCACCGGTGCGGGCAAGAGCGTGTGCCTGAACACGGTCATCACGGGGCTGCTGTTCCAGCACGACCCGGTCACGCTGCAGATGGTGATGATCGACCCCAAGATGGTCGAGCTCTCCATGTACAACGGCATCCCGCACCTGGTGATGCCGGTGGTGACCGAGCCCAAGAAGGCCTCGCGCGCGCTGCGCTGGGCGGTGGGCGAAATGGAGAAGCGCTACAAGCTGCTGGCGGGCGTGGGCGCGCGCAACATCACCACGTACAACGAGCGCGTGGCCGAAGGGAAGATGCCGCCGGTCGAAGAGGGCCAGAAGCCGCCGGAGCGGCTGGGCTACGTGGTCGTCATCGTGGACGAGCTCGCGGACCTCATGCTGACCGCGCCGGCCGAGATCGAGGAGCCGATCGCGCGGCTCGCGCAGATGGCGCGCGCCGTCGGCATTCACCTGGTGCTCGCCACGCAGCGGCCGTCGGTGGACGTGATCACGGGGGTCATCAAGGCGAACTTCCCCTCGCGGATCGCGTTCCGCGTGGCCAGCAAGACGGACTCGCGCACGGTCATCGACATGAACGGCGCCGAGAACCTGCTGGGCCTGGGCGACATGCTGTTCCTGCCGGCGGGCAAGGCCGAGCCGTACCGCATCCACGGCTGCTTCGTCTCGGAGGAGGAGACGCAGCGCGTCGTCGACTTCTGGCGCGCGAAGGCGCAGGCGCAGCAGCTGGCCGCGCCGCCGCTCGCGACCGACGTGAACATCCCCGAGACCGACGAGGAGGAAGAAGCCGAGGACGGCTTCATGGACGACGAGCTGATCCCGCAGGCCGCGTGCCTGGTGGTGATGCACAACCAGGGCTCGACGTCGCTGCTGCAGCGCCGGCTCAAGGTGGGCTACTCGCGCGCCGGCCGGCTCATGGATCAGCTCGAGCAACTGGGCGTGGTCGGCCCGTTCAACGGCAGCAAGGCGCGCGACGTGCTGGTGGACCAGCACTGGCTGCAGCAGAAGGGCTTCGAGTGACGCCAGCCGCGAAGGCCGCACCCACGCTCGCGTTCGTCACGCTGGGCTGCCCCAAGAACGCCGTCGACTCCGAGCACATGCTCGGGGCGCTCGTGCAGGACGGCTTCCGCACCGTGGGCGACGTGGGGCACGCGGACATCGCGGTGATCAACACGTGCGCGTTCCTGCAGAGCGCGGTGCGCGAGTCCAAGGACACGATCGCGCGCGTGGCCGACCTGAAGGCGGCGGGCCGCCTGAAGGGGCTCATCGTCACGGGTTGCCTCGCGCAGCGCTCGGGCGAGTCGCTGCTCGCCGAGTTCCCCGACGTGGACGTGGTGCTGGGCACGGGGCAGTGGAAGGACATCGTGCGCGCGGCGCACCACGTGATGGGGTCCGAGCCCGACCGGTTCGCGAGCACCGAGTACCCGGGCGGCGCGATCGAGTCGATCGGCCCGCGCGCTCTGAGCACGCCGCGGCACATCGCGTACCTCAAGATCAGCGAAGGCTGCGACCACCGCTGCACGTTCTGCATCATCCCGCGCCTGCGCGGCGACCAGCAGAGCCGCACGATCGACGACCTCGTGGCCGAGGCGGCCTCGCTCGCGCGGAACGGCGTCCGCGAGCTGAACCTGATCGGGCAGGACACGACGGGGTGGGGCACCGACCTGTCGGGCAAGCCCGAACTGGCCGACCTGCTGCAGGCGCTCGACGCGGTCGAGGGCATCGACTGGATCCGCGTGCAGTACACCTACCCGCGGCTGTGGAGTGACCGGCTGATCGCCACGTGGGCGAGCGCCCGCCGGGTGGTGCCGTACGTCGACATGCCGCTGCAGCACATCGCCCAGGACATGCTGCGGACGATGGCCCGCGCCATGACCGAGGCGGACACACGCGCGCTCGTGCGTCGGATCAAGGCCGGCATCCCGGGCGTGGCGTTCCGCACGAACTTCATCGTCGGGTTTCCCGGCGAAACCGAGGAGCACTTCCAGACGCTTCTGCGCTACATCGAGGAAGAGCCATTCGACAACGTCGTCGTCTTCGGCTATGAACGCGAGCCCGAAACGCCTTCGTACGCCATGACCCCGCGGGTGCCGCTGAACACTCGGCGCTCGCGACGCGCCCAGGTGCTGGCTCGCCAGCAGCAGTTGTCGCGGGAACGGCTCGCCGGTCGCATCGGCGAGACGGTGCGGGTGATGGTGGACGGGCCTGCGGGACGCGGCCAGTGGGCGGCACGCACCACGGGCATGGCGTGGGAGGTGGACGGCGGAGTCGTCGTGGAGGGCGAGGGCCTCGAACCGGGGCAACTCGTGACGGTGCGGGTCACCGGCGCGGGAGCCTACGATCTGTTCGCGCGCGTGGAACGGCCGGCCGATCCCGCGCTCACCGTCCTGTAGCGAAAGGAACCGAACCGGATGCGCAGAATCCTGCTGGCGGCGCTGGCCGTGCTGCTCGCGACCGCCCTGCTCGGAGCCGCGGCCGAGGCCAAGAAGTTCCGTTACGCGAGCGGTCCCAAGCCCGCCGCGGACACGGCCCTGGCGGTGGTGAACAACTACCTGGAGCCGGTGGTCCGCCCCCGCGGGCCGCGCGTGCCGTACACGAACCTCCAAGTGGCCGAGTTCGTGGCCGACAGCGCGATCGCGGGCAGCCTCGCCGGCGCCACGCTCGAGGCCGGCGGCCGCGTGGTCGTGGCACCCGCGCACGATCACCCGCTGAACTTCGTGGCCGAGGGCGCGCTGCTGAAGCAGCTGTCGCGGCGCAACGTCGAAGTCACCGTGCGTCGCTCGCCGGTGCCGGACGACAGCCTCGCGTTGCTCTACGCGCAGGCCGGCGATCCGCTGCTCGAGTACAACGTCGCCAGCGTGCGCACGACGTACCTGCGCTTCGTGGGCCTGCTGCCGGGCCGCGTGCAGCTCGAGCGCCAGACGCAGATGCAGGGATCGCTCGTGATGCGCGACCCGGGCTCGTCGCGCGTGCTGTGGACGAACGACGTCGGACTGGGCCTCGTGGATCGCTTTCCGCGTTCGCGCGTGGCGCTCGTCGAGGACCCGCGCTACCCCGAGCTGAAGAGCGAGCTGCCGCAGCGCAACGCCGACAAGGTGATCGAGCCGATCATCGTGGTGGGCGTGGTGGGCGGCCTCGTCGCGCTGTTCTTCCAGAACCGCCCGTGATCCGCTCCGCGACGTGCGCGGGGCTGCCGAGCTCCCCGATCGGAGGATCCTTGCTTCGACTCTCGCGCTTCGCGGCGGCCGTGGTGCTGGCCGCGATGCTCGCCGGCTGCGGCGCCTCGGTGCTGCCGCAGCTCACCAGCGAATCCCAGCGGCTGCCGCTGGCGCAGGCCCTGTACGACCGGGGCGACCTGCTGCAGGCCATCGAGGTGCTGAAGCCGTACTCGTCCACGGGCGGCGGCGCGGCCGACATCGATCGCGCCGTGTACCTGCTGGGGCAGTGCTACCTGAAGCAGAAGGAGTGGGGCTCGGCCGAACTCGAGTTCGACCGCCTGCTGCGCGAGTACCCCGAGAGCGACAGCTCCGGCTCGGCGATGTACCGGCTGGCGGAAGCGTATTTCGGGCAGTCGCGCGGGCCCGACTTCGACCAGGAGTACACGCTGAAGGCGCTCACGCAGTGGCAGGCGTTCCTGCGCGACGCGCCGGAGGACCACTGGCTGCGTCCCGCGGCGGCGGGGAAGGTGCTGGAGTGCCGCAACCGGCTCGCGACCAAGCTGGAGCGCACGGGCGAGCTGTACCTGAAGCTCGGGCAGTGGTCGCCGGCGGTCCTGTACTTCCGCAACGTGGTCGAGATCTATCCCGACACCGCGCCGTACGGCGCCGCGCTCGTGGGTCTGTCGGTGGCCGACGCGCGGCTGGGCCGCCGGGCCGAGGCCGAGGCGCGCCTGAACGAGCTGGTGAAGCAGTTCGGCACCCAGCCGCTGGGCGTGCGAGCGTCGCAGACGCTGCGCGACATCGCGAGCGGCAAGCTGGCGCCGCGAGCCGAGAAGCGCGGGCGCAAGTCGGTGGAGGGGGTGGCGCCTCCGATCACGCCCACGCCCGCCACGCTGGGCGGATGAAGCGCGCGAAGCGCCCGGCGCGCGTCGGCGTGTTCGGCGGGACGTTCGACCCGCCGCACGTGGGGCACCTCGCGCTCGCCGAGTGGGCGAGGGACGAACTCGCGCTGGACCGCGTGCTGTTCGTGCCCGCCGGCCAGCCGCCGCACAAGCGCGGCGGACGCCGCAGCGACGCGAAGCACCGGCTCGCGATGACGCGCGCCGCCGTGCGCGGGCACGCGGCGTTCGCCGTGAGCGACGTCGAGCTCCGGCGCGAGGGCCCGTCCTACACGGTGGACACGCTGCTCGAGCTGGCGCGCCGCGACCCGGGCTCCGAGCGGTTCCTCGTGGTGGGCGGCGACATGTTCGAGATCTTCGCGAAGTGGCGCTCGCCGGAGCTGATCCTGTCGCTGGCGACGCTCGTGGTGGCGTTGCGCCCCGGCTCGCCGCGTCCGCGCCGTTCGCGCTGGGACTCCGTGGGGCGCGGCGTGCGCTGGCTCGACAACCCGGCGCTCGACGTGAGCTCGCGGGCGATCCGCGCGCGCGCGGCGGCGGGGCGCTCGCTGCGTTACCTGGTGCCCGACGCGGTGGCGCGCTACGCCGCTCGCCATGCGCTCTACGGGAGGGCGTCGTGACGTACCGGCCGCAGGAATACTGGGATCGCACGCTGTCGGAGCAGTTCGACCTGCGCGGCACCGGCGAGCCCGGCCTGTCGCTGGCGTACAACCGTGCGTGCTACACGCTGCGTGCCGAGGTGCTGGATGCCGCGCTCGCGGCCGCCGGCGTGGATCCGCGTGGCGGGCGTGTGCTCGACGTGGGATGCGGCACCGGCTTCTGGACCGCCTACTACCGCGCGCGCGGCGCCGCCTACACCGGGCTCGACATCGCGCCCACGAGCGTGGCGCGGCTCGCGGCGCAGTATCCCGACTTCCGGTTCGTGCACCAGGACGTGAGCGACGCCGCCCGAGGGGCGCTTCGACGTCGTGAACGCGTTCGACGTGCTGTACCACGTGACCGACGACGCGCGGTGGGAGAGTGCGCTGCGGAACCTCGCCGGCGTGCTCGAGCCCGGCGGGCTGCTGCTGATCACCGACGTGTTCAGCGACCTGCCCGCGCTGGCCGAGCACAACCGCATGCGCTCGCTCGCGCGCTACCTGGGGGTCCTCGAGCCGCTCGGGCTGCGGCGCGAGCAGTTGCGCGCCACGCACGTGCTGCTGAACCGCCACCTCGGCTTCTGGCGGTTCCTGAACCGCGCGCCGGGGCTGCTGCTGGCGATCGACCGCGCGGTGCTCGCCGGCGGCGGCGGCATGGACGAGCGCGCGAACAAGCTGCTCGTCCTGCGCAAGCGCCCCTAGCGTCCGCGCGTGCGGGCCCGGGTGGGTTGCCCCATCTCGGCGGGGGCCGACCGGTCGTGTTCAGTGGTGCTGAGCAGCGGTTGGTGCCGGCACACGGATCGACGTCCCGCCGCAATCGACCGTTGAAAGCCATTTCGCGACCCGGCAGACTTTCCCGCCATTCGCATCCCACAGGGCCCCGGCCCGACTCACGATTCCTCGTGACCCTCGACCCCACCCACTCTCCCGAGGTCTCATGATGATCCGGCTCGTCCGTACCCTCTCGATCCTGTCCCTGCTGCTTTCATTCGTCGGCGCGGCCCACGCGGCCGCCGTCCGCTGGAACAACGCCGCCGGCGGTAACTGGAACGTGGCGGCCAACTGGCTGCCCGCCGCGGTGCCCACCACCAGCGACACCGCGGTGATCGACCTGCCCGGCACGTACACCGTCACGATGAACGTGAACGTCACGCTGGCCGCGCTGCGCATCAGCGGCGCCGCGAGCGGTGTGCAGACGCTGAGCGCCACCAGCCGGACGATCGCGCTGGCGAACGCCTCGTCGATCGGCGCGCAGGGTGCGGCGAACCTCGCCAGCTGCACCGTGAGCGGCGCAGGGGCGATCACGAACGACGGATCGCTCACGCTGAACGCGAGCACCGTCGCGCAGGCGCTCACGAACAACGGCACGCTGCTGGTGAACAACGCGTCGTCGCTGGCGGGGACGTACGCCAACTCGGCGTCGTCCGTGCTGCGCGTGCAGGGTACGTCCGCGGCGAACGCCGCATTCACGGTGGCGAACGGGTTCACGAACAACGGCACGATCGAACTGACGTCGACCGGTGCGGCCACGGGGGCGACGCTCGCCGTCACGGCGGGCACGCTCGTGAACGCGGCGGGGGCAACGATCCAGTCGCTCGCCGGCGCCGGCGGCTCCCGCGCCCTGACCGCGAGGCTCGACAACCAGGGCACGATCACGGTGGCGCAGACCCTCACCACGAACAAGGCGAGTGTCGCGCACACGAACAGCGGCACGATCGACCTGACCACGGGCAACTGGACGGTCGTCATCAGCGGCACCACGCCCAGCTTCACGACCACGGGCACGATCAACGTGGGCGCCGGCCGCACGCTGACGCTGCAGGGCGGAGTGGCGGGGGGGGCGAACCAGAACTTCAACTACAACGGCGGCACGCTGGGCGGCGCGGGCGCCGTGTCGCTGCTGAACTCGGCGCTGGTGCTGAACTCGCCGCTCGCCACGAGCACCACGCGGCTGGACGGCACGTCGAGCCAGGTGAACGGGGCGCAGACGCTGACGGTGAGCGCGGGCACGAACCTGCCGATGAGTGGCGGCACGATCAACGCTCCGACCGTGGTGGAGGCCGGCGGCACGCTGCAGATGACGAACTCCGACCACCTGGGCGCGCTGACGAACGGCGGCGTGGTGGAGTGGATCGGCACGTGCGCGACCGGCGGCAACATCACGACCCAGGCGGGCTCCACGCTGCGCGTGCTCGCGAACGCGTCGTTCAACTCGGCGCTCACGTCCGCGGCGGGTTTCACGAACAGCGCCACGATCGAGCTGACCTCGAGCGGCGCCGCGACCGCGGCCACGCTGGCGGTCACGGCCGGCACGCTGAGCAACGTCGTGGGCGGTGTGATCCAGTCGCTGCCGGGCAGCGGCGGTGCGCGCAACCTGAACGCCGCGATCAGCAACCAGGGCACGATCACCGTGGCGCAGGCCATGACCGTGAACAAGGCGAGCGTCGCGCACGTGAACCAGGGCGTGATCGACCTGAGCGGCGGCAACCTGACCATCGTGATCAGCGGCACCAGTCCCAGCTTCACGACGAGCAACACCATCACCGTGCCCGCCGGTCGCACGCTGACGCTGCAGGGCGGCGTCGCGGGCGGCGCGAACCAGCTGTTCCACTACAACGGCGGGACGATGGGCGGCGCGGGCACCGTGGCGCTGCTCAACTCCACGCTCGTGCTGGACCAGCCACTGTTCAGCAGCATGGCGAAGCTGGCGGGAACCAGCTCGATCGTGAACGGCCCGTCCACGCTGACGGTGAGCGCGGGGACGACGGTGACGTTCTCGGGCTGCACGATCAACGCGACCACGGTGTGACGGAGCCGACGTGCACGCTGCAGCTGACGAACTCGGACCACCTGGGTGCGCTCACGAACAACGGCGTGACGGAGTGGATCGGCACGTGCGCGTGGAGCGGCAACGTGACGACCGGCCCGGGCTCGCTCGTGCGGGTGCTGGCGAACGCGAGCTTCAACACGGCGGTGACGGCCGCGAACGGGTTCACGAACTCGGCGAACATCGAGCTGCTGGCGTCGGGCGCGGCGACGGCGGCGACGCTGAACGTGACGGCGGGCACGCTCGTCAACGCGCCGACCGGCGTGATCAGCTCGCTCGTGGCGTCGGGCGGCGCGCGCAACCTGAACGCGAAGCTCGACAACCAGGGCACGATCACCGTGGCGCAGTCGATGACGACGAACAAGGCGAGCGTCCAGCACCTGAACAGCGGCACGATCAACCTGACCACCGGCAACTACACGGTGATCCTCAGCGGCACCACGCCGAGCTTCACCACCACGGGCACGATCGACGTGCCCACGGGCCGGACGCTCACGCTGCAGGGTGGCATCGCCGGTGGTGCGGGCCAGAACTTCTACTACGCCGGCGGCACGATGGGCGGCGCGGGCACCGTGGCGCTGCTCAACTCCACGCTCAACCTGACGAACCCGCTGGCCAGCAGCATGGCGCAGCTGGCGGGAACCAGCTCGATCGTGAACGGCCCGTCCACGCTGACGGTGAGCGCGGGGACGACGGTGACGTTCTCGGGCTGCACGATCAACGCGACCACGGTGACGGAGCCGACGTGCACGCTGCAGCTGACGAACTCGGACCACCTGGGTGCGCTCACGAACAACGGCGTGACGGAGTGGATCGGCACGTGCGCGTGGAGCGGCAACGTGACGACCGGCCCGGGCTCGCTCGTGCGGGTGCTGGCGAACGCGAGCTTCAACACGGCGGTGACGGCCGCGAACGGGTTCACGAACTCGGCGAACATCGAGCTGCTGGCGTCGGGCGCGGCGACGGCGGCGACGCTGAACGTGACGGCGGGCACGCTCGTCAACGCGCCGACCGGCGTGATCAGCTCGCTCGTGGCGTCGGGCGGCGCGCGCAACCTGAACGCGAAGCTCGACAACCAGGGCACGATCACCGTGGCGCAGTCGATGACGACGAACAAGGCGAGCGTCCAGCACCTGAACAGCGGCACGATCAACCTGACCACCGGCAACTACACGGTGATCCTCAGCGGCACCACGCCGAGCTTCACCACCACCGGCGATCGACGTGCCGACCGGTCGCACGCTGACGCTGCAGGGTGGCATCGCCGGTGGTGCGGGCCAGAACTTCTACTACGCCGGCGGCACGATGGGCGGCGCGGGCACCGTGGCGCTGCTCAACTCCACGCTCAACCTGACGAACCCGCTGGCCAGCAGCATGGCGCAGCTGGCGGGAACCAGCTCGATCGTGAACGGCCCGTCCACGCTGACGGTGAGCGCGGGGACCACGGTGACGTTCTCGGGCTGCACGATCAACGCGACCACGGTGACAGGCCGACGTGCACGCTGCAGTTGACGAACTCGGACCACCTGGGCGCGCTCACGAACAACGGCGTGACGGAGTGGATCGGCACGCGCGTGGAGCGGCAACGTGACGACCGGCCCGGGCTCGCTCGTGCGGGTGCTGGCGAACGCCAGCTTCAACACGGCGGTGACGGCCGCGAACGGGTTCACGAACTCGGCGAACATCGAGCTGCTGGCGTCGGGCGCGGCGACGGCGGCGACGCTGAACGTGACGGCGGGCACGCTGACGTCAACGCGCCGACCGGCGTGATCAGCTCGCTCGTGGCGTCGGGGGGCGCGCGGAACCTGAACGCGAAGCTCGACAACCAGGGCACGATCACCGTGGCGCAGTCGATGACGACGAACAAGGCGAGCGTCCAGCACCTGAACAGCGGCACGATCAACCTGACCACCGGCAACTACACGGTGATCCTCAGCGGCACGACGCCGAGCTTCACCACCACCGGCACGATCGACGTGCCGACCGGTCGCACGCTCACGCTGCAGGGCGGTATCGCCTTCGGGGCCGGGCAGAACTACTTCTACAACGGCGGCACGATGGGCGGCGCGGGCACCGTGGCGCTGGTGAACGCGAACCTCGTGCTGAACGCGCCGCTCGCGACCGCCATGGCCCACCTCGACGGCACGCAGTCCATCGTGAGCGGCCCGGCGCTGCTGACGGTGAGCGCCGGCACGACGGTGCCCATGAACTCGAGCGTGATCCGCGCCGCGACGCAGGTGGACAGCGCGGGCACGCTGCGGATGACGAACTCCGACCAGTCGGCCGCGCTGACGAACGCCGGCCTGGTGGAGTGGATCGGCACGTGCATCGACAGCGCCGCCGCCACGACCACGACCACGCCGAACTCGACGATGCGCGTGCTCGCGAACGCGTCATTCAACAGCCTGCTCACCGCGGTCGGCAACCTCGTGAACCACGGCGCGCTGGAGCTCACGTCGAGCGGCGCCGCCACCGCGGCCACGCTCACGGTGAACGGCGGCACGCTCACGAACTCGCCGACCGGCCGGCTCTCCAGTCTCGCCGGCGCCGGCGGTGCGCGCTCGCTGCTCGCACCGCTCGCGAACCAGGGCGTGGCCGACTTCCAGGCCACGACCACGCTGAACAAGGCCGCCGCCGCGCACACGAACGCCGGCACGCTGAAGGTGTCCGCGACCCGCACGCTGACGGTGACCGGCGCGTCGTTCGCGAACCAGGCGACCGGCGTGCTGGCGGGTAGCGGCACGATCACGCTGGCCGGTGCGACCGCGTTCACGCACGCGGGCACCGTGCGCCCCGGCGCTTCGCCGGGCGTGCTGACGCTGAACACGGGGCTGCCGAGCGTGTCCTCGTGCGTGTTCGACGTGGAGCTGGGCGGCGATGCCGCCGGCACGGGCTACGACCAGCTCGTGGTGCGCGACCCGGTCACGCTCGCCGGCACGCTCAACGTGACGACGCTGCCGGGCTTCGTGCCGCAGCCGGGCCTGCGCTACGTGATCGCGAAGTTCCCCTCGCGCACGGGCACGTTCGCCACGGTCAACGGCCTCGCGTACGGCCCGGGTCAGCTGTGGATGGTCGCGTACAGCGACACCGACGTGGTGCTGCTGGCCATGGATCAGACGTGGACGAAGGTGATCCCCGACGTGACGCTGCCCTCCGCGCGCGACGGCCACACCGCCGTCTACGACTCGACCGGCGACCGGATGATCGTGTTCGGCGGGCAGGACGACGGGGCCGTGCGCAACGACGTGTGGGTGCTGACGAAAGCCACGAGCCCGAGCTACCCGGCGTGGATCGCGCTCGCGCCCACGGGCACGCCGCCCGCGCCGCGCACGCACGCGAGCGCCGTCTACGACCCGGCGACGAATCGCATGATCGTGTACGGCGGTGACGACGGCGCCGGCACGCCGGTGGCGTACGGCGACGCGTGGGTGCTCACGAACGCGAACGGCCTGGGCGGCACGCCCGCGTGGCTTCCGCTCGCGGCCACCGGCGCGCCCGCCGCGCGCAGCGGCCACGCCGCCGCGTACGACCGCGGCAGCAACCGCATGATCGTGTTCGGCGGCAACGCCACGCCGGGCACGTGCGGTGGCGCGCTGGCCGACGTGCAGGTGCTGGCGAACGCGAACGGCCTGGGTGGCTCGCCCGCGTGGACCGCGCTCGCGCCCACGGGCACCGCGCCGTCGGCGCGCTGGCATCACGGCGCCGCGTACGACGACGCGACCGGCCGGCTGATCGTGACCGGTGGCGAGGACGGCTGCGGCGCCGCGAACACGGAAGCCTGGCTGCTCGACGGCGCGAATGGGCTGGGCGGCACGCCCGCGTGGACCGCGGTCGCACCCACGGCGCCGCCGGCCGCCGGCTGGTCGCTGGCGCGCTACGCGTACGACGCCGGACTCGGCTGGACCGACGCGTTCGGCGGCAAGGTGGGTGGCGCGTACGTGGACACCGCGTACACGCTGACCTCCGCGACCACCGGCAGCGGCAGCAGCTGGTACCGCCGCGCGTACTACGGCACGCGTCCGCCGGCGCGCGCGTTCCACAGCATGATCGTGAACGGCGCGAACCACGTGGCCGTGGTGTTCGGCGGCCAGTCGGCCGGCGGCCGGCTGAACGACACGTGGCGCCGCCAGCTGAACGTGGCGCCCGTGCTGGGCACCGACCCCGTGGGCCCGGTGCTCGCGCCGCAGCGCACCGCGTTCGCGCTGCCGCCGTCGCCGAATCCCGCGCGCGGCGAGGTGGCGATGGCCGTGGACGTGGCACGCGCGCAGAAGGTGGAGCTGGGCGTGTTCGACGTGAGCGGCCGGCGCGTGGCGACGATCCACTCGGGCCGCCTGGCGGCCGGGCGTCACGCGTTCCGCTGGAACGGCGTGCAGGACGGCGGCCGCGCCGCGGCGCCGGGCGTGTACCTGGTGCGCATGGCCGCCGAGGATCGCGAGCAGGTCGTGCGGCTGGTGCGGCTGAAGTGACGCGCGGCCGCGGAAGTGGCCGGGCGAGCGGGACGCGACGGGCCGGGGCAGACCCCGGCCCGTCCGCGTTCCGGGGTGTGCGGGCGGCCGGTGGACACGCCCCGGGACGGTGCTTGTCGCCACGGGCGTCCGGACGCTAGCGTGCGCGGCCTCGCTTCGGGCGGATGCCCGGCGCCGTCGTTCGCCGCCGCCGAGCCGTCGCCGTCCCGCACCGCCGTCGTCCGCCAGGGAGCTCCTGCACTCCATGCCCCGTCTCGTCGTGCTCGATGCGCTCGGACTCGCGTACCGCGCATACTACGCGTTCATCGGTCGGCCGCTCACGAACAGCCGCGGCGAAAACACGTCGGCCATCTTCGGGTTCTCGAACACGGCGCTGAAGCTGCGCCGCGACCTCGCCCCCGACCTGTGGGCGCTCGCGTGGGACGGACCGGGCCCGACGTTCCGCCACGACATGTACCCCGACTACAAGGCGCACCGCCCGCCCATGCCGGACGACCTCGCGGCGCAGCTCACGCCGATCGAGGAGCTGGCGCAGGCGATCGGCCTGCCGGTGATCGAGAAACCGGGCATGGAGGCCGACGACGTGATGGCCACGCTCGCGCACCGCGCGGCGGCCGCCGGCTACGAGGTGATCCTGGTCACGGGCGACAAGGACATGCTGCAGGTCGTCAACGAGCGCGTCACGGTGCTCGCACCGCAGGGCAAGGGCGAGGACCTGAAGCGCATGGACCCCGCCGCGGTGCACGAGAAGTGGGGCGTGGGACCGGAGCACATCCGCGACGTGCTCGCGCTGATGGGCGACTCGTCGGACAACATCCCCGGCGTGCCGGGCGTGGGCGAGAAGACCGCGGTCGAGTTGATGAAGCAGTTCGGCTCGCTCGACGCGCTGTACGAGCGGCTCGACGAGGTGAAGAAGCCCGCGCTCAAGAAGAAGCTGCAGGAGAACCGGGCGCTCGCGCTGCTGTCGCGCGAGCTGGCGACGGTGCGGCACGACCTCGACCTGGGGCTGGAGCTCGAGGCGCTCGCCACCGCTCCGATCCGCCGCGACGACCTGCTGGCGTTCGCGAAGCACTGGGAGGTGCGCCGCCTCGAGTCCGTCGCGCGCGACGCGGGGGTGTCGTCCACCGAGGCGGGCGCGCCGGTCGCGTCGCGCGATCCGTCGCGGCGGGGCAGCGCGGCCGAGCAGCGCGGCACGGGTGTGAAGCTGCGCGACGACCCGCCGCGCGCGGGCGGGACCCCCGCGGGCCCGCAGGGTGACCTGTTCGGCGCGCCCACGATCGCGCCGCCGTCGGCGCCGCTGCCGGCGCTGCTCGCGGGCGGGCCGCAGGGCGCGCTCGACCTGTTCGCCGCCGCGCCGGCCGAAGCGGGCGCGGCCTCCGGGCCGAGCCTCGACCAGGTCGAGCGCGCGATCCACGAAGTGCGCGCGCGCTCGTGGCACGGGCTCGCCGTGCTGCCGGTGGCGTTCGGGGGCGATCCGCGGCACGCGTCGCTGGTGGGCCTGGCGCTCGCCGCGCGCGACGGGACGGCGTGCTACGTGCCGCTGGCGCACGAGGGCGGCCCGAACGTGCCGGTCGAACGGGCGCGCCAGTGGCTCGGGCCGGCACTGGCCGACGCGGGTTGCGAGAAGGTGGCGCACGACCTGAAGCGTCATCGCCACGTGCTCGCGGCGTCGCACCTGCCGCTCGAGGGCGGCGCGTTCGACCTGCACGTGGGCTCGTTCCTGTGCGACCCGGCTCGCGACCACTCGCTCGAAGCGCTCGCGCGTGACGTGCTCGGCGTGGAACTGGCGCCGATCGAGGCGCCGGCCGTGCGCGGCAAGCCGAAGCCCGGCCCGGGATCGCTCGCGGTGGCGCAGGTGGCCCCGCTCGCCGAGCGGCACGCGGCGGCGCTGTTCCCGCTGGCCGAAGCGCTGCGCGCCCAGCTCGAGGCGCGCGAGCAGTGGGCGCTGTACCGCGACCTCGAGCACCCGCTGATCGACGTGTTGTGGCAGATGGAGCGGCAGGGCATCGCGATCGACCCGACGGTGCTCACCGACATGTCGGCGAAGGCGGCCGGCGAGATCGCCGCGCTCGAGGACGAGCTCTACGCGCTCGCGGGCGAGAAGCTGAACCTGGCGAGCGGTCCGCAGCTGGGCAAGCTGCTGTTCGAGAAGCTGGGCCTGAAGGCCACCAAGAAGACGAAGACCGGCTGGTCCACGGACTCCGAGGTGCTCGAGGGGCTCGCCGCCGAACACGCTTTTCCGAAGAAGCTGCTCGAGTGGCGCGCGCTGACCAAGCTCAAGAGCACGTACCTCGACGCGCTGCCGCTGGCGGTGGACGGCGCCGACGGGCGCGTGCACACCACGTTCGACCAGACGGGTGCGGCCACGGGCCGGCTCGCCTCGTACGATCCGAACCTGCAGAACATCCCCATGCGCACGCCGCAGGGCCGCGCGATCCGCCGCGCGTTCGTGGCGGCGCCCGGCTGCGTGCTGGTGGGCGCGGACTACTCGCAGATCGAGTTGCGCGTGATGGCGCACCTGTCCGAGGACGCGGGGCTGATGGAGGCGTTCGCGACCGGCGAAGACGTGCACGCGAGCACGGCGCGGCGCGTGTTCAAGGTCACCGGCGACGTGGACCCGGCGCTGCGCGCGCGCGCGAAGATCGTCAACTTCGGCGTCATGTACGGCATGGGCTCGCGCAGCCTCGCACAGCAGATGGGCATCCCGCTCGACGAGGCGAAGGCGTTCATCGAGGACTACTTCAAGGCCTATGCCGGCGTGCGCGCGTGGCTCGACCGCACGGTGGCCGACGCGCGCGAGAGCGGCTACGTGCAGACGTTGCTCGGCCGGCGGCGCTGGCTGCCGGCGCTGCGCAGCGGCAACGGCATGGAGCGCAGCATGGCCGAGCGCGCCGCCATCAACACGCCCATCCAGGGCACGGCGGCCGACCTCGTGAAGCTGGCGATGATCCGCGTGGCGCGCGCGCTCGGGCGGCCGGGCGGCGCCGCGCGGCTGCTGCTGCAGGTGCACGACGAACTGGTGCTGGAGTGCCCGGCGAACCAGGCGGCGTCGGTGGCGGACCGCGTGCGCGCCGAGATGGAGGGCGCCGTGAAGCTGCGGGTGCCGCTGACCGTGAGCGTGGGCACCGGGCCGACCTGGTTCGACGTGCACTAGAGGAGGGGCGGGGCGGTCCGAGGAATCGCTGGCCCCGGCCGGCCCGTTCCGGCTACGCTCGTGTCGCACACGCCTTTACGCAGGTGTGCGAACGCCCGACATGAACGCCCACGACCGATCTTCCGCCCGCGATCCGCGGCCCGGCGACTCCACGAGCCGGGCCGGAGCCGCCGCGCGTTCGCACGAGCCCGCGGAACTGTTTCGCGAGCGCCGGGCGCCGGCGGGCGACGGGCTGGTGCTGGTGGGGCTGGTCGGCCGCGCGGGCAGCGGCAAGAGCACCGTGGCGCGCGCGCTCGAACGCCGCGGCGCACGCATCGTGGACGCCGACCGCATCGGGCACGAGGTCACCGACCACGACCCCGACGTGCGCGAAGCGCTGCGGGTCGAGTACGGCGACGCCGTCTACCGCGGGGACGGTACGCTCGACCGGCGGCGCGTGGCGGCGCGCGTGTTCAGCGATCCCGAGGCGCGTGAGCGGCTGAACCGGCTCGTGCACCCGCGCATCCTGCAGCGCATGCGTGCCCAGCTGTCCGCGCTCGCCGCGTCCGGCTTCCGTGGTGTCGTGCTGATCGACGCCGCGCTGCTGCTGGACTGGCACTTCGAGCGCGCGTGCGACGCCGTGCTCGCGGTGGTCGCGCCCGAGGACGCGCAGATCGATCGGCTGATGGCGAGCCGCGGCTGGACGCGTGAGGAGGCGGCCGCGCGGCTGGCGGTGCAGCGGCCGAACGCGTTCTTCGCGGCGGTGGCCGACGTGGTGCTGGACAACCACGGCACCGAGGCCGAGCTGGAAGCGGCCGCCGCGAGTGCGCTGGAGCGGCTCGAGGCGGGGCGCGCGTGAGGCGCGTCGTCGCCGCGCTCGCGGGGCTGGCTGCGCGACTCCGCGAGCGCTTCGTGCCGGGTGGCGCGCCGCGCGTGCGGGTGCAGCGCGCCGAGGCCGTGGCCCCCGACGCGGACCTCGTGCGCCGCATGATGGAGGCCGCGCTGCTCGCCGACCCCGAGCGCCGGCGCAACGGGCTGCGCAGCGCCCTGTCGATGGCCGAGCGGCTGCCGGGCACCGAGGCCGACGCACTGGTGGCCGAGATCTCGCTGAACCTGGCCGAGGGGCTGCGAGGCGACGGCGCGTTCGACG
>JBGAOB010000083.1:0-16325 GCA_044222045.1 Candidatus Eiseniibacteriota bacterium
CGGCGAACAGCGTGCAGTGTGCGACCCGGCCGCGCACCGGCGCCGGCAGACGTCTTCCGTGTGATCCCGCGGTCGCGGGCCTCGGCCGGTCGCGCCGGGCGCCCGGGCCGGTGCACCGTGCCGGCCGGCTCACGCCTCGCCGGCGGTCATCGCCTCCAGCTCGAGCCAGCGCGCCCACGCGCGCTGGATCTCGTCCTCCAGCGCGGCGAGCCGGTCGCGCGCGGCCGCCACTTCGTCACCACCTCGCGTGTAGAGGTCCGGCGAAGCGAGCCGCTCGAACAGCGCGTGCCGCTCGCCCTCCAGCGCTTCGATGCGCGTGGGCAGCTCGGCCAGTTCGCGCTGCTCCTTGAAGCCGAGCTTGCGCGGCCTCGCCCCGGCGCCGGGCGTGGCGGCCTCGCGCTCCGCGCGCGGGCGCGCGGCGCGCGGCGCCGCGGGTTCGGCCGGCGCGGGCCGCTGGCGCAACCAGTCCTGGTAGCCGCCCACGTACTCGCGCCACGTGCCGCGGCCTTCGTACGCGAGCGTGGACGTGACCACGTTGTCGAGGAACGCGCGGTCGTGCGAGACCACGAGCAGCGTGCCCGTGAACTCCGCGAGCATCTCCTCGAGCAGGTCGAGCGTCTCGAGGTCGAGATCGTTCGTGGGCTCGTCCAGCACGAGCAGGTTGCACGGACGCGACATCACGCGCGCCAGCTGCAGCCGCTTGCGCTCGCCGCCGGACAGCCGGTGCACGGGGCCCTGGATCTGTTCCGGCGTGAACAGGAAATCCTGGAGATAGCCCACCACGTGACGGTCGACGCCGCCCACGGTGATCGTCTCGCGCCCGTCGCCCACGTTGTCCGCGACGCTCCGGGACTCGTCGAGCGACTCGTGCAGCTGCTCGAACGACGCCACCTCCAGCCGCGTGCCGTGCGTGACCGCGCCCTGCTGCGGGGGGAGCTGTCCCAGCAGCAGCGCGAGCAGCGTCGTCTTGCCGCAGCCGTTCGGGCCCAGCACCCCGATGCGGTCGCCGCGCAGGATCGTGGTGGTGAGCCCCTCCACGATCCGCTGCTCGCCCCACGACCAGCCGAGGTCCTCCACGCGCATCACCATGCGCCCCGAGCGCTCGCCCTCCTGCAACTGGCCCTTCACGCGCCCGGCCTCGTCGCGACGCGCGCGGCGCTCCAGCCGCAGCGCCTCCAGCGCGCGCACGCGCCCCTCGTTGCGCGTGCGCCGGGCCTTGATGCCGCGACGCAGCCACGCCTCCTCCTGCGCCAGCTTCTTGTCGAACGCGCGCGCCTGCTCGGCCTCCACGCGCCGCTCGTCGTCGCGCTGCTCCACGTAGGCGTCGTACGACGTGCGGTAGCTGCGCAGTGCGCCGCGGTCGAGGTCCAGGATGCGCGTGGCCGCGCGGCGCAGGAAGCCGCGGTCGTGCGTCACGAACACGAGCGCGCCGCGCCGCTTCAGCAGCGAGTCCTCGAGGTGCTCGATCGCCTCGACGTCCAGGTGGTTCGTGGGCTCGTCCAGCAGCAGCAGGTCGGGATCGCGCACGAGCGCCGCCGCCAGCAGCACGCGCCGCTTGGAGCCCGCGGACAGCGACTCGACGTCGGCGCCCAGGTCGAGTTTCAGGTCGCGCGCCGCCTGGTCGATGCGCGTCTCGATCTCCCACGCGCGGTCGCTGCTCGTGACGCCGCACGCGTGGTGCAGGTACGCGCCCACGCGCCCGGCCAGGTCCACGGGAACGTCCTGCTGGAGCCCGGCCACGCGCAGGCGCGGCTGGCGCACCACGTCGCCGGCGTCGGGCGCGAGCGTGCCCTCGAGCACACGCAGCAGCGTGGACTTGCCGGCGCCGTTGCGCCCGAGCAGCCCCAGCCGCTCGCCGTCCTCGATCTGCAGGTCCACGTGGTCGAGCAACGGCGGACCGGCGAACGTGAGCGACACGCCGTTCAGGCTGAGCAGGGGCATCGATCGGAACTCTCGGGTGGTCCGCGGCGGAGGGGCCCCACTGGGGGGCGAGGGCGCGCCACGCTACCATGCGCGCCCCGTTCACCGAACCCCTGCGAGGAGTGTGTCCCCTGGCCCTGGGCGCCGTGATCCACGCGTTCGCCGTGCAGCTCTCCCACGTGGACCGCGGCGTGTACGAAACGCTCGACCTGCGCGTGGCGCGGCACCCGTCCGAGAGCGAGGAGTACCTGTGCGCGCGCGTGCTCGCGTACGCGCTCGAATACCGCGAGGGCCTGGCGTTCACGAAGGGGCTCGCCGACCCGGACCAGCCGGCGATCGAGGAGCGCGACCTGACCGGCGCGCTGCGCGCGTGGATCGACATCGGCACGCCCGACGCGGCGCGGCTGCATCGCGCGAGCAAGGCCGCGCCCCGCGTGGCCGTGTACACGCACCAGGACGCGCGCCGCTGGTGACTCGCTCGCGGACGCGCGCATCCACCGCGCGGCGGACCTCGAGCTGTTCGCGCTCGACCGCGCTCTCATCGCCACGCTGGTCGGGGCGCTCGAGCGCCGGATGGCGTTCGAGCTCACGGTCAGCGACGGCACGCTGTACCTGTCGATGGGCGGCGCGCTGCACGAGGGGACGCTCGCGAGCCACCGGCTGGCTTGAAGTCACGGGCGCAAGTCGGGGTGCGACAGCGCCCTGGACGATCGGGGCGGGCGCGACCGGGCGGCCGGGATGTCGGGCCGAGCGAGGGGGCTCGACGCGGCACCCGGATTCGAACCGGGGAATAAGCGCTTTGCAGGCGCTCGCCTTACCACTTGGCTATGCCGCCCCACCCGTTGCGGGGCGGTGAAGATAGCAGCGCCTCGCCCGACCGAACAAGCAGCCGCCCCGGTGCCGCTGCTCGCGAGCGCTCGCGCACACGCCGGCGCGCGTGCGCGAGCACGCCGCGCGCCTTCGCCCACGGGCGCCGACCGACCTCGCCCGTGGCGCGACTCGCGACGCCGGTGCCTTACCGGAAACCCGCGCGCGGGTCGTGGCGTAGACGCCCCACACTCCACCGCTCCCCGCTCCCGCCGATCGCTCCCCCTTGCCCGGCCCGTCGCCCGGCGACGCACCGCGGAGGATTCGCCGCATGCTCGAGATCCGCAGCCTCGTGAAGGTCTATCCCGGTCCGGTCACCGCGCTGAAGGGCGTCGACCTCGACGTGCCCGTGGGCATGTTCGGACTGCTCGGGCCGAACGGCGCGGGCAAGTCCACGTTCATGAAGATCCTCGCGGGCCTGCTCGAACCCACGTCGGGCACCGTGCTGCTCGACGGGCAGGACATCCTCGGCCGGCCCGAACGCGTCCGTTCCCGGCTCGGCTACCTGCCGCAGGAGTTCGGCTTCTATCCGCACCTCTCGGGCGAGCAGATGCTGCTGCACCTGCTGCGCCTGAAGGACGTGAGCGCCCCCGGCGGGCTCAAGGCGCTCGCGGGCGAACTGCTGGAGCGCGTGAACCTGTCGTTCGCCGCGAAGCGCCCGGTCCGATCGTACTCGGGCGGCATGCGCCAGCGGCTCGGCATCGCGCAGGCGATCGCCGGCGACCCGCGGCTCGTGATCGTGGACGAACCCACCGCCGGGCTCGATCCCGAGGAGCGCCTGCGCTTTTACCACCTGCTCGCGGAGCTCGCCGAGAGCCGCATCGTGCTGCTGTCCACGCACATCGTGGAGGACGTCGCGGTGCTGTGCCCGCAGTTCGCCGTGATCCGCGGCGGGCAGCTGGTGGCGCGCACCACGCCGCGCGCGGCGCGCGCCGCGCTGCACGGTGCGATCTGGGAACACGGTGCGGCCCGGCGACCTGCCGGCGCTGCGCGCCGAACGCCACGTGACGCAGGCCGTGCTCGTGGAAGGCCGGCACCGCGTGCGGGTGTACGAACCGGACGGCCGCGCGCCCGAGGGCTTCGAATCGGTCACGCCCACGCTCGAGGACGCCTACCTGGTGCTCATGCGGACGGCGCTCGCGCTGCCGGCGGACGGCCCGGCCCGCGACGGCACGCACGCGTCGCGCGACGGCGTGGCGCCGGCGTCCCCGGCGGGAGCGCGGTCGTGAGCGACGTGCGCCGCACGATGCCGGCCGAGCTCGAGACGCAGGCACTGCTCGACGCCACGCCGCGCGGCCCCGACCGCACGCGCGGAGCGGCGCGCGCGTTCGAGGTGTTCCGCCAGGAGTTCACGCACAACCTGCGTCGGCCGCTGTTCTGGGTGCTGATCGTGATCCTGGCGTTCTTCGCGTGGATGCTGTCGACGGGCGAGGCGTCGATCCGCTCCGGGGACGCGCGCGTGGGCGGCACGAAGGCCTGGATCACGTCCGAGTTCGCGATCGCCCAGCTGCTCATCATGCTCGTGGGCATCCTCTACTCGTTCTTCGTCTCGGTGGGCGCCGGCATGTCGCTGATCCGCGACGGCGAGCTCAAGGTGGGCGAACTGCTGCACGCCACGCGCCTCACCGCGCGCGAGTACGTGTGGGGCAAGTTCTTCGCGCAACTCGCCAGCTTCGCCGGCGTACTGGGCGTGCACCTGCTGCTGATGGCGCTGTTCAACCACGTCGCGCCGCACGGCGAGAACCGCGATTCCATCGGGCCGTTCGCGCTCGCGCACTACCTGCGCCCGGCGCTGATCTTCGCGCTGCCGGCGCTGACGTGCCTCACGGGCGTGTCGTTCGCGGTGGGCGGCCTCGCGCGCAAGCCGGTGCTCGTGTTCGCGCTGCCGCTGGTGACCGTGCTGTTCGGCGCGTTCTTCCTGTGGAGCTGGTCGCCGGCGTGGCTGTCCCCGGCCGTCAACCGGCTGCTGCAGTTCGTGGACCTGACCGGCCTGCGGTGGATGAACGAGACGTGGCTCAACGTCGACAAGGGCGTGGACTGGTACAACCGGCGCCCGGTCGGCCTCGACACGCTCGTGATCGCGCAGCGCCTGCTGTGCGTGGCGCTGGGGCTGGCGTCGGTGGCGCTGATGGAGCGGCGCTTCGCGGCCACGCTGCGCGGCGCGGCGCGGGCCCGGCGCGCGCCGGCGTCCGCGGCGACGGCGGCGCCCACGCGGCACTGGCCCGCGCGCTGTCGGCGCTCGCGATGCGCTCGGGCACGCCCGGCCTCAGGCGCGGCGCGGTCGAGTGGCGCATCGAGTGGCAGGGTGAAATCCAGGGAAGCACCCGAGCTCTACCTGTTCGTGCCCATGATCCTGCTGCAGGTGTTCGGCTCCGTGGTGGACGGGCGCGTTCGACACGCCGCTGCTGAACACGCCGGGCATCCTCGCGGTCAAGCAGATGAACACGCTGACGCTGCTCGTGTGCATGCTGATCCTGTTCTACACGGCGGAGTCGCTGCAGCGCGAGAAGAGCACCCGCCTCGCGGCGATCCACTACGCCACGCCGCTGCGCACGGTGTCGCTGCTGCTGGGGCAAGTGCCTCGCGAACGCGTTCCTCGGCGTCGCCGTCGGTGCGACCACGCTGGTCGCTGCGCGATCGTGCTCGCCGTGCAGCACCGGTGCCCGTTCACGTCGGCCCGTTCGCGCGATGTGGGGCTGCTGCTGGCGCCACGTTCCTGCTGTGGACGCGGCGTTCGTGTGCAGCACCAACCGCGTAGGGGCCTGTTCGGCGCCCGGTGACCGGATTCTGCCAGATGCGCGGCGTTCGCGCTGGTGTGGGCGATCTCAACGTGCTGCTGGCGCCCACTGCTCGCACTGGGCCTGCGGCTTTCTTCGTGGCGGTCACGGTGCGCGTTCGTGTGCAGGAGGCGAGCGACGCGCCTCGTGCAGAACCTGTCGCGGGCCGCTCGTGCCGGCCCTCGCGCCGTTCGCGCTGGCGCCGGCGCTGTTCGGCGCTGGTGCACGACGGCCGCGGCGGTGGGCACAAGGCGACGCGCTTCTGCCAGATGCGCGGCAAGATCCCTGGCGGTACCGACGTGGACGTGACGTGGAACCGGCGGTCGATCCGCGCGGCACCTACACGCTCGTGGACGACGCTGCGGCGCGTGGCGACCGGCGGGCGATTCTCGTGCGCTGGACGATGTCCGGAGCGACCTCAGCGTGCTGCTGCGAGCTGGACGGCGGCGGCTGAGTCCGCGCTCCGGCGCGCGCCGGCGCGTCCGCGGCGACGGCGGCGCCCACGCGGCACGAGCCCGCGCCGCTGTCGGCGCTCGCGATGCGCTCGGGCACGCCCGGCCTGTGGCGCGGCGCGGTCGAGGTGGCACGCATCGAGTGGCAGGAACTGTGGAAGCACCCGGGGCTCTACCTGTTCGTGCCCATGATCCTGCTGCAGGTGTTCGGCTCCGTGGTGGACGTGGGCGCGTTCGACACGCCGCTGCTGAACACGCCGGGCATCCTCGCGGTCAAGCAGATGAACACGCTGACGCTGCTCGTGTGCATGCTGATCCTGTTCTACACGGCGGAGTCGCTGCAGCGCGAGAAGAGCACCGGCCTCGCGGCGATCCACTACGCCACGCCGCTGCGCACGGTGTCGCTGCTGCTGGGCAAGTGCCTCGCGAACGCGTTCCTCGGCGTCGCCGTGGTGGCGACCACGCTGGTCGGCTGCGCGATCGTGCTCGCCGTGCAGCACCAGGTGCCGTTCCACGTCGGCCCGTTCGCGCTGGTGTGGGGGCTGCTGCTGGCGCCCACGTTCCTGCTGTGGACGGCGTTCGTGTGCGCGAGCTTCGCCGTCACGGGCAACCGCGTGGGGGCCTACACGCTCGGGCTCGGCGCCATGGCGGTGACCGGCTTCTGCCAGATGCGCGGCAAGATGACGTGGGCGTTCAACTGGGACCTGTGGAGCTCCGTCGTGTGGAGCGACCTCAGCGTGCTGGAGCTGGACCGCCTCGCGCTCGTGCTGAACCGCCTGCTCGCACTGGGCCTCACGGCTTTCTTCGTGGCGGTCACGGTGCGCGTGTTCGTGCGCCGGGAAGGCGACGCGACGCGCCTCGTGCAGAACCTGTCGCCGGGCCCGCTCGTGCGCGGCGCGGCCGGCCTCGCGCCGTTCGCGCTGGCGCCGCTCGCGCTGTTCGTGGCGCTCGTCTACCTGGTGCACGACGGCCGCGGCGGCAACGTGGAGCGCAAGGCGCAGCGCGACTACTGGAAGCGCAACGAGGCCACGTGGCGCGACGCGAAGCAGCCGTCCCTGGCGGCCGCCGACGTGGACGTGACGCTGGAACCGGCGGCCCACCGTGTGTCCACGCGCGGCACCTACACGCTCGTCAACCGCACGGACGACACGCTGCGGCGCGTGGCGCTCACCGGCGGGCGATTCTGGCGCGACGTGCGCTGGACGATGGACGGCGACTCCGCGAGGCCTGAGAACCGCTCGAACCTGTACGTGTTCACGCCGCGCGCCCCGCTCGCCCCCGGCGGCCGCGTGCGCATCGGCTACGCCTTCCACGGCCGGTTCCCCGGCGGCATCAGCCGCAACGGCGGCGGCGAGTCCGAGTTCGTGCTTCCCGCCGGCGCGGTGCTGACCGGCTTCAGCAACGTCGCGCTCGGGCCGTACATCGGCTGGCTGTCCACCGTGGGCGTGGAGAAGGACCGCAACGCGTCCGACCCGCGCGAGTATCCGGAGGACTGGTGGCGCCGCAAGCAGCCCGGGCTCATGCCGATGTTCGACAGCTGGACCGACACGCGGATCCGCGTCACCGGCCCGGCCGCATACCAGCACAACGCCACCGGCGCGCTCGTGAGCGAGAAGGTGGAACGCGGCCGGCGCATCACGGAGTGGCGCAGCGACGCGCCGGTGCGGGCGTTCAACGTGGTGCTCGGCCACTGGCAGGTGAAGCGTCGCGACGGCGTCGCCGTGTACTACGACGCCCGCCATCCCTACAACGTGAACGAGATGCTCGACGCGCTCGCGGCCGCGCGGCGCTGGTACGGCGAGTGGTTCGCGCCGTACCCGTGGCGCGAGCTGCGGCTGTCGGAGTTCCCGGGGCTGGCCACGTACGCGCAGGGTCCGCCCACGAACATCACGTTCAGCGAGAACATCGGCTTCCTCACGAAGAGCGAGCCCAAGGCGAACGCCGCGTTCTGGATCACCGCGCACGAGGCCGCACACCAGTGGTGGCCGGGCATGGCGATGCCCGGCGAGGGCCCCGGCGGCAACGTGCTCTCGGAAGGCCTCGCGCACTTCTCCACGATCCTGCTGACCGAGCAGGTGCGCGGCGAGCAGCAGCGCATGGCGTTCTGCCGCCAGATCGAGGACCGCTACGCGAACTCGCGCCAGCGCGACTCGGAACGCCCGCTCAACCGGGTCGACGGCAACTTGCCGGGCGACAACCGCATCATCTACGACCGCGGCGGCTGGGTGTTCTGGATGCTCGCGCAGCAGATGGGCCGCGACGCGAGCCTGGCCGCGCACCGGGACTACCTCGCGCGCTACCGCGACACCCAGGATCACCCGATGGTGGAGGACTACCTCGCGGTGCTGCGCGAGCACGCGCCCGACACCGCCGCGTTCGACGCCTACACGCGGCAGTGGATCCTCGGCACCGTGACGCCGCAGTACCAGCTCACCGAGGCGAACGTCGTGCGAGCGGGCGCGGGCTGGGACGTGCGCGCGCGCGTGAAGAACGTCGGCACCGGCACGGCGCGCGTCGAGATCGGCGCCACGCGCGGCGAGCGCTTCCCGGACAAGCGCACCCTTCCTGCGCTTGCCCTCGAGCGCGCTTCGCGTCGGCGGCGAGCGACGAGCGCTTCATCCCGGCCGACAGCGCGTTCGAGATGTTGTCCACCGACGGGAACGACCTGCACATCGCGATCCTCAGGCCCCCGCGGCGCTGCGGACGCGGCGCCCGCCATGCCCCGACGCGCTTGGGCGGGGGTTCGCGGTCGGTCTTGCCGAGGCGCGCGCGAGCGCCGGTCCTCGCCGAGACCATCCGCCGCGGGGCGGACGACCGCCGCCGGCCCCGCACCATCACGCCGAGTTTTCCGCCGCCGCGGCTGCCCTCGCGGGCCCCGGGGCCTGCTTCCGAGCGCCTGCCCGGCGGGGCCCGGCCGCGCACGATGCGGGTGCTCCACGCCCAGGTCGCCGCAGGAATGCCTTCCGCGCCGGCGGCCTTCTCGAAAGGGCCAGTGGACAGTGTCCGCCCGAGGCAGGTGCGCGAAGACGGTGACGCTGCGCGGCGCACCTCCACGGTTGCCCGTGCGTGGTCCAGGATGCGCTCGGCGGTGCGCTGATCACGCATCACCCAGCGCCGCGCGTCGTCGCCTTCCGCCTTGCGCCTGCTTATGCAGAGGTCTGTACGATATTAATGGCCGCCTTGCCCGGTGCCCGGGTCGTCCACGCCGACGCCCCATGCTCGCTGCGCGGCGCGGTGTTGCTGGTGGTCGCCACCAGGTCGAGCAGCGCCGCGTCTTCGCTCGTGCGCCGCATCGCCAGCAGCGCGGCGCGATCGACGGCGTACTCCTTGCCGAGCCCGCCGAGATCGATCTCCATGCCGGCCGGCATGCGCAGCACGCCGTCCACCCAGCTCACGCGCCGCCAGCCCACGTGACGCAGCGCGTCCGTGACGGCGTCCGGAGTCGGCGCGGCCGAGCGCCCGTCGAACCGCCACGCGCGGCGCAGCACGCCCGACGTGACGTCGAAGCGGCCGTCGGAAGACTCGTGACACGCGGCCGCGTAGTCCAGCAGCAGCCGCGTCTCGTCGTCCACCGCCACCGGCAGACCGCCTGCGCTGTTGATGCGGTGGACGACGTTGTCCGCCCGGTAACGGCTGAACTTGAACTCGATGCGGCGTGCTTCGTCGCTCGCGGCGTGAAGCGCGTCCCACGCCTCGGCGTGATCGTCGGTGTCCACGAGCACTTCGCAGGGGCTGGCCATGGCCGTGAAGCGCCCCACGAAGTGGTCACCCGCGCGCGAAAGCGACAGGCTCTCGGGAGCGGGCGACGGGGACACGGGCGGCGACCTAGAACGGGACCGAGTAGCCCACGAGCACCGAACCGATGCTCTCGGGTGGCATGAGGTCGAAGCGGCGCTGCACGCCGACGGCCTCCGACGGATGCCCGAGTCCCCACTGCACCAGGTACTCGGCGCGCACGGTGAACTCGCCCGGGGCGTCCCCGAGATGGAAGCCGTACGTACCACCCACCGTGGCGCTGCGCAGCGGGCCCAGCCGCTGGTCGCTGCTCGCGAACGCGGGCAGCGGGCGGCCGGTCACCAGCCCGAAGCGGAAGAAGTCCGCCGCGGTCTGCGAGTAGAAGCGCGCGTGCGGCTGCAGGAACTGATCGTGGCCCAGTTCGTGGCGCAGCTTGAAGTCGACCGTGTGCGAGTGCACGCCCCAGTCGTCGCCGTACCACCGGTACGACGTGTACAGCACGTCCTGCGACAGGTGGTACACGCTGCTGCCCAGCACGCTCGTGCGCGCGCGCGTGCCCGGACGCTTCTCGCTCAACGCCCCGTCGGTGTAGCCCGTGGCCGGGTCGATCCGGCTCACCACCTTGTACGGCTCGGTCAGGTAGCCGTTCTCCCACGTGCGCGTGGTGTTCACGCCCACCAGCCAGCGGCGCGTCAGCACGCGCGAGACGCCCACCATGACGCTGTTCACGCGCTTGTCGTTGCTGCCGTGGTACACGAACACGTTCGGATCGGACAGGCCCGCGCGCGTGCCGCCGGTCGGGAACACCTCGTCCCGGTTGACGGCGCCGCCCACCGTGATCGTGGTGAGCCGGTGCATCAGATCCACGGCCACCTTCCCGCTGACTCCGGAGGACTGGTAGTCCTTCTCGCGCGAGTAGTGACCGCCCGTGGTCACGGTCACGAGGGTGCCGAGCGGCCGCACCCACTCCAGGTCGAGCGAACCACGCAGGTCCTGGAACGACTCGGTGGGCAGCGTGTTCGCCTGCGACGTGCTCACCCGGCCGCTGGCGCTGGTCGTGGTCTGCACGCGCCCCGTGGGCATCGCCCCGGTCGGCGAAGCGCCGGTCATCGCGTCGAGCCCGAACTCGGCCGAGAACGACTGCCCGTTCGCCATCACGCGAGTGATGCGCGCCGTGGGCTCCACCACCGTGGCGCGACTCTGTTCGCCGTACAGGAGCGCGGTGCCGTCGAAGCGCCAGCCCGGCGCCTCTTCCGCGTGCGCGACGGCCGGCAGCCCCGCGGCCAGCAGCACGCCCGCCGCGGCGGCCAGGCGTCCGCGGATGGTGCGCGCGCGATCGGAGGTCAGTTGCATCCGCAACCTCCGCCGCCCGCCCCCATCCCGCCGAGCGAACCTTCCTTGCTGAAGTAGATGTGCTGGTCGACCGCGGTCTCGTGCGCCAGGCCATCGAAGCGCATCGTCGGACGGGAGAGCAGGTCGCGATCCCACGGCTTCACGGACATGGCCGCGCAGCCGGAGCCGAGCACGGCGAGCACGATCAGCAGGGCCAGTGCGAACAGCCGGAGCACGGTCTTCATCGGTGCAGTGCCTCCACGATGCGGGCCTCGTAGGCGGCGGCCTTCTTCGGGTCGAAACCGGTGTGCGTCGCGATCACCTGGCCGTCGCGCCCCACCACGAAGCTCGTCGGCATGACGGCCACGTGCCACGATTCGGCCGTCGCGCCGGACGGATCGAACGCCACGGTGAACCCCGCGGGGTACTTCGCGAGGAAGGCATCGGCCAGCGGACGGTCCTTGTCGAGGTTGATCGCCACCACCTCGAGTCCCTCGGCCGCGTGGCGCTTCTTCAGATCCGCCATCCACGGAAACGACCCGCGACAAGGTCCACACCAGGACGCCCAGAAATCCACGAGCACGACCTTCCCGCGGAGCGACGCGAGCGTGACCTTGCCCCCGGCGGTCGGCAGCGAGAAGTCCGGCGCCCGGGCGGGCCGGTCGGCGGCGCGCGCGGGAACGGTGGAGGCGGCGAGGATCGCGAGGGCCGCGCCGGCGGCGACGGCGAAGCGTCGAGCGGACAACGGGGGTCTCCTGGGGGCACGGGCGCCGCCGGGTCGCGCGCGCTGCGCGAATCGCCGTCGCCACGGACGTGGGAGCCGCTCCGGCGTCGCTCGGGTTCGGCGCGGCGTGGTTCTCATACCCCGTCGGGGAGACGTCGCGCGACAGGCCTTCGCAAAATGGCGGCGCGCCTTCTCGCTCGGGAGATTCCCGGCGATGCGAGCCGACCCCGGGCCCGACGTGTGTCCGCACACGCGAAGGCCCGCGCCGGGTGGCGGCGCGGGCCTCGCGGGTGGCTCGGTGTCGGGCCGTCTACTTGACGCGCACCAGGCGTTCGGCGCGCGTGCCCACGGCGTGCCCAGGCGCACGAAGAAGAGCCCGGCGCCCACGTCGGCGCCCGAGCGTCGCGCCCGTCCCAGCGCAACGCGTGCTCGCCGGCGGCGAAGTCGCCCGAGCGCATCCACACGCGCCGGCCGCTCACGTCGAGCACCTCGAGCCGCGCCTCGCCGCTCCCCGGCAGGGAGAACCGCAGCGCGATCGCCCCGCGCGCCGGGTTCGGCGCCGGGCGCGACAGCGCGAGCACGGCCGGCCCGCCGGCCGGCGCACCGACGTTGGGATCCACCACGCGGAACGCCGAAGCGCTCGAGGCGTTCGCGGCGTTGCCGGCGCCGTCGAACGCGGTCACGCGCACGCGCGCGCTGTCGGTGGCCGTGGCCCCCAGCACCCACGCCCACGTGCCGCTGTTCGCGATCCCGTGCGCGAGCGTCACCCACGGGCCGGCCATGCCGTCCGCCGACCACTCCACGGTCACCGAATCCACGCCGGCGTTGTCGGACGCGTTCCACGTCACGCTGTGCGTGCTGCCCACTTCCCACTGCTCGCCGCCCGCCGGCGAGAGCAGCTGCACCACGGGCGCCTGCGCGTCGGCGAACGTGGCGGCAATCGTGTGGTTCGCGGCGACCGCGTCGAACGTCCACGTGGTGGGTGTCCCCACGCTCGCGCCGTCCACCGTCACGTCGGCCACCGCCCACCCCGCGACCGGCGTGATGGTGAACGCCGCGCTGCCGCCCTGCACCACGGTCACCACGCCGCTCGGCGAGATGGCGCCGCCGGCGCCGGCCGAGGCCGCCACGACCCAGCGCGAGATCGCGAACACCGCCGTGCTCGAATCCCGGCCGGCGTTGCCCGCCGCGTCGCGCGCGATCACGCGCACGCGGCGCGTCGCGCCCACGGCGTCGGGCACCGTCCACGAGAAGCTGCCCGAGTTCGCGAGCCCGGTGGCGATCACGTTCGGGAACGTCGTGCCGCCGTCGGCCGACCAGGCCAGGTCCACGCCCGTCACGCCCACGGCGTCGGTCGCCGTCCACGTGATCGCGTGCACGGAGCCGGCCTTCCAGTCCTCGCCGCCGTCGGGCGACGCCAGGTTCACGGCCGGCGCCGTCACGTCGGCCGTCACCGTGCGGCGCGTCACCCAGCGCGTGGCGTTCAGGAACAGCGTGCTGTCGGTGGCGCCGGCCTCGCCCCAGCCGTCGAAGATGCTGCTGTTGCCGGCGTTCGCCGAGCCGTCGTCGATGGGCGAGCTGTCGCCCGCGAAGAACACGCGCCCGTTGCCGTACACCGCGGACGCCGCCATCACGCCCGTCAGGCTCGACTGCGGCGTGCCGTTCATCCACACCTCGCCGCGCACCGTCGGGTTCGCCGCGGGGTCCAGCGTGAACGTGGTGCCGTTGTGGAACGCGAGCCCCGTGACCACGCCCTCGGGACCGTGCGTGACGCTGTCGCCGAGCGACGGGTTCACGTTCGTGGACGTCTGCACGATGTTGTTGTTCGCGTCGCCCGCGGTGCCCCAGTGCACGCCCAGAAGGTGGCCGGGGTCGAGTGCGTTCCAGATCATGGGCGAATCCACGCCGTCGTTGTTGCGGTCCGAGACGTGGTGATCGCCCACCGCCACCAGCCCGCCGCCGTTCGCGACGAACGCGAAGATCGCCGTGACCTCGGCCGCGGTGAACGACGTGTTCGGCTCGGGCACGATCAGCACGTCGAAGTTCGACAGGTCCAGCGGATTCGAGCCGTTGCCGTAGGTGAACGCGGCGTTGTTCGTCTGCACGGTGTAGCCGCGCTTGACCAGGTCCACGCCCCACGACGAGATCGCACCGGTCCAGTAGGTGCGCGCGGTGGCGGGGCCGATGGCCGACTGCGCGGGAACCGGTTCCGGCTGGTTGTTGTCGATCACCCAGTCGGCGTTGCCGGCCTGTTCCGCGTGGAAGTTGTCGAACAGGGCGCGCGGACCGGCCCACGAGGGCGACGAAGCCAGGGCCAGCAGCAGGGCAGGAAGCAGTACGGCGCGAAGGCGAGGCATGACGACGCTCCGATGCGACGGGATGACAGGGGGATCCGGCGGGCAGGGGAGCGTGCCGGGGAACGGGGTACTGGGCGGGAAAATCGTACCGGCCGGGCCGGGCCGACCACAAATGGGGCCGCCCCTGCCCCCGCGGCTCGCACGGAACCCTGCGCACCGGGGCCCGCCCGGACCGCGCGGACCGCCCCCGCATCCAAGCCCGCGTCACCCCTTCCATGGAGGAGAACCCGATGAAGCGAACGATCGCGACGCTCGGACTGGCGGTGTGCACGGCCGGCCTGCTCGCCGCCCCGCAGACCTTCGCAAGCGCCGGCCGACCGGCGGGAGGTGCCCCGATGAGCCACACGATCCACGATTTCAAGGTGCGGGCGATCGACGGCAAGGACGTCGCGCTGTCGCAGTACAAGGGCAAGGTGCTGCTGGTGGTGAACACCGCGTCGCGGTGTGGTTTCACGCCGCAGTACAAGTCCCTCGAAGCGCTGTACGAGCGCTACCACGCACGCGGCTTCGAGGTGCTCGGCTTCCCCGCGAACAACTTCATGGGCCAGGAGCCCGGCACCGACGCCGAGATCGCGAAGTTCTGCAGCCTGAACTACGACGTGTCGTTTCCGCTGTTCTCGAAGATCAGCGTGAAGGGCAAGGACATCGCGCCGCTCTACGCGTGGCTCACGAAGCAGTCCGACCACCCGGGCGACATCGGCTGGAACTTCACGAAGTTCCTGGTGGGCCCCGACGGCCGCGTGGTCGCGCGCTTCGATTCGCGCACCGACCCGCTGTCGAAGGACGTCACCGACGCACTCGAGGCACAGCTCGCCGCGAAGTAGCGACGACCACGCACGACGGGCGAGCCCGGCCAGCGGCTCGCCCGTCGGGATCCCCCGAGGTGACCGCCCGGCGCGCCGCTACGCCTCCGCGAACGCCGCCAGCAGGCGCGCCACGTGCTTCGCGTGCTTCACGTAAAGGTCCACGCGGAAGTTCTCGTCGGGCGCGTGGGCGCGCGTGTCCGGGTAGCCGATCCCCGCGCACGCCACCGGCACGCCGAGCGTCTCGATGAACGCGTGGTTCGGCCCCGAGCCGCCGATCATGGGCGCCACCTGCATCGGCACGCCGTACACGGGCGCCGCGGTGTCGCGCACGAGCTGCAGGAACGGATGGTCCGGATCCGTGCGACCCGGCGCCTCGCTGCCGAGCTCGCGAAACTGCACGTCGGAGAAGCCCTCGGCGTCCAGGTGCGCACGCAGCAGGCGCAGCTGCGCGGCCGGCTCCTGGTCGGGCACCAGGCGGAAGTCGACTTTCGCCATCGCGCGCGCCGGCTGCACGGTCTTGCTGCCGGGGCCCTGGTAGCCCGCGCCGAGCCCGCACACCGTGCACGTGGGCTCGAACACCTCGGCCACGCGCAGCGCCTCGCCACCCGTGAGCCCGCGCAGGAACTGCTTCACGCCGTAGCGCGCCTGGTAGTCGTCGGCGCTGTCGGGCAGCGCCGCGATCAGCTCGCGGTCGCGCGCCGTGGGCGCACGCACGGCGTCGTACCAGCCGGGCACGCGGATGCGCTCGTCGGGGCCCTTCAGCGAGGCGAGCGCCCAGATCAGCCGCCACGCGGCGTTCGGGAAGATCGAGCCCGCGAGCCCCGAGTGCGTGTCGACGTTCGCGGTCTCGACCGAGAACTCCACGTACGTGAGGCCGCGCAGTCCCGCGAACAGCACCGGCACCTCGCGGTGGTCCACCGAGCCGAACTCCCACAGGCACGCGTCGGCCGCGAGCCGCCCGCGGTGCTCGTGCAGGAACGCCGGCAGGTGCACGCTGCCGACTTCCTCCTCGCCCTCGACCACCCACTTGACGCGGCACGGCAGTTCGCCGTGCACCGCGAGCCACGCGTCGAGCGCGAGCAGGCGCGACGTGAGGTGCCCCTTGTCGTCGGAGACGCCACGCCCCACCACCCGGTCGCCGCGCCGCGTGGCGGCGAACGGCGGACTCGTCCACAGCTCGAGCGGCTCGGCCGGCTGCACGTCGTAGTGGTTGTAGACGAGCATCGTGCGGTCGGACACGCCGCCGCGCTCGGCCACGACCACCGGGGAGCCCGCGGTGGGCAGGATCTCCGCGGTGAAGCCGCGGCGCCGCAGGAGTTCGGCCACGAGGTTCGCGCATGGTTCGAGCCCGGTGC
>JBGAOB010000084.1:0-16555 GCA_044222045.1 Candidatus Eiseniibacteriota bacterium
CATTCGAGCAGGCCGCGCAGGTAGTGCACCTCGGGCAGCGTCGGGTCGAGCAGTCTCGCCGCCTGGGCGTACTGCGCGGCGCGGCCCATCGAGCCGGCTCGCGCGGCCGCGAGGCCCGCGAGCAGGTAGTCCTTGCCGGACAGGGGGCGCGCCCGGATCGCGAGCTGCGCGGCGCGCAGCGCTTCGAGCGGCTCGCCGCGCTGGATGCCCAGCTCGGCGAGCGCGCGCGCGACGTACCAGTTCCACCCGTCGAACTGCCCGTTCACCCACAGCGGCTCGCGCTCGAACGGGTAGTCGTGATTGCGGTACGCGTTGGCCGTGTCCGTGAGCGCGGCCGTCAGCACGGGGCCGTGCAGGCGCGCCCACGCGGAGTCGGACTGGCCGCTGCGCGCTTCGTCGAGCGCCAGCTGCAGCTCGAGATCCGCGTCGGGGGCGACGAGCGGGCGGATCGCGCGCAGCTTCTCGGCCGCCAGTCCGTACGAGCCGGCCTCCTCGAACGCGCGCGCATCGCTGCCCAGTTGCAGGGCGCGCTGCCGCGGGCTAGGCGCGGCGGGGCGCGGCGCCGTCGGCGTGCGCGGAGCGGTCGTGGTGCGCCTCGCCGGCGGACGCGCCGTCGTGCGCGGTGCGGTCGTGGCGGCGAGCAGCGGCCACGCGAGGGTGGTCACGAGCAGGCACACCAGTGCTCCGGCCGCCCGCGGGAGCCGGGGAGGTCGACGCGCGCTCACGGGATGTGCGTCTCGTCGAGCGCCGCGAGCACCGCGCGGATCTCGTCGTCCGACAGCACGCGGTCCACGCTCTTCGCACGCTGGAACACGGCCTGCACCCGCTCGGTCGTCGCCTCGATGTGGCGGGCGCGGAGCCAGTACTCCACGTTCGACACGCCGCTCATGGGTCCCACCTCGATCTCCTGGTGGCGCCCCACCATCGCGGCGGGCACGCCCGAGTACACGCGGTCGGCGAGCCAGTCGTCGCCCTTCTTGAACGCCTTGATGACGGCCGCCGCATGCACGCCGGTGCCGGTGCGGAACGCATCGCGCCCCACGGCCGGGTAGTTCGGCGGAATCGGCACGCCGGTGGCCTGGCTCGTCACCTCGCAGTACTCCGGCAGGTGCGTGAGGTCGTTGTCGATCCATCCGAACAGCTTCAGGTTCACGAGCAGCTGGTCCATCGGGGTGTTGCCCACGCGCTCGCCGATGCCGATGGCGCAGCCGTGCACGCGGGAACAACCGGCGCGCACGGCTGCGATCGTGTTGATCACCGCCAGCCCTCGGTCGCTGTGGCCGTGCCAGTCGAGTTCGACGGAGGCGCCGCTCTCGCGGATGACCTCCATGGCGAACCGCACCAGGTGCCGCACGCCGTCCGGCGTGGCGTGGCCCACCGTGTCGCACAGGCAGAGCCGCTTGGCGCCGCAGCGGATGGCGGCCAGGAACAGCTGGCGCAGCGTATCGGGGTGCGCGCGGATCGTGTCCTCGGTCACGTACATCACGTCGAGCCCGTGCTCGACGGCGTACGTCACCGCGTCCTCGGTGTGGTGCAGCATGGTCTCGAGCGTCCAGTTCTCGGCGTACTGGCGGATCGGCGACGAGCCGATGAACGTGCACACCTCGATCGGCACACCCGTCCGTTGCGAGATCTCGATGACCGGCGTGATGTCCTGCCGCAGCGTGCGCGCCGCGCAGTTCGCGCGGATCGACAGGCGCTCGCGCGCGATCTCCTCGGCGAGCCGCTCGACGTCGCGCACCACGTGCGGGCCGGCGCCCGGCAGGCCGATGTCCGCGGTGTCGATCCCGAGCGCGTTCATCAGGTGGAGCAGCCGGATCTTGTCCTCGATCCCGGGGCTCACCACCGATGGCGACTGCAGCCCGTCGCGCAGCGTTTCGTCGTCGAACTGGATGCGGAACGGCGGACGCTCGTAGATTTCGCCCTTCACGTTCCAGTCGTAGATCAGTTCCTTCTCTTGCATCGGGCATCCCCGGTGAGGGAGTCTGCGGACCCAGGCGCGGTGGAAGGGCAGTAGAGCGCAAAGGTCCGCTCGCCGGCAAGCCCGTCGCGACCCCGCACGCGGCGCGCGAGCCGGGTGCGGGAGGCCGGCGGACCCCGCGTTCTCGCGGCCCGGCGGCACGGCTTTCGCTCCGGCGCCGCCGCGCCCGGCCACCCGCGTCCGCAGGGCCCTTCGCGAAGCGTCGCGAGGGGCGAGCATTGCAGCGTGCACGAGCTGCCGTGCGCCACGCGTCCATCCGAGGGTTCCTTCATGCTGCGTCGTCTCGCCGGTCTCGTTCTGGCCGCACTGGTCCCGACCGTGGCGTTCGCCCAGAACGCCGTGGTGCCGGGAGCGCTCGAGCTGTATCCGAACCTCGAAGCGGTGGGGGCGCGGCTCGCGACCACGGGCGACGCGAACGCGAACGCCTCCGGCTGGCTCGAATGGCGCCTCGCCGGCGCGGCCACGTGGAACCGCGGCGCCGACCTCGTGCGCATCACGAACGGGCGGTTCGCCGCCAGCGTGTTCGGCCTGCAGCCC
The DNA here is from genome assembly GCA_044222045.1 of Candidatus Eiseniibacteriota bacterium. Taxonomy (GTDB): domain Bacteria; phylum Eisenbacteria; class RBG-16-71-46; order RBG-16-71-46; family RBG-16-71-46; genus JBGAMH01. The sequence goes on from JBGAOB010000084.1 coordinate 2,519, forward strand.
GGCGTCGACCTGGACGTGCGCGCGGTGTTGGCCGATCCCGACGGCGGCGGGGCCACGGTGAGCGGCGCCACGCGCACGCGCGTCGCGCCGCCCTCGCTGCCCACGGGCCGCACGTGGTGGGTCTCGGTCACCGGCAGCGACAGCGCCGCCGGCACGAACTTCGACCCGCTTCGCACGCTCGCGAACGCGGCCGGCCGCGCGCAACCCGGCGACGAGATCCGCGTGCGCTCCGGCGTGTACTACCAGATGCTCGACACGCCGCGCTCGGGCACGCCCGCCGCGCCGATCCACCTGGTGGCCGACCAGCCCGGAGTCGTGCTCGACGGCTCCGATCCCGCGATGCTGCGCCGCACCGACTGGCGCGACGACGCGGGCGGCGTGTTCAGCGTGCCGTTCACGGCCGCGACGCGACTCGTGTGCGCGGACAGCCTGCAGCGCCTGCACCGCAAGGCCACGCTCGCCGACCTGCGCGCCGGCACCGACGGCGTCGCGCAGGGCTGGGTGATCGAGGGCGGTCGGCTGTACGTGAAGCTCGAGGACGGCAGCAACCCCTCGGGTCACGTGATGCACGTGGCGCGATACGACCAGGGGCTGTGGGTGGACGAGAGCGACTGGCGCATCACCGGCTTCGAGATCCGTTACTACGGCCTCACGTCCGCGGCCGCCGGCATCCACATGCGCGCCGCGAACCGCTGCCTCGTGAACGGCAATCACGTGCACACGATCGGCGGGCGCTACATCTGGCTGCGGGTGGGTGCGTCGCAGAACCTGGTCGAGTCCAACCGCTGCCGCGACCCGCGCATCGGCGGCTGGCCGTGGGCCGCCTGCAAGGCGCACGAGGAAGAGCTGCAGGGCATCGCCATGCGCGGCGGCCGCGGCAACGTCGTCCGCCGGAACGTCGTCGAGGGCACGTTCGACGGCATCGACACCGGTGACGGCGAGACCGACGAGAACGCCGCGGCCGATTGCGACATCAGCGACAACGACATCCGGGGCACGGGCGACGACGCGCTGGAGCCCGAGAGCATCGCCGGCATCAACACGCGCGTGTGGGGCAACCGCGTGGTCGGCAGCTACAGCGGCATCTCGATCGCTCCGAACTTCGTCGGGCCGGAGTACATCTTCCGCAACACGTTCGTGGACTGCCGCCGCGGGACGTTCAAGTTCTCGTTGTCGGGCGTGGGGCAGACGTTCGTGTACCACAACACCATCACGTCGTCGGTCAGCGGTGCGCCGGCGGTGCATCCCTCCGGGCCGTACTCCAACGTGCATTTTCGGAACAACATCCTGATCGGCAACGCCTCGGCCACCGTCAGCGACGACGCGGGCGAGAGCCTCACCGGCTGCGACTTCGACGGCGACCTGCTGCACACCGATTACCCGGCCCTGTTCCGCTGGAAGGGCGTCAACTATTCGTCGCTGACCGCGCTGCGCACCGCCACCGGCTTCGAGGCGAGCGGCGCGAGCGGGGCGCCGCAGTTCGTGAACCTCGCGCTCGCCGACCTGCGGCTGGTTCCGGGCAGCCCGGGCATCGACACGGGCGTGCGGCTGTACGGCTTCAACGACGCGTTCCTGGGCACGGCGCCCGACGCGGGTGCGTTCGAGTTCGTGCCCACCACGAGCGTGGACCAGACGCCGCCCGCGCGCATCGGCGACCTCGACGCGCACTGACCACGCGTCCGTGCCGCTCGCGAAAGGCCCGGGACCTGGCGGTCCCGGGCCTTCGTCGTCGCGGAGCGGCTACGCGCGTTCGACCAGCACCGCCATGCCCTGGCCGCCGCCGATGCAGGCGGACGCGACGCCGAACTTCTTGCCGCGCTTGCCCAGCTCGACGAGCAGCGTGTGGATGAGCCGCGTGCCCGTGGCGCCCAGCGGGTGACCCAGGCCGATCGCGCCGCCGTTCACGTTGACCTTCTCGCGATCGAGGTCGAGGTCCTTCTCCACGGCCAGGTACTGGCCCGCGAACGCCTCGTTGATCTCGAACAGGTCGACCTGCTCCAGCTTCATGCCGGCCCTCTCGAGCACCTTGCGGATCGCGGGCGCGGGGCCGAAGCCCATCGTCGCGGGCTCTACGCCCACGTACGACCAGCCGCGCACGAAGCCCATCGGCTTCTTGCCTTCCTTCGCCGCGTTCGCCGCCGTCGTCACCACCAGCGCCGCCGCGCCGTCCACCACACCGCTCGCGTTGCCGGCCGTGACCATGGACTCGGGGCCGAACGCCGCGGGCAGCGCCGCGAGCCGCTCGATGCTGGTGCCGGGGAAGAGGTGGTCGTCCTTCTCCACCATCGTGCTCTTCTTGCCCTGCTTCACCTCGATCGGCGCCACTTCCTCGGCGAAACGGCCGTTGTTGTTCGCGGCGTTCGCCCGTTCGTGCGAGCGCAGCGCGAACTCGTCCTGCTGCTCGCGCGAGATGCCGTACTTCTTCGCCAGGTTGTCGCTCGTCTGCGCCATGAAGAAGCCGCAGTACGTGTCCTTGAGCGCCACGAACAGCGAGTCCTCGAGCTGCGCGCCCGGCCCGAGCCGGAATCCCGCGCGCGCGCCGCGCAGCACGTGCGGCGCCTGGCTCATGCTCTCCATGCCGCCCGCGATCACCCACTGCGCCTCGCCCAGCTGCAGCAGCTGCGCCGCGCTCACCACGCTCTGCAGGCCCGAGCCGCACAGGCGGTTCACGGTGAGCGCCGGGCACTCGGTGTCGAGCCCGGCCTTCAGCGCCACGTGGCGCGCGCCATAGAGCGCGTCGCCCGAAGTCTGCAGCGCGTTGCCCATCACCACGTGGTCGAAGCGGTCGGCCGGCAGGTCGGCGCGGTCGATCGCCGCGCGCGCGGCCGCGGCGCCCAGGTCGAGCGCGGACACGCTCGCGAGCGCGCCGCCGTTCAGGCCGTCGCCGCGCTTGCCGCCGATCCACTCGGCCATGGGCGTGCGCGCACCGGACACGATGACGACTTCGGGAAGCGACATGCGGAGGACTCCTCGCGAAGGTTGGGGCGCCCGCGTGGGGCGGAGGTGACGAACGAGCGCGGGACGCTAGCAGAGCCGTCGCCGGAGCCTCAAGGGTCGCATCCGGCGGCGCCCCGGCCGGCGCGCCGATGCTCCCGATCGTCCGCGGGCCCGTGCTAGTGTGCCGCCCCATGAAATCGCACACCGACTACCTGTGGATGAACGTGCCCGAGCGGCGCGCGTTCGTGAACATCACGCCCGAAGTCGAGCAGGCGGTGCGGGCATCGGGCGTGCAGGAAGGTCTCGTGCTCGTGAATGCCATGCACATCTCGGCGAGCGTGTTCATCAACGACGACGAGAGCGGCCTGCACCGCGACTACGACGCGTGGCTCGAGAAGCTCGCGCCGCACGCGCCCACGTCGCAGTACCGCCACAACGACACGGGCGAGGACAATGCCGACGCGCACCTGAAGCGCCAGGTCATGGGTCGCGAGGTGGTGGTGGCGATCACGAAGGGCAAGCTCGACTTCGGCCCGTGGGAGCAGATCTTCTACGGCGAGTTCGACGGCCGCCGCCGCAAGCGCGTGCTCGTGAAGGTGATCGGCACGTGAGCGCCGTGCGCGTGCGCGCGGTGGAGCGCCGGGACCTGCCGCGCGTGTGGGAGATGATCCGGGCGCTCGCCGAGTTCGAACACATGCTCGACTACCTCACGGGTTCGGTCGAGGCGCTCGAGCGTGCGTTGTTCGACGCGCCGCCGCACCTGTACGGGCTCGTCGCCCAGCGCCCGGACGGCACGCTCGCGGGTTACGCGCTCTACCACTTCACGTACTCGTCGTTCCGCACCAACCCGCGCATGTGGCTCGAGGACCTGTTCGTGGAGCCGTCCGCGCGCGGCACGGGAGCGGGCGAGTCGCTGCTCGCCGCGTTCTGCCGCGACGCGCTCGCGCGCGGTTGCCACCGCGTGGACTGGCACGTGCTCGACTGGAACCCCGCGCGCGGCTTCTACGAGCGCATGGGCGCCGCGCCCTCGAACGAGGGCTGGACGCAGATGGGGCTCGACGCGGCGGGGATGCGGAAGCTGGCCGAAGGCGGGGCCGCCCGGGAGTAGCCATCGGCCGCTACGGCCGCGGCAGCGCCCGCAGCTTCGCCGCCACGTCGGCGGGCAGCGGCTGCCACAGCAGCTCGTCGAGCCGCGCGCCGTCCGCGCCGTTCGCGGCGAGCCAGCCCAGCAGCATCTCGGATCGCTCGCTGCGGCGCGCGCGGTGCGCGGGCTCGTCGTACAGGCCCATCAGCGCGTACGCCACGGCCCAGCCCTCGGGGCTGCCCATCGGCACGCCGCGCCAGCGCCGCGTGACGTGCGTGGGGATCCTCACCACGCCGCCCGGCACCGCGAACGCGAAGCGGCAGATCACCTCCACGCGCTCGGCGGCCATGGTCAGCTTGTGATCGGCGTGGCAGCCCGAATTGCCGTACAGCACCGGCGCGCGGCGCGCGAGCTTCGGGTGCACGACGGCCGGGTCGACGTCGCACGAGAGGTCCCAGTCGTTCACCACGTTCACCAGGTCGAGCGAGGCGAGCAGGCCGCTGCCGCCGAGCGCACACACGACGCCCGCGCTCTCCAACGACTTCACCACCTCCAGCAACGGTCCCATGGCCGGCGTGCGTAACGTGCCCGCGGTCATCGATGCACTCCTCCCTGCGGCTCGGACGTGACGTCGGGCTCGTCCCGCACGGCGGCGGTCGCACCCTCGACGAGCGCATCGTGCAGTGCGCCGAGTTGTTCCGCCAGTGCGGGGGCGGGTGCCGCCGGCCGCGCCACGTGCGCGGCGCAGGCCTCGCCGAGCCGCGCGGCCACCTGCGCGGCGCCGCGGGCCTCCAGTTCCTGCCCGATCCGGCCGTACTCGGCGTAGCGCTCGGCCACGCGCGCGCGGCGCGGCCCGCGCGCCTCCAGTGGCGGCGACTCGCGCTCCCACTCGTCCGCCATGCAGCCGTGCAGCCGGTCCACGGCCGCCACGGTCTCGGTGTTGAACCCGCCCGCGGCCACGAGCCCCCGCACGCCGGCGTAGAGCGCCAGGCACTGCCACTCGAGGCGCGCGCGGTGCGGCTCCTCCGCCGGCGGCGCGGGCAGCAGGGCGCTTTCCTCCAGGTCGCGCCACAACGCGGCCTCGACGCGGGCCAGCCAGCTGGCGAGCGCCTCGGCGCGCGCGTGCGGGTCGCGGATCATCGTGCTCAGGCTCCGAACAGCTCGTGCGCGCGCTCGCCGGCCCGGCGCGTGGCGCGCACCACCGCCTTCAGCATGGCCACGCGCACGCCGCCGTCCTCCAGCTCGAGGATGCCGTCGATCGTGGTGCCGCTCGGCGTGGTGACGGCGTCCTTGAGCGCGGCCGGGTGCTGGCCCGTCTCCACCACCATCGCGCCGGCGCCGCGCACGGTCTGCGCGGCGAGCAGCGTGGCCACGTCGCGCGGCAGCCCCATCTTCACGCCGCCGTCGGCGAGCGCCTCGATGACGATGTACAGGAACGCGGCCCGCTCGCGGACAGGCCCGTGACCGCGTCCATGTGGCGTTCGTCCAGCACCAGCGTGCGGCCGACCGCGTCGAAGATCGCCTGCGCGCGTCGGACGTGGGCGTCGCCCGCGTGCGAGCCGCGCGCGAGACCGGTCATCGCCTGGCGCACCAGCGCCGGCGTGTTCGGCACCGCGCGTACCACCGGCACGCGCCGGGTGAGAGCGCCCTCGATGAGCGCGGTGCTCACCGACGCCACGGCGGAGACCAGCAGCTGCTTCGGCCCCAGCAGCGCACCGATCTCCTCGAGCACGGCGCGCGCCTGCTGCGGCTTCACGGTCAGCAGCACCACGTCGGCGCCGCGGACCGCCTCGGCGTTCGAGCGCGCCGTGCGCACGCCGAGCCGGCGTGCGGTGGCGCGTGCGCGCGCTCGGCGTGCGCGGCGGTGATCGTGACGTCGGCGGCGCGCAGCACACCGGCGTCCAGCAGGCCCTGCACGAGCGTCTGCCCCAGCTGGCCGGCGCCGAGCACGGCGAGTCGGAAACGGGAGCGGCGTGCGGCGGTGGCGCGAGCCATGGCGGGTCCTCGGTGGAAGATGATCGAACGCGGCGAAGACGAAGCGGGCCGGAGCGGTCGTCGCCGCTCCGGCCCGGAGGTTTCGGAGTGGGCGGCCAGCACCTAGGCCTGCGGGTTCTGCGTCCAGTCTTAGAAGCAGCGGCCCGTCTTGCGGCCGTGCATGCCGGCCAGCACCATCCGCTTCAACAGCGGCGGCGCGGCGAAGCGCGGCTCCTTGAACTCGTCGAACATGATCTCGCTGATGTAGTACGTGGTGTCGAGCCCCACGTAGTCGGTCAGGAACAGCGGACCCATCGGGTAACCGCAGCCCAGCTTCATCGCGTTGTCGATGTCGTCGCGGCTCGCGAGACCCTGCTCGAACACGCGCACCGCGTCGAGCATGTAGGGCACGAGCAGGCGGTTCACGACGAAGCCCGTGGAGTCACCGCAGTTCACGACCGTCTTGCCGATCGCCATGCACCAGGCGTTCGCGGCCTGCACGGCGGCCGGGTCGGTGCGCACGGTCTTCACGACCTCGACCAGCTTCATCAGCGGCACGGGATTGAAGAAGTGCAGGCCGAGGAAGCGGTCCGGGCGCTGCGAGAAGTTCGCCATCTCGGTGATCGACAGGCTCGACGTGTTCGAGGCGAAGATCGCGTCCTTCTTCACGATGCCCTCGAGCGCGCCGTACAGCTCCCGCTTCGCGGGCAGGTTCTCGACGATCGCCTCCACCACGATGTCGCAATCGGCGAGGTCCTTGAGCTCGGTCGTGGTCTTCAGGTTCGCGAGCGTCTTGTCCATCGCCTCCTGCGTGACCTTGCCCTTCTCGACGCCGCCCTTGAGGAACTTCGTGATCATGCCCATGCCCTTCTCGAGGGCGTTGGGGGACACCTCGCGCACGACGGTCGTGAATCCCGCCTGAGCACTCACCTGCGCGATGCCGCTGCCCATCAGGCCGCAGCCGACGACACCCACCTTCTGGATGGCCATGGAAGAGAGGACCTCCGTGCGTAACGTGAACCGGCGGCACGCGGGCGCGGGCCGGCGCGGCAGCCTGCGTCGGAACGGCCGGGAACATAGAGAGGGGCGTGCGCGGCGACAAGCGCGTGCGCCCGGGCGCCGCGCCCGTTCGGTTCAGGGGGCCAGGTGCGGTCTCCACAGCCGGATCAGGCCGAACGTGCGCGACGGGGCGAGCGAATCGAAGACCGCGGCCACCGGGCGCACGTCGATGCCCGCCTGGTCCGTGGCCAGCCCCCACCAGCGGTCGCCCTGGCCGGCCACCATGCGCACCTCGTCGGGCGTCGTCCGGCTGGAGTCGGGGATCACGGCGGCGCCGTCGTAGTAGTGCAGCGGCGTCACCAGCACGAGCCGGTGTCGGGCCTGCGGAACGTATCGCCAGCCCCAGAGCAGCGTGTGCGTGTCGGCGTGCAGCACCACGTCGGAGGACTCGGCGCGCGGCGCGAGGAATTCGCGCAGCCGCGACAGCGATTCCGGCTCGCCCACGCGGTGCACGAACAGCGTCGCGCGCGCCGCGAACAGCAGCACGAGCACGGCCACCACCACGCGCAGCCGTGGCCAGCGCAGCTGCAGGATGCCCGCTGCCGCGAGCGCGTGCAGGAACGGGATGATCAGCAGCATGTACTTGACCATGAACAGCCGCGTGCCGGCCTGGTGCAGCGTCCAGCACAAAGCCGCCGTGCCCGGGCCGACGGCCCACGCGAACGATGCGGCCGGACGGCGGCGAGGGCGCCGGAACGGCAGCAGCGCCAGCGCCACGAGCACCGGCAGGATGTACCAGGCGTCGAACGCCGCGCGGCGGCCGAGGTCGCCGAGGTCGAGCAACGACGGCTTCGGCATCCAGTGGTCCGCCGACACGCGGTGGAGCTGGCCCCACCACAGCGGCAGCAACGGCGCGAACAGCACGGCCACGGCCACGTGCAGGCCCGACCACTCGAGCTGCCGTCGCCCGTCTCGGCCGAGCCGGAACAGGCCCCACACCCACTGCACGAACAACACGACGCCCGCCAGGTAGTGCGTCCACAGCGCCGCGGCCGCCGCGAGCACGAACAACGCCGCGTCGCCGCGTCGGCCCCACAGGTGCCAGCGCGCGGCGCCGAGCGCGGCAAGCGTGACCCACAGCCACAGCATCGGGTAGGAGCGCAGTTCCTGCGACACGCTGGCGTGCGCAGGGTCGAGCGCCAGCATCGCGGCCGCGAGCGCCGCGGGATAGCGGCCGAACAGCGTCCGCGCGAGCGCCCAGCCCGCGAAGATGGCGCCGAGCGCGCACACGATGCTGGACATGCGCAGCCACAGGTCGCCGCCGCCGCCCACCGCGTGCCAGGCCCAGAGCCACAGGAAGTGCAGCGGCGGGTGCACGTCGGACCGCACCACGGCGAGCACGTCGGCCAGCGGCCGCGACGAGGCCGAGAGCGAGTACAGCTCGTCGAACCACAGCGGCGTGCTCGCCGCCAGCCGGATGCGGACCGTGGCGGCGGCGATCAGGACGAGTGCGAGCACGGCGCCTTCCAGGCGCGTCACCCGCGGCGGTGTCGCGGAAGGATTCGGCATCGGCCGCATCCTACAGGACCGGCGGCCGGACGCGAGGGCCGGCCGGCCGGCCGCCGGGCGTTTCCCGCAGGGCGTCCGCGGGGCTGGTCGGCGTGGCGTCGGACCTCTAGAGTCGCGCCGACCGCGGCGCCCGGCGCCGCACCGATCTTCTTCGCCTCCCGACCGAATCCCATTTCCACCGAGGTGCCGTCGTGACGCCGTCCGTGCTCGAATCGCTCGTCCTGAAGAACGACTCCAAGATCGTGCTGCTGGTGCTCGACGGCCTCGGCGACCTGCCGAACGCCTCGCGCGGCGGCCAGACCCCGCTGGAGGCCGCGAAGACTCCGAACTTCGACGCGCTCGCGCCGGCGGCCGCGATGGGACGCATCCTGCCGGTGGAACCGGGCGTGACGCCGGGCAGCGGCCCCGGTCACCTGGCGCTGTTCGGCTACGACCCGGTCGAGACGCAGGTCGGCCGCGGCGTGCTCGAGGCGCTCGGCGCCGGCATCGAGCTGCTGCCCGGGGACGTCGCCGCGCGCGCGAACTTCTGCACCGTCGACGCCACGGGCGTGGTCACCGACCGGCGCGCCGGCCGCATCGCCAGCGAGGTGTGCGCGAAGCTCGTGGACAAGCTCAAGGGTTCGGCGTCGCGCATCGAGGACGTGGACGTGGTGCTCAAGGCCGGCAAGGGCCATCGCTTCGTGGCGGTGTTCCGCGGCCCCGGCCTGGGCGGCGACGTGAGCGACGCCGACCCGCACAAGGAAGGCAAGGCCATCCCGGCCGCGCACGCACTGGTGGCGGGAGCGGCGAACGACAAGACGGCGCGCATCGTGAACGCGTGGGTCGCGAAGGCGCGCGAGGTGCTCGCGGGCGACGCCCCGGCGAACGCCGCGCTGGCGCGCGGCCTGTCGGCGCGACCGCACCTGCCGGGTTACCAGGAGCGCTTCCAGCTGCGCGCGGCCGCCGTGGCGGCGTACCCGATGTACCGCGGCGTCGCGCAGCTCGCGGGCATGGAGCTGCACGTGCCGGCCGGCGAGACGGCAGCGGATGCGTTCGCGCTGGCGGCCCAGAAGTGGGCCGACTACGACTTCTTCTTCGTGCACGTGAAGGGCACCGACATGGCGGGGGAGGACGGCAACTTCGACGCCAAGGTGGCGGTGATCGAGCAGACCGACGCCGCGCTGCCGAAGCTGCTGGCGCTCCAGCCCGACGTGCTGTGCGTGACGGGCGACCACTCCACGCCGGTGCCCATGAAGGGGCACTCGTGGCATCCGGTGCCGGCGCTGGTCCGCGGAGCGTTCTGCTTCGCCGACGGCTACCCGCGCTTCCACGAGAAGGCGTGCCGGGCCGGCAGCATGGGAACCCTTGCCAGCCGGCACCTGATGGCGGTATTGCTCGCGAACGCCGGGCGGCTCGACAAGTACGGAGCCTGAATGACCCCAATCCGATTCGCCCTGCCCTGCGCGGTGCTGCTGGCCGCTTCGGTCGCCGTGGCCTCCGCGGCCACGTTGCCGGCGCCCCTGTCCTCGGGGCTGTTCCCGTTTCCCGCCGCGGTGCTCGGCCCCGCCGATGCGGCTTCCGCCGGTGTCGGCATGGCGGATCGCTACGTCGGCGACGAGCCGTTCGACAACCCGGCCGCGCTCAGCGGCCTCGGGTTCCGCCTCACGCCGCAGCTCGCGCGGACGAGCCGGCAGGACCTGCACGCCGCGAACCGCGAAGTCGACGACGGCGGCCCGGCGTTCGACGCCGGTGGCGCGCGCGCGTCGGCCGTGGTGCGCGGGCTGTCGGTGAGCCTGTACGTGTCGCAGCCGGTGCGGCGCACCGACAACGTGTCGTGGATCGTGGGCCGCACGCTGCCGGTGTCCGGTTCGCCCGCGGCCGTTTCGATCGACGCCACCGCGCGCGAGATGCGGGCGGGGCTCGCGCTGTCACGCGCCGCGTTCGGCGGGCGCGTCGGCGTCGCGGGCGAGTGGGTGAATCGCGACGACTCGTACGAACGCAAGGAAGTCTCCGGCTCGCCGGACGCGGGCACCACGCACGCCGAGTTCTCCGGCAGCGGCGTGGCTGCCGCGGTCGGCGGGCGGTGGGAGCGTGATCCGGACGCCCTGTGGGGGTGGACCGCCGGCGCGTCGCTGCGCTGGAACGGCGAACTGTCCACGGACGGCACCGCGACCGCGGACCAGGTGGGGGGCGCGTCCCGCACCGCGTTCACGGCGACGCGTGCGAGCGGCGTCGAAGGCGGTGCGGGCGTGCGCGTGACCGTGGGCCGCGGCGTGCGCGCGCTGGCCTCGTTCGGCGGCGCCACCGCGCGCGAGTGGGACGGTTTCGGCCTGGCGCCCGGCGCGCAGGCCGAAGTGCGCCTGGCGGTGGACCTGCGCGATCCGGACGGGCCGTGGACGGCGCGCGTGGGCGTGGGGCAGGAGCAGCCCGGAACGAACGAGTCGCGTGCGGGGCACGTCGCGATCGGCTTCGGCTGGGTGGACGGCGACATGACGATCGACGCCGCGGTCATCCGGCGCACGACCACGCGTGGCACGAACCGAGCTCACACGACGATCGGGGTGTGGTCTCGGTGGGTTTTCCACTTCTGAAGGGGCCGGGACCTCGTGGGCCGTCATTTCCGTGCGGCGGGCTCCACGAAGCTCCTCCGACGGCCGCCGCCGCCCGGAGGGCTCGAATCCCTGTGCTATACTCCCGCGCGTTTCTTTCCGCGACACATCATCTTTGCGGCCGCCCGGCGCCCGACGCAGCGCCCCTCGCTCGCCAACCTGCTGCTGGCTCGCGGCCGGCAGACCAGACGACGCGAGAGTGGCGGAACTGGCAGACGCGCCGGATTTAGGTTCCGGTGAGGCAACTCGTGGGGGTTCAAGTCCCCCCTCTCGCACTTCCCACCCTGCGATCCACGAGGTCTTTGGTCCGATGACGCATACCGTGCGCGAAACGGGGCAGTGGCAGCGAACGCTCGACATCGAAGTGCCCGTCGAGGAAGTCGAGCTCCAGCTCGACGTGGTGTCCCGCCGCATCCAGCGGCAGGTGGCGATGCCGGGATTCCGCAAGGGCAAGGTGCCCATCGACAAGGTGCGGCAGCAGTTCGCCGACACCGTCGAGCGCGAGTTCCTGGAGAGCTTCATCCCCGAGGTCACCGGACGCGCGCTGCGCGAGGCGGGGCTGAACCCGATCGTGCCGCCGCTCGTGCAGAGCCTGCGATTCTCGCCGGGCCAGCCGATGGCGTTCGAGGCGGTGGTGGAGCTGACGCCCGACGTGCAGGTGAAGGACTACAAGGGGCTGCCGCTGCGCCGCCGGGTGCGCCCGGTGGACGACGGGGCCGTCGACGCGATGATCCAGAATCTCCGCGAGGAGTCGGCCATCTTCCTCGACGTCGCCCGGCCGGCGGGCAAGGGCGACCTGGTGTTGCTGGATTCGCAGCGCCTCGACGCGAACGGCCGCCGGCTCTCGGGCACCCGCACCAAGGGAGCCCGGATCCTGCTGGGAGCGCCCAACCTGAATCCCGACCTCGAGGCCGGGCTGATGGGCGCCGAGGAGGGCCAGGAGCGCACGATCACCGTGAATTACCCGGCCGATTACCAGCCGAACCCGGAGCTGGCCGGCAAGTCCATGCGGTACATCGTGAAAGTGCGAAAAATCCAGGAGAAGAAGCTGCGGGACCTGGACGATAACTTCGCGCGTGAAGTGTTCCGTCTGGAGAGCTTCGCGGCCCTCCGGGAGCGTGTCCGCCAGAACCTCGAAGCCGAGGACGGGCTGCGCGTTCGCCGGGAACTCGAGGGTCTCGTGACGGAAGAGCTGGTCCGCCTCAACCCGTTCGATCTGCCGCCACGGCTCGTCGAGTACATGCTCGACCGGGTCGTGCACGAGCAGACCGGCGGACGGTCGGTCAGCGAAGACCTGCACAAGCAACTCGAGGAGCACTATCGACCGGGCGTCGAGAGGTCGTTGCGGCGCGAGATCCTGCTGGCTGGCGTGGCGCGTCAGGAGAACCTGAGCGTGAGCGCCGAGGAGATCTCCGCCGACATCGACCGCATGGCGGCCGCCGACCCGCGGCAGGCATCGCGCGTTCGCGCGCGGTACCAGAACGCGGATCAGCGCCGGGCGCTGGGCGACACGATCCTCGAGCGGAAGGCGTACGACTGGCTGATCGAGGCGGCGCGGGTGACCGACGAGCCGCTTGCCGAACCGATGGTGATCCCGGCGGGCCGCTAGGCTCGCCGCCCACGATAGGGAAGCGACAGGCCGTCGCTTCCGGACCGAAGTCGAGCAGAAAGGGAACCGGATGGGATCCGTACCGTTCGTCGTCGAGCAGACCGGCCGTGGTGAGCGCGCCTACGACATCTACTCGCGGCTGCTCAAGGACCGCATCATCTTCATCGGGACGCCGATCGACGACTACATCGCGAACCTGGTGATCGCCCAGATGATCTTCCTCGAGGGCGAGGACCCGGACCGCGACATCAACCTGTACATCCAGAGCCCCGGCGGCATCGTGTCGGCCGGCCTCGCCATGTACGACACGATGCAGTTCGTGAAGTGCCCGGTGTCCACGCTGTGCCTCGGGCAGGCCGCGAGCATGGGCGCCGTGCTGCTGGCGGCGGGCGCCAAGGGCAAGCGTTACGCGCTGCCGAACTCCCGCGTGATGATCCACCAGGTCCTGGGCGGCGCTTCGGGGCAGTTCACCGACGTCGAGATCGCCACGCTCGAGATGCGCAAGACGCGCGACGCGCTGAACGGCATCCTGGCCAAGCACACGGGCCAGCCGATCGAGAAGATCCTCAAGGACACCGACCGCAATCACTGGCTCTCGGCGGAGGAGGCCAAGGAGTACGGCCTCATCGACGAGATCATCGAGAAGCGTCGCTGACACCCGGGGTGGCCGGCGCGAGCCGGCTGCCCAACGAAGCGTTCCAGCACCCGGGGACGACCCAGACATGAAGAAGCGCATCGCCACGCCGCATCCCATCCGCTGCTCGTTCTGTGGTCGTGGACAGGACGAAGTGGCCCGGCTCGTGTCGGGGCCGTCGGTCTACATCTGCAGCGAGTGCGTGAAGCTGTGCAACGACATCCTGGAGGGCGAGGTCGAGCGCGAGCAGCCGGCGTCGTCGGGCCAGCTCCCCAAGCCGTCCGAGATCAAGAAGATCCTCGACGACTACGTGGTGGGGCAGGACCGGGCCAAGAAGACGCTGTCGGTGGCCGTGTACAACCACTACAAGCGCATCTATTCGCCGCCGCCGCCCGGTGAGGTCGAACTCGAGAAGTCGAACATCCTGCTGATCGGGCCCACGGGCACGGGCAAGACGCTGCTCGCGCGCACGCTCGCCAAGTTCCTGAAGGTGCCGTTCGCGATCGTGGACGCCACCAGCCTGACCGAGGCCGGGTACGTCGGCGAGGACGTGGAGAACATCCTCGTGCGGCTGCTGCAGTCGGCGGACTTCAACCTGGTCAACGCCGAGCACGGCATCGTCTACATCGACGAGATCGACAAG
>JBGAOB010000085.1:0-15612 GCA_044222045.1 Candidatus Eiseniibacteriota bacterium
CGAGGCGTGTGACATGCGTGGGACTCCGGAAGGAGGAACTGCGTTCGCGCGTGCGGCCGCCTGCGGGTCGCGCGCCGTCATCGGGTGAGCGTCGCCTGCACGCTCGCGCGCCACCGCTCGCGCGACAGGCCGGTCACGTGCCCGGCGTTCTCGGCGCGCGACCAGCCGAGCCCGGCCGACAGGTCCACGCCGCTCGCCGGCCACCAGCGCATCCACGCGTCGAGCGTGCGCGTGCGTTCGACCACGCCTTCGAGCGTGCCCGAGGGCGGCGGTGACGGGCCGGGAACGAACGGCTCGTCCAGGTCGTTCTCGCCTTTGTCGGTGAGCGATGCCGCGAGCCCGACCTGCCAGTCGACGGACGGGTCGAGCGCCCCGCGCACGCGGAAGCGCCGCGCGTCGGGCCCGGTCACCGAGCCGAGCGCGCGACCCTGCGACGCCAGCTCGCGGCCGAAGAACGACGTGTAGACCCAGCGCGAGACGCGCGTGTACTCGGCGTTCCACGTGGCGCGCAGGCCGTGCACGTCGCCGGCGCCGTCGAGCCCCAGCTGCGCGCCCCACTTGTTCGGAAACGCGGCGCTCTTCGCGTGCAGGTCGTCCACCAGCCACTCGCCGTACACGCGCGTGCCGTCGGCGATGCGCCACGAGGCGTCCAGCGCCAAGAGCACGTTGTTGCGCACGCCGTCGAGCGAGTCGGGCGACTCCTCGGTCTGCAACCGTTGCACGAGCGTGTAGGGCAGCAGGCCCATCGCGTACAGCGGCTGCCAGCCGCTCGCGCGGTACACCGCGGCCTCGCTCGCGCCCAGCCGCAACGCGGGGTGCGGCTGCCACTCCAGCCGGTGCGCGGCGAGCTGGCGCTGCTCCGACGTGGACAGCGTGCCGCTCAGGATCACGCCGTCCGCCCGCAGCGGCTCGAACCGCATGCGCACCGCGAGCGCGGTGAACGCGGGCCCGGTGCGCGACAGCAGCAGCGACGACTCGTCGCCCGGGCCCCAGTGCCAGCGCGAGCGGCCGAACTGCGCGCTCCAGCGATCCGACGTGCCCGTGTACGCCACGTACGTCTCCTCGCTGTGCAGCGCGACGTCGCGGTTCGCGATCAGCGGGTCGCCGATGCGGCGTGCGCGCGCGAGCTGCCCGGCCCACGCGTGCGTGTAGAGCAGCCAGCGGTCCACCACGAGCGCGCCGCGCGCGTGCAGGCCGCTGCCGTCCTCCCACGTTCCGTGCTCGTCGTCGCCGCGCCACTCGTCGCGGCGCCCTTCGATGCCGAGCGAGATCTCCACCGCCTGGCCGTCCGATTCGCGCTGCAGCAGGCGCGGCGTGGAGCGCGGCGCCGACGGGTCGGCGAACGCGGCGGTCGCGTCGCGCTGGAGCGCGCGTTCGATGCGCGCCACCGCGATCGCGCGCGGGCCCGTGAGCGCCGGGAGCGCGCCGCCGCGCATCAGTTCCAGCCGCTGGAGCGGCCGCGTGTGCAGGTGCGGCAGCGCGAGGCGCGCGTCGGGCGAGGGCGCGTACAGGTCGAGCACGCGCAGCTCGGCTTCGAGCGGATCGCCCACCGGCAGGTACTCGAACCGCGAGGCCCGGGCGACGGCCACGAAGGCGAACAGCGCGACCAGCGTGAGGATCAGGTCGCGCGCGACGCGCTCGGTCCATCCATGGAACGTCCGGGGGCGGAACATGGCGGCGAAAGATAGCAGGCAGAGCGCGACCGGTCGCGCGGCGGGCCGAGCGAGACGATCCGGGCCCGCCGGTGGCGGCCGGCGGGCCCGAACGCGATGCCGCGCGCTCGCGCGATCAGCGGCGGACGACGATCTTCGCCCCCGCGCGGGACCGGCCCTGCTCCAGCCGCGCCAGGTACACGCCCGCCGGCAGCGCGCCCGTCGGCAGTGCCACCTCGCGCGTCGGCTCGCCGGCCGCCAGGTCCAGGTGCGCCACGCGCCGACCCTGGAGGTCGTGCAGCGTGAACCGCGCGGGGAGGCCCGGTGCGAGCACCAGTCGGAACACCGCGCGGTCGGCGCCGAGCGCGCAGCTCGCCGCCATCGACAGGGTCTGCGCGGGCACGTCCACCGTGGTCTCGCCGCCGGTGAGCGTCGCGCCGCGCTCGTTCCAGCTCAGTCGATAGGCGTACGCGCGACCCGGCGCGACCTCGATGTCGTTCCATGCGACGCGGCCCGTGCCGTCGGGCGCCAGTGTCGCGACACGAGACCATCCGCCGCCGTCGTCGCGCTGCACGTCCACGCGCACGGGCGGCTCGCCCAGGAACCACTCCAGTTCGATCGCGGTGCCGTTCCAGTGCGACGCGACGAGCGACACCTGCACGGGCACGACGTCGCCGCCGGCGACGCGCGACGCGAAGATGTCGGCCGAGTCCAGCCGACCGCGTTCGAACACCACCACCACGCCGAGATCGGGGGCGGGCACGAGTCGGGCGACGTATTCCTCGGCGATCGTGGGCGTCACGTCGAGCCCTCCCGCGGGCCAGCCCGCGGCGATCGTGCCGTCGGCGATCACGTGGGCCAGGAAGATGTCTCCGACACCGGGCGGCGGGGTCGGCACGAGCACGGGCGAGGAGAGCGACCACGCCACGAACAGGCCGTTCGCACCGTCGCTCGTGACGACCGGCCTCGTCGGCAAGGTCGGCGGCGTGGCGCTCGTGGACAGGGCCACGCCGGTCGCGGTCCAACCCGTGGGCAGCGCGCACTCCGCGTCCAGGCGTCCGGCGCGCACGACGTAGTTGCGGTCCAGCCACGCCGTGACGAGGCCGCCCGCCGGCGCGGCCGCGAACACGTTCGGGTTCGAGCTGGATCGGAGGGGCAGCAGCCGCCCGCTCGCCGGCCACCCCGGTGCGGGCGTCGTGTCCGAGGTGAAGCGGAGCGCGAAATAGCCGGCCGAACTCTGCGTCCCGCTCCAGATCGCGAGCACGGCGCCATCGGTGCTGGGGAACAGGCCCACGGGTTGGCTGAAGCTCGTTCCCGGTCCGAGCAGGAGTCCATCGGCGGGGAATGAGCCCACGGGCACGCCGTCGGAGCCCAGGTGCTGCAATCGTGAACCGCCCGACGAGCCGCCCTCCACGAACTCCACCCAGACTCCACCGTGCGCGTCGGCGAGGATCCCGTACGGGTACTCGGCCGCCACCGATCGCGCCACGGGCATGCCCTGCTCCTGCCAGCCGGGCGTCGCGCGGCAGTCCGCGGTCACGTGCTGGGCGTACAGGTCGTACGAAGTGGTGCCGTAGTTCCGCGGATCCCGCCACACGACGAACGCCCCGCCGCTGCCATCGGGAGCGCACATGGACGCATCCTGATCGCCAGTGGTGTCACAGATCGCCACGCCTCCGAACGGCACGTCGGGGGCGAGGCCCGCGTCGCCGAGCAGATGCGTGACGCGCACGTCGCGCGAGAGGTCGCCCGTCCTCATGACCGCGAACGCCACGAACACGCCGCCCGCGCCGTCCGAGCACAGCTTCGGCGCCCCGTCGGTGCCGGTGCTCACCAGTTCGCCGCCGACCGACCAGCCCGGGCTCGTGCTGCCGTTCGGCGCCAACCGCTGCACGTACAGTCCGGACGACCCGCCCACGCCGGCGCGCTGGTCGATCCACGCGACGTACGTGCCGCCCACGCCGTCGGGGATGCAGTCCGAAATCTGCTGCCGGGCGGGGGCGATGGCCACCGGCGTGCCGCCGGCGTCCCACGCGAGCGCCGCGCGTGGCGCGGCAAGCAGCACGATCAGTGCGGTCGACGTGGGGAGGAGGAAGCGACAGCGCGCTGCGAAACGGTGGGAACGAGACATACGGCCCCCGACGGGCTCCCGGCCCATCCGACGTGCATACGCAACCGGCGCGTGCCATGTGATCACGTTCTCGCCCGGTGCACCATGCCGAATCGCGGGCGGCATGCTCGGTGTGCCCCGGGTTTGACCCTCCGGCACCCACCGGATAACGTCCCGGCCCACTTTTCCGGCGGGCTCGCCGGCCCGGCCCGGAGCCGGTCCCGACCCCTCCGGCTCCGTCCTACTAAGGAGGCCTGCCCATGCGTCCCGGCCAACCCGAGGCGCTCGCCCAGCCTTACGATCCCGCCCGCATCGAAGCTCCCCGCTATGCGTTCTGGGAGCAGGCCGGGGTCTTCCAGCCGCGCGCCGACCTGGCTGCGCAGCCGAAGGGGACCGGCGCCAGGGCGCCGTTCGTCATCGCCATCCCGCCGCCCAACGTGACCGGGTCGCTCACCATGGGCCACCTGCTCGGCGAGTCCATCCGCGACGCGATCGTGCGCTGGCAGCGCATGGAAGGGCGCGAAACGCTGTACGTGCCGGGCATGGACCACGCTGGTATCGCCACGCAGAACGTGGTGGAGAAGAAGCTGCGCGAAGGCGGCCAGACGCGCCACGACCTGGGCCGCGAGGAGTTCGTGCGGCAGGTCTGGGCGTGGAAGGAGCAGTACGGCGGCCTGATCTTCCGGCAGGAGCGCCGGCTCGGCACCACGCCCGACTGGAGCCGCGAGCGCTTCACGCTCGACGAGGGCTACTCGAACGCGGTGCTGCACTCGTTCAAGGCGCTCTACGACCAGAACCTGATCTACCGCGGCCGCTACATCGTCAACTGGTGCCCGCGCTGCCGCACGGCGCTGTCCGACGAAGAAGTGGACATGGTGGAGTCGCAGGGCAGCCTGTGGCACATCCGCTATCCGCTCAAGGACAGCGACAAGTCGCTGGTGGTGGCCACCACGCGTCCCGAGACCATGCTCGGCGACACGGGCGTGGCCGTGAGCCCGAAGGACCAGCGCTACAAGAAGCTCGTGGGCAAGCTCGCCGTGCTGCCGCTGGTGCGCCGCGAGATCCCGATCGTGGCCGACACGATGGTGGATCCCAAGTTCGGCACCGGCGCCGTCAAGGTGACGCCGGCGCACGACCCGAACGACTTCCTCACGGGCCAGCGCCACCAGCTCCCGGAGCTGGTGGTGATGGACGAGGGCGGCGTGATGAACGAGAACGCGGGCGACTTCCGCGGGCTCGACCGCTTCGAGGCGCGCAAGCGCATCGTGGCCGCGCTGCAGGACGCCGGCTACCTGGACAAGGTGGAGCCGTACACGAACAACGTGGGTCACTGCTCGCGCTGCCACACGGTCATCGAGCCGTACCTGAGCTGGCAGTGGTTCGTGAAGATGGCCCCGCTCGCCGCGCCGGCGATCGAGGCGGCGAAGCGCGGCAAGGTCAAGATGTTCCCGGCGCGATGGAAGAAGGTGTACCTGCACTGGCTCGAGAACATCCGCGACTGGTGCATCTCGCGGCAGCTGTGGTGGGGCCACCGGATTCCCGTGTGGTACCGCGGCGACGAGATGGTGGTGTCGCTCGAGCAGCCCGAGGGCGAGGGCTGGCGGCAGGACGAGGACGTGCTCGACACGTGGTTCAGCTCGTGGCTGTGGCCGTTCGCCACGCTCGGCTGGCCCGAGAAGACGCCCGACCTGGCGCGCTACTACCCGAACAGCCTCATGGTCACCGGCAGCGACATCATCTTCTTCTGGGTCGCGCGCATGATCATGGCCGGCTACCACTTCCTGGGCGAAGCGCCGTTCGCGCACGTGTACTTCACGAGCATCGTGCGCGATGCGCAAGGTCGCAAGATGAGCAAGTCGCTCGGCAACTCGCCCGACCCGCTCGCGATGATCGACAAGTACGGCGCCGATGCCGTGCGCTTCACCATGATCCAGACGCCGACGGGGCAGGACCTGTTGTTCGACGAGAAGCGCCTGGAGTCGGGTAAGTTCTTCGCGAACAAGCTGTGGAACGCCACCAAGCTCGTGCAGATGCGCCTCGGCGACCTCGACGTGGGCGCCGTGCGCGAGGGCACGCTGCAGCTGACGCTGGCCGACCGCTGGATCCTGTCGCGCTTCGCCACCGCGGTGAAGGACGTCACGCGCAACCTGAAGACGTATCGCTTCGCCGAGGCCGCGCAGGCCGTGTACCACTTCGCATGGAACGAGTACTGCGACTGGTACCTCGAGATGGCGAAGCCTCGCTGGGCGCTGGCCGAACGCGCGGACGAACTCAGCCCGAGCGAGCGCGCCGACCTGCGCACCGCGCGCTGGGTGAGCTGGAAGGTGCTCGACGGCATCCTGCGGCTGCTGCACCCGTTCATGCCGTACGTGACCGAGGAGCTGTGGCAGGCCGTGCCGCACGACGGCGAGACGCTGGCGCTGGCCGCATGGCCGCGCGCGAAGAAGAACTGGTTCGACACCGGCGCCGAGCGCGACGTGGACTTCCTGCAGCAGGTGGTGGTCGCGGTGCGAAACCTGCGCGCCGAGAACAAGATCGCCCCGGGCCGGGTGGTGAACGTGGTGGTGCGCGGACGCGACGAGCAGCTGGACCTGCTCGAGCGGCTCGCCGACCAGCTGCGCCCGCTCGCGCGCATCGAGACGCTCACGCTGGCGCGTGACGGCTCGCGGCCGTCCGTGGCGGCGAGCGCGGTGGTGGAGGGCGCGGAGGTGTTCCTGCCGCTCGAGGGCCTCGTCGACCTCGACGAGGAGCGTGCGCGGCTCGCGCGCGAGGCCGAGAAGCTGCTCGGCGACCTGGAATCCGTGCGGCGCAAGCTGCGCAACCAGGACTTCCTCGCCAAGGCCAAGCCCGAGATCGTCGAGAAGGAGAAGGCGCGGCTGGAGCAGCTCGAAGAGACACTCGACAAGCTCAAGCGCGCTCAGGAATCGCTGAGCGTGCAGCGCGACTGACCCCCGCCGACCGTGGCCACCCTCGACGTACGGGCCGGCTGGGGAGGGCTCACCCTGGACGCCGCTGCGCAAGGCGCAGGGCGGCGACACCATTCGGATCGAGGCCGGCACGCGGCACACGGCCGACGTCGAAGTGCGCGTGCCCGTGACGATCCGCGCCGCGACGCCGGGCAGCGTCACGATCGAAGGCGGCGTCGACCTGCACGTGAACGCGACGCTCGACGGCCTGCGCATCGTCCACCCGCGCGGCAATCCGGTGCGCGTGCTGCAGGGCAGCGACGCCGTGCTCGCGCACTGCGACGTGCAGGGCGGGCGCGACGGCCACGCCGCCGTGCTGGTGGCGGGCGGAGCGCGCGTGCGGATCCGCGACTCGAAGCTGCACGACACGCCGAGCAACGCCCTGTGGCTGACGCAGGGCGCGCGCGCCGAGGTCGAGAACACCGAGATGTGGGGATGCACGCAGCCCGCCGTGTGCGCGACGGACGCCGGCACCACCGTGGTGCTGCGCCACTGCCGCATCCACGAGGTGGGCCGCGCCGGCGTGGAGCTGACGCAGGGCGCGCGCGCCGCGGTGGAGCACTGCCACTTCGCCGCCTGGGGCGATGCCTGTGGCGCCGTGCAGGCGCGGCTCGGATCGGCGGCCACGGTGCGCGCGTGCGTGTTCGAGCGCGGCCCCGGCCCCGGGCTCGGCGTGCTCGACGGCAGCGAGCTGGAGGCGGACGAGTGCCGGTTCGCCGACCTCGGCTACCGCGCGCTGGACGTGTGGGGCGCCGGCAGCCGCGCCACCGTGCGTGATGCGCGCATCGAGCGCGCCGCCTGCGGCGGGCCCGCCGTGAGCGAGGGGGCACGTCTCACCGCGGAGCGCTGCGACATCTCCGGCAGCGGCGAAGGTTGGGCCGGCGTGTGGTCGCACGGCGCCGAGCTGACCGTGCGCGACTGCCGCATCCACGACTCCGCCGGCAACGGCCTGTGGCTGCAGGACGGCACGCGCGCCGAGGTGAAGGGCTGCGAATTCACGGCGCTGAAGCTGGCCGCGATCGAGGCCGCCGGCGCCGGCGTCGTGGTGAGCGCGATCGACTGCGCGATCGGCCCCACGCTCGGCAACGGCCTGTGGTTCCACGACGACGCGCGCCTGACCGCCGAACGCTGCCGCGTGCACGAGGGCCCCGAGGGCTTCCCGCTGCTGGCCGTGGCGCGCCGCGCGCAGGCGACGCTGCGCGAGTGCCGGCTGCACGACGGCCCGAGCAGCGCCGCGTGGATCACCGAGGGCGGCCGCGCCGAGTTCGAACGCTGCGAACTGACGCACTGCCGGCTCGCGCTGATCGTGGCCGAGAACGCCGGCACGCACGTGAGCGCGCACGAGTGCACGTTCCGCGGGCATCCCGAAGGCGTGGCGATCGCGCGCACCGGCGCCGTGGCGGTGCTGCGCCGCTGCGCGATGCCCGAGGCCGAGACGCTCGACGCCATCCAGCACGCCGAGTCCGAGGGCGAAGTGATGACGTCCGGCTGCACGCTGAAGGACGGCAGCGACGGCGCGCGCGACGCCGAGCTGCCCGTCGCGGGCGCCGCCGCCACCGCCGAGCGCGCGAAGCTCGACGCGAGGGCCGCCGCCCAGGCCGACCCGATGGTGGAGCTCGACTCGCTGATCGGGCTCGACGGCGTGAAGACCGAGTTGCGCAAGCTCGTGAACCTTGTCGGCGTGCAGGTGCGGCGCCGCGAACAAGGCCTGCCCGTGGCGCCCGTGTCTCTGCACATGGTGTTCACCGGCAATCCCGGCACCGGCAAGACCACCGTGGCGCGACTCGTGGGCCGCATCTACGCGCAGCTCGGGTTGCTCAAGAGCGGGCACGTGGTGGAGGTGGACCGCAGCAGGCTCGTGGCCGGCTACATCGGACAGACCGCCGAGCGCGTGCAGGAGTACGTGACCAGGGCCATCGGCGGCGTGCTGTTCGTGGACGAAGCCTACGCGCTGCTCCAGCCCGCGCAGGGCGACTTCGGGCAGGAGGCCATCGACACGCTGCTGAAGCTGATGGAGGACCGGCGCGGCGAGTTCGCCGTGATCGCCGCCGGCTACTCCGAACCCATGCTGCACTTCGTGCAGTCGAACCCCGGCCTGCAGTCGCGTTTCACGCGGTTCATCGAGTTCCAGGACTACGACGCCGACGCCTTGTACGCCATCTGGCAGCGCAGCCTGGCGCAGAACCAGCTCCGCCCATCGGAGGAAGCCGATGCGCGCGCCCGCCGCGAGATCGAGGAGATGCACCGCGTGCGCGACCGCAAGTTCGGCAACGCCCGAGCCGTGCGCACGATGTTCGAGCAACTGCTCGAACGGCAGGCCGAGCGGCTCGCCGCTCAGCCCGACGCCGACACCTCCGTGGTGCTCGAGAGCGACGTGCCCGAGCAGCGCCCCGCGCTGCGCGGCAGTCCCGAAGATCTGCTCGCCGAGCTCGACGCTCTGATCGGCCTGGCGAGCGTCAAGGCCGAGGTGCGCAAGCTCGTGAACCTCGCGCGCGCGAACCAGCGCCGCGCCGCCGAGGGCATGCCCGTGTCGCCCGTGTCGCTGCACCTGGTGTTCACCGGCAATCCCGGCACCGGCAAGACCACCGTGGCGAGGCTCGTCGGCGAGATCTACGCCGGCCTCGGCCTGCTCAAGCGCGGCCACGTGATCGAGTCCGACCGCAGCGCCCTCGTGGGCGGCTGGATGGGCCAGACGGCGATCAAGACGCGCGAGCGCGTGGACCAGGCCATCGACGGCGTCCTGTTCGTGGACGAGGCGTACGCGCTCACGCAGCG
Organism: Candidatus Eiseniibacteriota bacterium; assembly: GCA_044222045.1. Lineage (GTDB taxonomy): Bacteria > Eisenbacteria > RBG-16-71-46 > RBG-16-71-46 > RBG-16-71-46 > JBGAMH01. The sequence goes on from JBGAOB010000085.1 coordinate 9,504, forward strand.
CGAGGACGACAGCTTCGGCCGCGAAGCCGTGGACACGCTGCTCAAGGCCATGGAGGACGATCGCGCGCGTCTCGCCGTGATCGCCGCGGGCTACTCGGGCCCGATGCAGCAGTTCCTCGCGTCGAACCCGGGCCTCGCCTCGCGATTCAGCCGCGTGATCGCGTTCGAGGACTACACGCCCGAGGAGATGGCGTCGATCTTCGAGAAGTTCTGCCGCGACGGCGGCTTCGTGCTGGAACCCGCGGCGCGCGAGCCGCTGCTGGCGACGCTCGGGCGCATGCACGCGCAGCGCGACGCCACGTTCGGCAACGGCCGCGCCGTGCGCTCGCTGTTCGAGGCCACGCTCGAGCAGCAGGCCGCACGCCTCGCCGAGGACCCCGAAGCGAAGGTGAACGAGCTGCGGGCGGAGGACGTGGGGTCCCGCTAGCTGCGCCGCCGGGGGAGGCGTGCCCGCACTTCCGCCGCCCACGCGGATGATCGTCGCGCGCACCGTCAGGCGGCACCGCCGGCAGCAGGCGACATGTGCCGCGTGCCGCGTGGTGCCAGGGTCCGGATCGCGATGCGGAGGCGCACTTCGAGTGGCGCGTCGGGAACGGACTCGGCCGCCGAGGCCGCAGCGCGCGCCCGCTCGAGCGAGCAACCGAGCGCGCGCAGGGCCGGCACCAGTTCGTCGATGCGCGCTCTGGCGGCCGCCGCGTCGGACTTCGCCTGCGTTTCGGCAGCGCGTTGCCGGGCTCGCGCGGCCGCGGCGGCTGTCCTGGCGCCGTCGGCGGCGGCCCTGCGTTGTTCGCGCTCGGCTGCCACCGCGGCCTTCGCCGCGTCCGCGGACGTTCGTTGCCGCTGGCGCTCGGTTTCGCGCGCCGCCCTCGCGGCCTCGGCGGACGCTCGTTGGCGCTCCCGCTCGGCGTCGCGCGCGGCTCTCGCTGCTCCAGCTACCGCTCGTTGATGCTCCCGCGCCGCGTCGCGAGCGGCTCTCGCCTGTTCCACCTCGACCCGCTGCCGCTCGCGTTCGGCTTCGCGCGCAGCCCGCTCGGCTTCACGCTGCTCCTGCGCGCGCGCCCGCATGGCCTCGCGCTGCGCCTTCGCCGCCGCGCGCTTCGCTTTCGCCTCGTCGCGCTTGTTCTGTACGAACTGCCGGCCGTAGAGCTTCTCGGCCGCGTGCAGGTTGTGCGTGCGGCAGCGCAGCCGGACGTTGCCGAGCGAGCCGTCGCCCCCGCGCGACGGCGGGAGGATGTGGTCGAACTGCAGGTCGTGCGTTTCGTTGCAACGCTTGCCGTTTGCACCCACGAACGTGCAGCGCGCATCGTCGCGCTTCCAGCACAGGCGCATCACCACCGGCGTGATGTGCCACGGGTCCTTGGATCCCCGGCACCGACCGGTGCCGGCGCCGAGCTTGCGCATGAGGAGGTCGTCCTCGAGCAGCCGGAAGGCGCGCTTGAGGACGCCGGCGAGGTCGTGCGGCGAAACCCCGCGGCCCCGCAGCGCCTGGATGCGGCGCAGCATGTCGCACGACTCCTGGTCGAGCGTGGCTTCGAGCGCCCAGGCGTCCGCGGAGATCGGCGTGAGTCGGTCGCGGCGGTGGGGCGATGGCGCGAGGGCGCCGGGCGAGGTGGCGGCGAGCAGCGCGCCGAGGTCGCCGGCCATGGACTCATCGGCGGCTCCGTCGGCCCCGTCCGCGCCATCTACCCGCGCTAGCGCGGGTGAAATTCCTTGGGATTCGGCCGATTTCGTTAACACGGCCGCCCTGTCCCGCGGGAAGCGCACCGCCAGGGCCCGCACCAGCTCGGCCTTGCTCCGGTGCGAGGCCGCCGCCACCAGCTCGACGGCGTTCTGCTCTGTCAGGTGGGGTTCGAGCAGGGCGAGCGCCGTCATGTGGAGGCGGCCGTCGGCCAGCGCGTCGAACAGGAGCGGGAAACGGCGAGCGAGGCGGGCCGCCTGCAGCCGACGCTGCGCCCCGTCCTCCGAGTACCCCAGCTCCCGAACGCAGTACACGAACATCGACGAGCACGCCTGCTCCCGGTACAGCTGCCGCGCGTCGAACTCGGCGATGTGCGCAAGCACCGCCGCCGTGGCGGTGCGTTCCACCGGCACCGCCGCGAGCAGGCCCTTCTGAACGTCGTGATCTTCGAGGTGCGAAAGCGAAAAGCCCTGCATGGCGAGACTCCGCCTCGGGGGCGAGAGTCGCGGGGACGCTCACTTTGTAGCACGCCCGTTTTCGGCCTCCGTGCGTGCCCGTGCAACGCATCGCGCGGCTTCGCGCGAAACTCCGCGGCGGAGACGCCCGCGATGCCGCGAGCGCGCGTCGTTGGCAGCCACGCGCGCGATCCGAACGCGCCCACGAGACGACGGGCAAGCACACGCGCGAAGGCCGTCAACTCAAATCTTCGTCAGGACGTCACACGAGCACCCGCACGCCCGCGCACTGCGCACGCCTGCTCATCCTCGCCTCGGTGCGCATCGCATTGCCATGCGTGCGTGCATCGGCGACCTTTCGCGACACCGACTTCGAATCGCGCGAGGGATCGCATGCCCGACTGGGAACCCGAGTTCACCATCCACGCCGACGTCGTCCGCCGCATCGCCGGCGAGCCGCGAGCGTGGCGACTGCTCGCGAGCGGGTGGGACTGCGACGCCTATGTCGCCGACGAGCACATCGTGTGGCGCGTGCCCCGTCGCGCCGTCGGCGCCGCCGCGCTGCGGCGCGAGGCGCTGGTGCTCGGATCGCTGCACGGCCGGCTGCCCGCGCCGGTTCCGCACGTCACGCTGGCTGACGGCCCCGACGGCCTTCCGCTCGCCCGCCACGAGCACATTCCCGGCGCCGAGATCGCCACCGCCGCGCGCGTGGGCGCGCGCACCGGGGAGTCGCTGGGCGTGTTCCTGCGCGAGTTGCACGGCCGCCACTGGCCCGTCATGCGCGACCCGCGACTGCCACGCGATCCGCTCGGCCGCGCCGATGCCGCGAAGCGCATCGCCGTGGCGCACCGCCGGCTCGACGATGCCGCCCCGCTCGTCGACGTGGCTCCGCTGCGCGCGGTCGTGGACGCCGCCGCCGGCCTCGCGCCCGAGATCGGCGTGCTCTGCCACGGCGACCTGCACATCCGCCACGCGCTCGTCGACGAGCACGGCGAACTCGCCGGCGTCATCGACTGGGGCGACGCCTGCATCGGTGCGCCCGCGATGGACCTCGCCGTCGTCACCGCGCTGGCCGCCGAAGCCCGGGACTCGTTCGAACGCGCGTACGGCGCACTCGACGAGCCCACGTGGCGCTTCGCACGGATGCTCGGCGTGATGTTCGCCGCCTCGCTGCTGGCCGCGGACCCCGAAGGGGAGAGCGGGCGGGGAGCCCGGCGGTGGATGGAGCGGCTGGCCCGCGGCGATCGCTAGACGCTCGACTTCCTTGTGCGCACGCCGTCCACGCTCCACGGGCCCGCGCCCGCCGCCGAGAAGTACAGGAACACGAAGCAGTAGAGCGCCGCGTTCACGCCGCCGTTCAGGATGGGCCACGGCCCGCCCGGCGCATGAAACTGCCAGTACGCCACCGCCATCTCGCCCGCCAGCAGGAACGCCACCGGGCGCGTGAACAGCCCCACGCCGAACAGCGCGCCGCCGAACACCTCGAGCACGCCGCCGATCCACACCTGCGTGAATGGCGTCGCCGTGGCGCCGTTGGGCGGCATGCCCGCGGGGAAGGCGAACAGCTTCATCGTGCCCGCCAGGACGAACATGTACGCCGCCACGATGCGCAGCAGCGCCAGGAAGTACGGGTGCCACGACTGCCAGCGATGGGTGATGCCCATGGTTTCCTCCGGTCGGGTGACGGTGCGGCGCACCATACGCGATGCCGACGCGCGAGCCGGTCCCGAATCGACCGGCGCGGGCGTTCGGGGCGAGCCCGTGCCTGCGATCCCGCCCGCCCCGCTCGCGTTCGACCCGCCCGCTCGCGCACCCGTCACCGGCCCGTGGCGCATCGGCCCCCGGCCACGTATGTTCCGCCGCCATACCCGGCGCCGCGCCGGGTTCGTTTCGCCCGCATCGTCCCTCGCCGCCCGGAGGACCCGTGCGCCACCGCTTCGCCATCGCCCTCGGCCTCGCCGTCGCGCTGCTCGCGCCGGCTGCCCGCGCCCAGTCGCCGTTCCCGCCCGCCGCGCTCGATCGCGCGCGCGAAGCACGCGAGGCCGGGCTGCGCGACGACGTCGCCTGGGAAGCCCTGCGCTCGATCACCACCGAGGTCGGCCCGCGACTCGCCGGTTCGCCCGGCGATGCGCGCGCCGTGGCGTGGGCGCTCGCCACCATGAAGCGGCTCGGCTTCCAGAACGTGCACGCCGAGTCGGTGATGGTGCCGCACTGGGTGCGCGGCGAGGCGCACGTCGAGATCACATCGCCCTGGCCGCAGCCGCTGGCCGCGTGCGCGCTCGGCGGCAGCGTGGGCACGCCCGAGAGTGGCGTCGAGGCCGAGGTCGTGGCCGCGCGCACGCTCGAGGAACTCGCCGCGCTCGGCGAGGCTCGTGTGCGCGGGCGCATCGTGTTCTTTCACGGCCGCATGCAGCGCACGCGCGACGGCGCCGGCTACGGCGCGCGGTCCCGGTACGCGGACGCGGCGCGATCGAGGCCGGCAAGCTGGGCGCGCTGGCGGTGGTCATCCGCTCCGTGGGCACCGACTCCGACCGGCTGCCGCACACCGGCGGCATGCGCTACGACACCACGGGCACGCGCATCCCCGCGCTCGCGCTGTCGAACCCCGACGCCGACCTGCTCGAACGCCAGCTCGCCTCCGGCCGCCCGGTGCGGCTGCGGCTCGTGAACACGTCCCGCAAGGAGCCCGACACGTGGAGCGCGAACGTGGTGGGCGAGTTCCCCGGACGCGACCCGCGCGGCGGCATCGTGTTGATGGGCGCGCACCTCGATTCGTGGGACCTCGGACAGGGCGCGCACGACGACGGCGCCGGCGTGGCGATCATGCTCGCCGCCGCCAGGCTCGCCGCGCAGGGCGGCACCGCACGCACCCTCCGCGTGGTGCTGTTCGCGAACGAGGAGTTCGGCCTGTCGGGGGGGCGCGACTACGCGCGACGACACGCCGAGGAACTGCCGCGCCACGTGGCGGCGATGGAGTCCGACCTCGGCGCGTTCGCGCCGTGGGATTCGAGTGCAACGTGGATCCCGAGCGGCTGCCCGTGGCGCGCGCGATCGCCGCGGGACTCGAGCCGCTCGGTGTCGCGTGGCACGGCAACACCAGCGCCGGCGACGCCGACACCGGCCCGCTGCTGCCGCGTGGCGTGCCCATGATCGAGGTGCTGACCGACGCCGGCCCGTACTTCGACCTGCACCACACCGCGAACGACACCTTCGACAAGATCGACCCCGCGCTGCTGCGCGCGAACGTGGCCGCCTACGCGTGGATCGCGTCGCTCGCCGCGCGGGCCGACGCCGACTTCGGCCGCACTCCCGTCACCGTGCACCCCTGAGGCGCCCGTGCGAACGCTCGAACGACTCCTGCGACAGAACCGCGAGTGGGCCGACGCCCTCAGCGCGCGGCATCCCGAGTTCTTTCCCACGCTCGCGAAGCAGCAGGCCCCGCAGTACCTGTGGATCGGCTGCTCCGACAGCCGCGTGCCCGCGAACGAGATCGTGGGCCTGCTGCCCGGCGAGCTGTTCGTGCACCGCAACGTCGCGAACGTGGTCGTACACACGGACCTGAACTGCCTGAGCGTGCTGCAGTTCGCGGTGGACGTGCTGATGGTGCGCGACGTCATCGTGTGCGGCCACTACGGCCGTGGTGGGCGCCGCGCCAGGCGACCGCCTCGGCCTGGTGGACAACTGGCCGCGCCACGCAGGACGCGCGACGTCATCGTGCGCTTGGCTGTCGCTGACCTGGGCCGCCCGGATCGACCGGCTGTGCGAGCCGAACGTGGTCGCGCAGGTGGAGAACGTGGCCGAGACCTCGATCGTGCGCGACGCCTGGGAGCGCGGCCAGGACTACCGCACGGCTGGATCTACGGCCTGAAGGACGGCCGCGTGCGCGACATGGGCGTGAGCGTGAGCCGCTTCGACGACCTGCGCGACGTGCTCGGGCGGGGGTAGGGGCGGGGCGGCCCGGCTGCCCGCGGGAGAT
>JBGAOB010000086.1:0-15195 GCA_044222045.1 Candidatus Eiseniibacteriota bacterium
CGGAGGTGCGCCGGCCGGCGTGCAGCCTGCGGCGATCGTGCAGATTGCGTGGGCCGCGCCCGGCGAGCGCGCGTGCCCGGCTTCGGCGGGTGCGGGGGCCATCCGCTATACTCCGCGCCACTTTTCGCCACCGGGAGCCTCACGTGCCTCGCTTCTACATCACCACCGCGATCGACTACGTCAACGGCGAACCCCACCTCGGGCACGCGTACGAGAAGGTGTTCGCCGATGCGCTCGCCCGCTGGCACCGCCAGAAGGGCGACAAGACCTGGTTCCTGACGGGCACCGACGAACACGGCCAGAAGATCGCCCGCGTCGCCGCCGAGGCCGGGCTCGATCCGCAGGCGTTCGTCGACCAGACGTCGCAGAAGTTCGTCGCGGCCTGGAAGGCGCTGGACGTGTCGTACGACCAGTTCTTCCGCACCACCGACCGCCGCCACGAACTCGCCGTGCAGGAGCTGTTCGTGCGGCTGAACGAGGCCCTCTCGCCGCGCACGGGCCAGCCCGTGCTGTACGAGGAGGAGTACGAAGGCCTGTACTGCGAGGGCTGCGAGGCGTTCAAGACCGAGAAGGACCTCGACGAGAACGGCGAGTGCCCGCTGCACCGCAAGAAACCGAAGTCGGTGCGCGAGAGCAACTTCTTCTTCCGGCTGTCCGAGTACGACGAGGCGCTGCTCAAGCACATCGAGGCGCACCCCGAGTTCATCCAGCCCGACCATCGCCGCACCGAGGTGCTGAACGTCATCAAGGGCGGCCTGCAGGACATCAGCGTGTCGCGGCCGAACCTGGAGTGGGGCATCGCGCTGCCCGAGGAGATCGAGGGCGGCAAGGGGCACGTCGCCTACGTGTGGGCCGACGCGCTGCTCAACTACCTGTCGGCGCTCGGCTGGCCCGACCGCAAGTATTCGCTGTGGTGGCTCGCGCGCGAGAAGGAAGTGGGCGGTCCCGGCGCGGCGCGCCAGGACGAGTTCCAGGACCTGGACGGGCAGGGCAAGCCCGGCGCCGCGTGGGCCGGCACGACCCAGCCGTTCTACACGAACGCGTTCCACCTGATCGGCAAGGACATCAGCCGTTTCCACTGCGTGCTGTGGCCCGCGCTGCTGCTGGCCGCGGGCGTGCCGCTGCCGCGGCAGGTGTGGGTGCACGGCTTCATCTACTCGCGCGGCGAACGGCTGTCGAAGTCGCTCGGCAACACGGTCGACCCGTTGCAGATCGTGAAGCAGTTCGGCGCCGACGCGCTGCGCTTCTACCTGCTCGACGCGGTGCGCGCCGGGCAGGACGGCGAGTTCACGTGGGAGCAGTTCGTGGAGCGCTGCAACACGCGCCTGTCGAACAAGCTCGGCAACCTCGCGAGCCGCACCGTCACACTGGTGCACAAGAACTTCGAAGGCCAGGCGCCCACCGACTGGACGCCCGAGGCGATCGCCGACCCGGCCGCGCGCGCCGCGTTCGACGCGGTGATCGCGGCCGCGAACCAGGCCGCGGTCGAAGTGCCGAAGGCGTGGGACGACGTGCGCATCCACGACGCGCTGGAGCAGGCGTGGCTCGTGGTGGAGCGCGCGAACGAGTGCGTGGACCGCACGAAGCCCTGGGAGCTGGGCAAGGACCCCGCCCGCCGCGGCGAGCTGAGCACGGTGCTGTCGGCGCTGCTCGAGGTGCTTCGGCTCACCGCGATCTGGGCGTGGCCCGCCACACCCGCCAAGTGCGAGGCGCTCTGGGCCATGCTGGGCCTGCCGGGAACCCCGGCGGAACAGCGCGGCGACGCGGCGAAGCCCGCGTTCGGCCCGGCCGCGGCCCGCGCCATCGGCCCGTCGCAGATCCTGTTCCCGCGCTTCGACCTGAAGCAGGTCGCGGACGCGTGACGCTCCCGTCGCGCGTCCGCTTCTCCCGCCAGCGGCGCGACCCATGATCGACACGCACTGCCATCTCTGCGACAAGCGTTTCGACAAGGATCGCGTGCAGGTGTTCGACCGCGCGCGCGTGTCCGGCGTGACGCACTTCGTGGAGATCGCCTACGCGCCCGAGATCATCGAGCGCGCGTTCGCCCTGGCCGCCGAGCAGCCGCGCCTGTTCCTGGCGGTGGGCGTGCATCCGAGCGAGTCGGGGCGCGTGCCGATGGACTTCCTGCCGGCGCTGCGCGAGCACGCGGGCCACGCTCGCGTGGTGGCGATCGGCGAGACCGGGCTCGACTTCTACCGGGACTACGCGCCGCGCGAGGACCAGGAGCGCTGGTTCCGCGCGCAGCTCGAGCTGGCCGACGAGGCCGGGCTGCCGGTGGTGATCCACCAGCGCAGCGCGCTCGACGACGTGATGCGCATGCTCGAGGAGGCGCGTCCGCAGGCCGGCGGCGTGCTGCACTGCTTCGACCAGGACTACGACACGGCGATGCGCGCGCGCGCGATCGGCTTCAAGCTGGGACTGGGCGGCGTGCTCACGTACGGGCACGAGGCGCTGGACGACGCCGTGCGCCGCGTGCCCGAGGACATGCTGATGCTCGAGACCGACTCGCCCTACCTGGAGCCCGAGCCGCGATCGCTGCGCCGCAACGAGCCGGGCCTGCTCGGGCGCGTGGTGGCGAAGCTCGCCGAGTTGCGCGGCTGGACGCCCGCCGACGTCGACCGCATCACCACCGCGAACGCGCGCGAGCTGTTCCGGCTGCCGATCGCCACCGCGTAATCCGCGTCGCGCCGCCGGCGCCCGGCATCGTGCACATCGCACGGCGGCGAGCCCGAAACCGCGCTCTCGGCACGATCCGGCCCGCCGCACGTGGGCCAACCGCCCCACGGTCCGCCATTTGCGGGCGTCGGAGCGCGGCACTCGAACTCAAGATCGGGGCCTTCGCGCCGACAACAGCACACGTGTCGACTTCCGCTCTGAATCCGCCCCTCCCCGTGCTGCTCGGCGCGGGAACCATCCTCTTCGTCATGGCACTCGGCCTGCTGGTGGGCCGCCATGCCCGGCGTTCGGCGCGCGGCGCGTCGCGTAACCGCGCCGCCGACCTGTTCCGCGTCCTCACCGCCAAGCTCTCGGGCGGCCTCGACGCGAACGACCTGCAGGCCGCCACCGGCGGCGTGGAATCGGACACGTTCTGGGACGCGGTCGAAGCGATCGCCACCACGCTGCGCCGCCGCGAGCGCATCGAACTGGCGCGCGCCCTCGGCCGCAGCACGCACCTTCGCAGCGAGCGCCGCGCGCTGCGCGACGACTCGCCGCTGCGCCGCGAGCTGGCCGCACGCCGCCTGGGCCTGCTGCCCGCGCGCCGCTCGGTGAAAGCGCTCCGGCACGCGCTCGCGAGCGGTCCGGAGCTGGTGTCCTTCGCCTCGGCGCGCGCGCTCGCGCAGCACCACGACCTCGCCGCCCTGCGCTGGATCCTGCGCAAGCCCGACGTGCTCGCGCGCCGGCCGCTGCCGTCGCTGTCGGGGCTGCTGCGCAGCTTCGGCCCCGGCGCCCGCGCCACGCTGATCGCCGCGCTCGAGAAGGGCCTCGACGAAACGCGCATCGAGTGCGCCGTGGTCGACGCGCTCGGCGTGTCGCACTGCCGCTCGGCGCGCGAGGCCATCGAGCGTCGCGTGGGCGACACCCGCCCCGAGGTGCGCGTGACCGCCGTGCGGGCGCTGGGACGCCTCGACATGGCGGAGTCCGTGCCGGTGCTGCTCGCGGCGCTCGACGACGAAGCCTGGCCCGTGCGGGCGCAGGCCGCGCGCGCACTGGGTCGCCTCAAGGCGACGCCGGCGATCGAAGCGCTCACCGACCGCGTGTGCGACCTTTCGTGGTGGGTGCGCCGCCACGCCGCCTACGCGCTGGCTCGCATCGGCGACGACGGCGTGGACGCGCTGTGCGAGCTGGCCGCGCGCTCGCCCGATCCCTACGCGCGCGAGATGGCGCGCGAAGCGCTCGACCACGGCGTCACGCGCCGCCGCCACGCCTGATCCCGGCAGGGGCGGAATCCCGCTGCACGCCGCGCGCCGGGGTTTGTATCTTCCCGGTGTGATCCGCGCACTCGTCCTCCTCGTTCCGCTGCTGGCCGCCCGCGCCGATGCGTCGGCCGTGCGGCCCGGCGCCCCGGCGGCGCCGGCCGACGCGCCCCGCCTGCGCGCCCGCGCCGGGGAGCTCTTCGCCCAGCGCGAACGCGCGCGCCGCGGCGGCGTGGCGCTCGACCGGCTGCACGACGACCTGGCCGCGCTCGCCGACACGCTCGAGCGCGCCGGGCTCGACTCGCTCGCGTCCGACGCGCTGCGGAAGGCCGGCGGCGTCGTGCAGCAGACGGCGCGCGGGCGGCTCGCCGAAGGCGAGTGGCGGCGCGCGGTGGTCCTGGCGCACCGGGCCGGCGACGTCGGCGGCGAGATCGGCGCGCGCACGCTGCTCGCGCAGGCCGTGAGCCAGCGCGACCCCGAGATGGGACTGCGGCTCGGCCGCGAAGTCGTGTCGGTCGCGTTGCGGCATCGGCGGTTCGACGAGGCGGGCGACGCGTGGTTCGGCGTGTCGAACGCGCTCGCGAGCATGGGACGGATGCGCGACGCGCGCGAGGCCGCGCTGCAGTCGCTCGGCCTGCAGCGCCGGTACGGCGACGCGAACGGCGTCGCGCTCGCGCTGCAGCAGGTGGCGCAGTGCTGGCACGCCGAGGGCCAGGACGCGCGGGCGTCGACGTACGCCGACAGCGCGGTGGCCGTGGCCCGCCGAGAGTCGCGCACCCGCGAGCCGCTCGCCCGGGCGCTGGTCGCGCGCGCGAACGCGCGGCGGGATCTCGGCCAGGCCGACGAGGCTCACGCCGACCTGCTCGAGGCGCTCGCCGTGGACCGGCAACGGGGCGACCTGCGCCACGCGCTGCGGACGCGCAACTCGCTCACGACCCTGCTCGTCACGCACGGCATGGCCCGGCAGGCGCTCGCGCACGCGGACACGATGGTGGCCGACGCACGCCGCTCCGGCGACGGCCTGATGGAGAGCCGCGCCGTCGCCGCGCGCGCCTACGCGCTCGCGGAACTGTCGCGATGGAGCGAGGTCGACACGCTGCTCGCGGGCGAACTGCCGCGCTTCGAGCGCCGACGCGACACGCAGGACGAGGCCGAAAGCCAGGCCGGGCGCTTCCTGCGCGGGGGAGAGATGTACGCGACCTGGGCGCGCGCGCTCGTGGAGCTGGGACGCGTCGAGGACGCGTGGCGCATCACGGAGCGCGGGCGGGCCGCCGTGTTCCGGCGGCAGCTCGCGAGCGGCGGGGCCGAGCCGAGCGCGGACCTGCACGCGCTGCAGGCGCGGCTGCGGGCGGCGAACGCGGCGCTCCTGCAGTACTCCGAGCCCCAGCGCAATCCCCAGCTCGTGTTCGTGATCGACGCCGACTCGGTGCGCGCCCTGTCGCTGGGACGGATCACGGTGGAAGCCGACGCGAAGCTCGCGCGCGACCTGCTGGCGGGCAACGCGCCCGGCTCGCAGTCCCGCGAGCCGCTCGGCCGGATCGCGCGCGCGCTGATCGAGGCGCCGCTCCGGCGCGTGCGGCCGGCGCGGACGCGCCTGTGGATCCTGCCGCCGTCCGAGGCCGAGGGCCTGCCGTTCGAGGCGCTGCCCGTGGCCGGCGGAACGCTGGGAAGTCGATGGGCGGTCAGCTACCCGCCGTCGGTGACCGCGCTGGAACGACTGGCCGCCCGCACGCCCGCCGAGCGCGGCATGGTCGTGTTCGCCGATCCCGACGCCCGCGCGATCGCGGCGAGTGCCGAGGCGCCGCGCCTGCGCGCACTGGCGCGCACGCCGCTGCCCGGTGCGCGCGAGGAGGCGAAGCGCATCGCCCCGTTCGGCACGCGCGTGTGGTCGGGGCGCGACGCCACGCCGGCGCGGCTCGCCGAGGCGGGTGGGCAGGCGGTGCTGCACCTGGCGACGCACGCGTGGATGGATCCGGCGCATCCGGCCCAGAGCGGGCTCCTGCTCGCGGGCGCCGACGGGCTGGTGACGCCCGCGCGCGTCGAGAGCCTCGACGTGCGGGCGGACCTCGTCACGCTGAGCGGTTGCCGCACCGCGCAGGGGCGCTCCGTGATGGGCGAAGGCGTCTTCGGGCTGGCGCGCGCGTTCCTGGTGGCCGGCGCCCGCAGCGTGGTGGCCACGCTGTGGGAGGTCGACGATCGCGCGGCCACGCGGTTCATGACGCTCTTCTACGAGCAGCTGCGCCGCGGTGCGCCGCGGGACGAGGCACTGCAGCGGGCCCGGCTCGCGATGCGGGCCGAGCGCTGGCCGCTCCGCGACACCGAGGCGTTCGTGCTCGCGGGTCTCGGCAGCGAGCCCGTGCCGGCGCTGGCCGGGCGCGGCGCGTCGCCGGGGCGCTGATCGCTTCGTGCAGCACGAGCGCACAGCCCCTATCCTGCCGCGCATGCGTGACCGCCCCCGCCGCACCGAGCCGCACCGGCAGGCCTCCCGCTACGTGCTCGAACGCGCCGCGCGCGAGAGCGGTGGCGAGCTGCGCCGCGTGAAGGACGCGCTCGCCGCGCGCGGCCTGTCGCCGCGCAAGCGCTTCGGGCAGAACTTCCTCGTCCGCGAGGACCTGGCCGAGCGCATCGTGGAGCACTGCCACCTGCGCGAGGACGACGTCGCGGTGGAGATCGGCCCGGGTGCCGGCGCGCTGACGCCGCGCATCGCGCGCCGCGTGCGCCACCTGGTGGCGGTCGAGAAGGACCTGGGGCTCGCCGACTACCTGAACGAGGAGTACGGCGAGGCGCCGGGCATCACCGTGGTGACGGGCGACTTCCTGGAACTCGACCTGTCGGCGGTGGCGCGCGAGCACGGCGTGGAGAAGGTCGCGGTGGTCGGCAACATCCCGTACAACGTGACCACGCCGATCCTGGAGCACCTGTTCGAGCACAAGCACGCCGTGCGCAGCGCCGTGCTGCTGGTGCAGAAGGAGTACGCCGAGCGCCTGGCCGCCGCGGCCGGCACGCCCGAGTACGGCTCGCTCACGCTGTTCGCGCGCTACCACGCGCTGCTCGAGCCGCTCATGACCATCAAGGCGTCGGCGTTCTGGCCGCGGCCCGACGTGGACAGCGCGCTCGTGCGGTTCTTCCTGCGCGAGGCGCCGCCCGTGGACGTGCCGAGCGAGGCGTTGCTGTTCCGCATCATCCGAGGCTCGTTCCAGATGCGGCGCAAGACGCTCGCGAACACGCTCGAGGAGTCGCTCGGCCTGCCCAAGGCGAAGCTGGAGCGGCTGGGCCGCCAGGCCGGCATCGACCTCAAGCGCCGCGGCGAGACGCTGACGCTGGAGGAGTTCGCGCGCCTCGCACGCGCCGCGGCGGAGCGGGAGCTGCCGCACCAGGAGCCCTGAGCGTCGCGGTTCGTGCGCGCGCCCGACGGGCGGACGACCACCGCGCGCGGCCTCGAGAACGGATCCCGCAGCGCGCGCCACGATCGGACGCGTCACGGGGCGACGCGGGAAGCCGCGGTCGCGGACCGCGCGCACGCTGCTGCGGACGGAGCCCGGTCAGGCCCCGTCGGGCCGCTTCCGCCGCCAGCGGATCGACACGGCGTTGCCGCCGATCACGCGGCTCTCGGCCACCTCGAACACGCGCAGGTCGAGCGCTCGCTCACCGAACAGCGGCGGCCCGGCGCCCAGCGCGACGGGCGCGATCGTCACGATCACCTCGTCGACGCGGTCCAGCGCCAGCAGTTGCCCCGCCACGCTGCCGCCACCCGCGAGCCACACGCGGCGCGCCCCGCTCGCCTCGATCGTGTCCACCAGCGCGCGCAGGTCGCCCTCGACGCGCCGGAGCGGCGCCGTCGTTTCGCCGAGCCCCGCGACCAGCGCCGCGTCGTGCGTGACGACCCACGTGGGCTTCTCGCCGTGCGGCCAGCCGTGCCCGCCGCGCACGAGCCAGCGCAACGTGCCGGCTCCGACGACGATCGCGTCGATCGAGGCGTAGAACCCCTCGAATCCACCCTGCGCCGTGTCGTGCTCGGTGATCACGTCGAGGAAGTCGAGACTCTCGTCCGCGGTCGCGATGCGGCCGTCCATCGACATCGCGGTGTACCAGACGATCTCCATGCGGTCCCTCCCGGCGGAAGTCGGATGTCTCGCGGTTCGGCGCGGCAGGCGCGCCGGACCCCGCGGCCGCGCTCGGGCGCCCGTGTGCGCCCCGCCGCGCCCGGCGGACGGGCTGCCCTAGTAGGCCGCGCCGCCCACCCGGGTGTCCACCACGGTCACGGCGCCGGACTCGCCGACCACCGCGCGCAGGCGGTAACTGCCCGCGCCTTCCACGTAGGCGCCCAGGCTCGGCGCCAGCACGTGCCCGCTCGCGTGCCCGCGCAGCACCAGCAGGTCTTCGCCCTGCGCCCGCACGCGGACCCGCGCCGACGCTCCCGGCGCCAGTGGCGGCACGCGCGTGGAATCGCCGGTGGCCACCACCCAGAGGCTGTCCACGCGCCAGGGCGAGTGGTTCTCCACGGTCACCACGGGCCCGCCGACCAGGCCGCAGCCGCCGAACAGCACGGCGGCGAGCGCCCCGCCGAGGATCGACGCGAACGCGCCGAGCGAGCGCCCCCGCTGCCGGCGCATGCGCGGCGCAGCGAAACACCCGGCGGGGCGTGAGCCCCACCGGGTGCGCGCGATACCGTGACCCGCGAGCGAAGCGATCACGGCTCGACGAACTTGTAGCCCACCTTGTGCACGGCGACGATGAAGGGCTTCGCGAAGCCCTCGCCGAGCTTGCTGCGCAGGTTCGACACGTGCGTGTCCACCGTGCGGGTGGTGACCCCGAGCTCCTCGTCGACGCCCCAGATCTCCTCGAGCAGCTCCTCGCGGCTCACGGTGCGACCGCGGTGCTCGATCAGGTACTTGAGCAGTTCGAACTCCTTGAACGACAGCGCGACCTGGTCTTCCTTCTTGTAGACCTCGCGCGGCTCGAATCGCACTTCCACGTCGCCGAACTTGTACGTGGTGGTGGCGGGCGTGCCGGCGTTCAGCGGGCCCCGCGTCACCAGGCGCTTCACGCGCGCCATCAGTTCCTTGATGCCGAACGGCTTGGTCACGTAGTCGTCCGCGCCCAGGTCGAAGCCCTTGAGGACGTCCGCCTCGAAGTTGCGCGCGGTCATGACGAGCACCGGGATCTCACGGTGGCGCTGGCGCAGCTCCTTGAGGACGGTGAAGCCGTCCTTCTCGGGAAGCATGATGTCCAGCAGCACGGCGTCGGGCTTCTGCTTGAGAGCCATCTTCAGGCCCTCCTGCCCGTTCTTCGCCGTCAGGACCTCGTAGCCTTCGTACCGGAAGTTATGGGCGAGGCCGTCGAGCAGGCCTTCTTCGTCCTCGACGATCAGGATCTTCTTCGACATGGCGACCTCCGGGGTCACGACCCCTGTGCGGAACGCGCCTCCGCGGGCGGGGAGCTGCTGGCGGCCTCCCAACGGGGCAGGAGCAGCGTGAACGTGCTGCCCTCACCCGGCTGACTCTCCACCTCGACGCGGCCATGATGGGCACGAATGATCCGGTCCACAAGCGACAGACCGAGCCCGGCGCCCTTCACGTCGTGTACGAGGCCCGTTTCGACGCGTACGAACTTCTCAAAGATTCGCTTTTGATTTGCCGCGTCGATGCCAATTCCTCGGTCGGCGACCCACAGTGTCACCATTCCGTCACGGACCCCGGCCCCGACCCGGACTTCCTTCCGCTGCCGCGAATACTTCACGGCATTGTCCAGCAGGTTGAGCAGGCAGTGCTGGATGGTCATGGCGTCCGCCCGGGCGAGCGGCAGCTCCTCCGGGAGCACCACGTCGACCTTGAAGCCCTCGTCCTCCAGCCGCAGCCGGAACGACTCCAGCGCGGCCTCGACCACGTCGCGCAGGTCCACCGGCCCCACGCGCAGCTGGCGCTGGCCCGATTCGAAACGCGAGAAGTCGAGGATGTTGTCCACGAGCTGCGACAGCCGCGCGGTCTCGCGCGTGATCGTGTGCAGGTACTTGTCGCGCTCCTCGTCCGAGCGGAAGCGGCCCATCTCGAGCGTTTCCACCGCCAGCCGGATGACGGCGATCGGGGTCTTGAGCTCGTGCGTCACGTTCGCCATGAAGCTGGCCTGCGTCTGCACCAGCTCGATCTGGCGCCGCACGTAGCGCAGACCGACGTACGTGGCGGCCAGCAGCGCCAGCGCGAGCAGCGCGATGAACGCCAGCTCCACCACCATGAACCGCCCGGCGAGCGCCACGGGCGCCTGCGCGGTGGGCGTCACGCGCACGGTGAACGTCTCGAACGGGCCCGTCATGGGCGCCGAACGGCTGGTGGCGGAGCGGCCCGGGTCGCGCATGCGCGCCACCTCGTGCCCCTCGGCATCGAAGATCTGCACCGCCAGGTTGCGCGTGCCCGAAATGCCGCCGTACAGGCGCGGGTTCGACAGCAGCTGCGTCTGCACCACGCTCGAGAGGTGCTCCACCACGAACGAGCGCGGATTGAACCACCACCCGCCGGCGCCCACGATGTCGCCGGTCGGCCCGCGCAACAGCACGGCCGCGAACGGGTGCTCGCGCACGCCCGACGTGTCGTTGCCGTACACGAGCAGCTGCAGTTCCACCGTGACCAGCGAGTAGCCCGTGAGGTCGTCGGTGGGCACGAAGTGCGGCGCCTCGAAGCGCTGCGCGCGCGACGCGAGCGCCCGCCGGATGTCCTCCGCCGAGCCGCCCGAGCGCGCCGCCTCCTCGGCCGGACCGATCGCGTCGCGCACCTGGTCGAGCAGTTCGCGCTCGAACGCCTCGGTCACCTTCTCCGCCACGTAGGCGTTGTAGCGTGCGCTCTCGGACGACACCTCGCGCGCCAGGCGCAGCGTCAGCGTGATGCCCACGGCCACCAGGATCAGTGCCGGCACGGCCACGGCGAGGCCCGCGGCGATCAGGCCGCCGCGGCTGAAGTGCCGCAGTCGAGTGACGGGCAGGTGGGCCATGGGGCAGGCAGCCTAGCGTGACGGGTTCGGGGGTCGCCAGCGGGAGCGGGGCGGCGGCGCCGGGGTGCACGACCCGCGCGCTCCCGGCGCAAACACGAAGGGCCGGCCCGTGCGTCGGACCGGCCCATCGGGAAGAACGCGGTTCAGTGCGTCGTGGCGCGCTCGGCCACTTCGGTGCCGGCCGACGCGTGCAGCCGGTTCACGATGCTCTTGTCGTTCGAGGTCACCAGCGTCATCGCGCCGGTCTCCACGTTGACCACCTCGCGGTGCATCTTGCCGCTGGCCATGGCGCCGCGCACCTGCTTGCAGCCCGGGCACAGCTTGGCGCGGTCACCGGCCGCCAGCGTGGCGCGCACGCGCTCGTTGCTGCGGGCCACGGCGGCCTGCACGGCGCGGATGCGATCCGGCGAGTCGGCCGTGTACACGTACATCACGCCGTTCTTGAGCGGCACGACCTGGGCGCGCGCGCCGCAGGCGTCCAGCTCGTTCTCGGCCTGCGCCATGTCGGAGCACGCGTCGCACGAGTGCATCGCCATCGACGTGCCCGTGCCGTGCGCCGAGCAGCTGCTGCCGGCGGCCATGCTGGCCTTGCCGTGCGCGGAGCAGGAACCGTTGCCGGCCATCGACGCGGACGCGGCGGTCGCGGACGCCTTGCCCTTCGGGCTGCAGCAGTCGGCGGACGCGGCGGTCGCGCTGGTCTTGCCGTGCATCGTGCAGCCGCCGGCCGAGGCACCCGACATCGGGCACTGGTTGGCGGCCATCTTGCCGCCCTTCTTCGCCTGGGTGCAGGCGGCGGCCATCTCGGGCGTGCACTGCGCGGCCATGGCGGCCGTGCAGCCGTTCGCGGCGGCGGCCGTGGCGGAAGCCTTCTTGCCGGTGGCGCAGCAGGCGGCAGCCTTCGCGTTCCCAGCACTCGCGGCGGTCGCCGAGGTCTTGTCGTTGCCACAGGCGTAGACCGTGGCGGTGCAGAGGGCCGTTGCGGCGGCGGCAAGGATGAGGAGACGCAGCTGCTTCATGTCCAACCTCCCGGAAGGTTGCGGATCCCCACGGTCGTCCCGTGGGTTGAAGAAGCATCGGCCAGTGGGGGCGCAAAGTGTCACCGGCCCCCTAACGCCATGTCACCGACATGCAAAAAGGACCGCTGTTCATGCGGCCGAAATCGCCCATCGGGTGGAATCGGGCGCCGCGGCGTCCGGGGAGACGCCGGAGCGCCCGGCGAGGGTGCCGCCATGCGCTCGGAGGCAGGGGCCGCCCGGTTCAGCACGAGCGCACGGCGACGCGCCCCGTCGAACGTTCCCCGCCGCGCACCGGGTCCGCCCGCGGAACGCTGGCGATCGGCCAACGCTGCGGTTAACGTGCCGCGCCTCCCACCATGCCCAAGCGAAAGTCCTCCTCCACGCGCCTGCCCTTGTGGCTCGGCATCGTCGCCGGCGTCGCGCTGCTGCTGTTCGCCGCGGGTGAGCTGTGGGCGTGGCTCGCCTCCGACGGCGGTCGACTGACCCTCGCCCGCACGGTGCGCCTGGGCGACCGCGCGCACCTGGTACGCATCGTCGGCAAGCACGCGCACACGGGGCTGGCGCTCGCCGGCGTGCCGCGCGACAGCGTGCGCGAGAGCGTGGCCGAAGGTGACGGCGAGCCGGTGGTGCGCTGGCGCGTGGGGCTGGGCCGCGAGGGCTCGCCCATGCAGGTGAACTGGGCGGTCACGCACGCGCTCGAGCAGGCGGGCGCGCAGGTGATGAGCGCGCGCGAACGCTCCGAGGAAGGCGGAGGCCTGCGCGTGGTGATGACCGTGGGCGTGGGCGGCCGCCGCACGCACGAGATCGTGCTCGTGCGCGAGGGCCGCGTCGTGCGCCACGACGGCGGCAAGGTGGTGGAGGACGAAGCGCCCGCCGCGCGCATCGCGCTCGTGCTGTACGGCTTCACCGAGGAGGCGAAGGACCTGGCGCAGAAGGCCGCGAAGCGCTCCGAGATGTTCGCGCTCGCGCTGCCCGCCGGCCAGCCCTACAGCCGGGCCCTGTTCGGTGCCGCGCGCGAGACGCATCGCGAGGTGGTGGTGCAGATCCCGATGGAGCCCGAGAACTACCCGCGCACCACGCCCGGATCGGGTGCGCTGCTGGTGAGCATGGCGCCCGGGCAGATCCAGTCGCTCACGCGGCGCTACCTCGAGGAGGGCGGCCAGCCGGTGGCGGTCTCCAACCTGATGGGAGCGTTCGCCTCGCAGGACGAGCCGCTCGTGAACGCCATGTACCGCGAACTCAAGAAGGCAGGCGTCACGTTCCTGCACGTGCAGCCGGCGCCGAGGTCGGTGTGCAAGTCGCTCGCGTCGCAGCAGGGCGTGGCCTACGACGAGCCCGATGCGCTGCTGGACGACTCGGCGCGCGGCAAGGACACGAAGGCGCTCGACCGCGACTGGAAGGCGGTGCTCGAGCGAGCCGGCGAGCGCGGCCACGCGCTGGTGTTGCTGCGGGCCACGCCGATGTCGCTGAAGTGGCTCGACGGCGCGCTGACCCCCTCGCGCATGGGCCGCGTCCGGCTGGTCCCTCTCTCGCAGGTGATCCGCCGCCCCGGCGCGGTGTAGCCGCCGCCCGCGCCGCGCTGCTATCCTGCGCGCCGCATGGATCCCGGACAGGACGTCCTCCGCGACTTCGACGCCGCCTGCGCGGCGCTCTGGATGCTCTCGGACGGGCTCGGCGGTTACTCGGCCGGCACCGTCTCGGGCGCCGCCGTGCGCCGGTCGCACGTGTGGCTGGCCGCCGCCGGCGGCACGCTGAACCGGCTCGAGGGCGCGCGCGCGCAGGCCGACGGCGAGAGCCCGGCCGCGTACGACCCCGCCGCGCAGGTGGCGCTGCTGCTCCGCTTCGACGAGCGCCTCGTGCTGCCCGGTGTGGCCGTGGAGCTGACGCCCGCCTTCGCCGTCGGCGGTGCACCGCGCTGGGGCGCGTTCGCGAACGTCGAGCACGTGACCACCGAGCCGTGGCCGACGTGGCGCTGGCGCTTCGAGGGCTGGGTCGTGGAGCGCAGCCTGCGCCTGGTGCACGGGCACACCGCGCTGATCGCCACGTGGCGCCTGCTCGACGGCGAGCCCGCGCGGCTCGCCGTGGCGCCGATCACCGTGCACCGCGACGTGCGCGCGCTGCAGCAGGAGTCGGCCGACTGGCGTGGCGCCGCGCAGGGCATTCCCGGCCGCGCGCGCATCGAGACCGCGCCCGGAGCACCCGCGCTGACGCTGTGGCACAACGGCGCGTTCCTGCCCGCGCGCTCGTGGACCCCGACGTCCTACCCGCACGAAGCGCGTCTCGAGGACGGCGACACCAGCCTGCTCGTGCCGCCCACCGAGTCCGGCTTCATCCCCGGCGCCGTGCACGCGAAGCTCGAAGTCGGCGCGCCGCTGCACGTGGTGCTGTCGCCCGAAGCGGGACTGTTCCGCGCGCTGGCGTCGGAAGGGCGCCTCGGCTCGCCGCCCGCGCAGACGCTGGACGCCTGCGTGCGCGCGATCGAGCGCGACCTGCACACGCGCCGTCACGCGATGGCCGTGCGCGCCGCGGTGGGTGCCGACTGGACCGCGCGCCAGGCAGCGGTGGCCCACGGCGGCGCCGGCGACGCGCAGGCGCGCCGACCCGAGCCGCTGCTGGCGGCCGACGACGGCTGGACCGCGCCGCTCGCCGTGCGCGTGCTGGAATCCGTGGTCGATCGCGGCGGCCGCGCCACGCTGCGCGCGCGCGATCTGCCCGGCACCGAGCGCTGCGACGAAGTGCTGCGCATGCTGCCCGCGCTCGTGTCGCTGCGTGCGTTCGACGACGTGCGCGCCGTGGCCGACGAAGTGCGCGCGCATCGTACCTCGACGAGGGCCTCGCGCCCGAGTCGTTCGATCCCGAGGGCCGCCCCGTGTACGGCGACCCGCGGCCGTCGCTGTGGCTGGTGCACGCCGCCGACCTGCTGGCCCGTCGTCAGCCGCGAGGCGCGCTCGACCCGTTCGTGCGCGAAGTGGCGTGGCCGGCGCTCGAGGGCGTGATGCACCACCTGCGATCGGGCTCGCGCCACGGCGTGCGCTGCGATCGCGACGGCCTGCTGTGGCAGGGCGAGGGCGACCACGCCGAGGCGCGCGCCGATTCGAACGCGCTCTGGTACCACGCGCTCGTGGCCATGGCGCAGCTCGGCAAGCTGGCCGGGCGCCGCGAGCACGCCGCGTTCTACCTGGCGTGGGCGCACGACCTGCAGCAGCTCTACGCCGAGCGGTTCTGGGACGACACGGTGGGCGCGCTGTTCGAGTGCGTCACGCCGCGCGGGCCGTGCGCGGGCT
>JBGAOB010000087.1:0-15678 GCA_044222045.1 Candidatus Eiseniibacteriota bacterium
TGCGCTGCGTCTACTGCATGCCCGCCGAAGGCATGCCGTGGCTTCCGCACGCCGACATCCTCCGCTACGAGGAGATCACCCGCTTCGCCCGCGTGTGCGTGTCGCTCGGCGTGACGGGCGTGCGGCTCACGGGCGGCGAGCCCACCGTGCGCCGCGACCTGCCGGCGCTGGTGCGCATGCTGGCGGAGATCTCGCCCGACCTGGACCTGTCGCTCACCACGAACGGCCTGCGACTACCCGAGCAGGCCGAGGCCCTGCGCGCGGCGGGCCTGCGTCGCGTCAACGTGAGCCTCGACACGCTGCGGCCGGAGCGCTTCCAGCAGATCGCGCGGCGCGACCAGCTCGAGAACGTGCTCGCCGGGCTCGCGGCGGCCCGTCGCGTGGGCTTCACGCCCGTCAAGATCAACGCGGTGCTCATGCGCGGCGTGAACGACGACGAGGCGGTGTCGCTGGCCCGGTGGGCGCGCGACGAAGGCTACGAGCTGCGCTTCATCGAATGGATGCCGCTCGACTTCCAGCGCGGCTGGGATCGCAGCTCGCTCGTACCCGCCGACGAGACGCTGGCGCAGGTGGCGGCCGAGTTCCCGCTCGAACTGGAGGAAGGCGTCGACCCGAGTTCGCCGGCGCGGACGTATCGCTACCTCGACGGCGGCGGCCGCGTGGGCGTGATCGCCTCGGTGACGCGGCCGTTCTGCGGCACGTGCGACCGCATCCGGCTCACGGCCGACGGGCAGATCCGCACGTGCCTGTTCGCGCTGCGCGAGTACGACTTCCGCAAGGCCATGCGCGACGGCGCGAGCGACGAACAGATCGAGCATCTGTTGCGCGCGGCCGTGTTGCGCAAGCAGCCGGGGCACCTGATCGACCAGCCGGCGTTCGTGCAGCCCGCGCGCGGCATGAGCGCGATCGGCGGCTGACGCCGCCGCGCTTCACGGCTTCGCGACCGGAGGCGCGGTCGCGCGCGCCAGCAGCTCGAGACCCTGCGCGTCGTCGGGCCTGCGCGCGAGCAGCGAGTCGAGCGCTGCGAGCGATTCGTCCACCCGGCCCGCGCCGAGCCGCACTTCCGCCAGCGCCAGCCACGCATCCAGGTTGTCGGCGTCCATCGCCAGCGCCCGCCGGGCTTCGGCCTCCGCGCCCGCGTCCCGGCGGTCCAGCAGCACGAGGGCGCGTTTGCCCGCGACGGTGGCCAGGAACACGCGTGCGTCCCGGTCGCGCTGGAGCGAGTCGGCGGTCGCGAGCAGCACCAGGGCCTCGTCCGTGCGGTGGTCGCGCAGCACCGACAGGCCCGCGAACAGCGCACGCATCGCGCCGGGCTCCACGCGCACGATCGAGCGGGCGCCGCGGGGCTGGAACTCGAGGACGGCGTCCACTCGCGCCGTCGGGTCGCGGCGCCACTCGTCGAACTTCACCCAGCGCGCGGACGTGTCCCGCGTGCACACCACGAGCATCTCCCGCGGCCACAGCGAGGCTTCCACCAGGCGCGGGAAGTTGCGCTGCACCACGCGGGCGCCCGCGGGCAGCGCCGGCCCGCGAGCCAGTTCCTCGCGCACGCCGGCTGCCAGGCGCTGCACGCGGACGAGCTGCCCCAGGTAGCTGCGGCCGCCCGTGTCCTCCATCTGCAGCGCGATACCCGGCGGCGGCGACGGGCACGCGAGCACGATCCACGCGCGCAGCACCACCAGCGCCAGCGGCAGCGTGCGATGCGCGGCCGCCAGCACCGGGATGCCGCCGATGCCGAGCCCGAGCATGGCGAACAGCGTGCGCGACGGCGTCCAGTAGGGATAGAGCGACGTGTGCAGCCCGACCACGGCGAGGAACCACAGCGCGCCCCACGCGCCCGAGGCGAGCAGCGCCCCGCGCGGCCCGCGCCACATGCCCACTCCCAGGCCGAGCACCGCGAGCGAGGCCGCGGTGCCGCCCAGCGGCAGCACCCACGCCTCCGGAACGCCGGCCAGGCTGAGCACGTCGCCGAGACTCCAGCGCAGCGACCACAGGAAACGCGCCACCGGCCCCGCCGCGCGCGCCTCGGGCGTGTCGATCAGGTCCTGGGGGAATCGCGCGCCGCCCCACTGCAGCGCGAGCACGTAACCCGCGCCCCACAACACGAGCACCACCAGCGAGCCGAGCGCGAGTCGCCGGCGGTCGAAGCGCGCGCGGCCCAGCATCGCGGAAGGCAGGATCGGCACCAGCGCCACCGCGACCACCGCGACCTCCTTGCACAGGAGCGCGGCGAGCAGGGCCGCGAACGAGGCCACCCACCGCCCGCGCGACAGCAGGTAGAACGCGAGCGCGGTCAGGAAGTACGCGCCCACGTCCTGCATGTTCGCGGGCCATGCGATCAGCGCGCGCGCGCCCTCGGCGAGCAGCGGGAATCCCGCGATCGCCAGCGCCGTGCGGCGCCCGACCGCCTCGCGGAACGCGCCGAACAGCAACATGGCGGCGCCCGCGAGCATCGCGGCGTGGAGCGCGCTCACCCACAGCGGATGGGTCAGCATCAGCGGCCCGAGCACGGAGTAGTAGAGCTGCCGCGACAAGGGCCGCCAGAACGTGGGCAGGCCGCCGCCGTCGAACAGGTGTCGCGCGTGCATCACCTGCAGCGAGCGCAGGAACCCGAAGTCGTCCGCGACCGGCTCTCCGAGCGGCGCTCCCGCGAGCCGCGCGACGAGCAGCGCCACGGGCAGCGCGGCGAGCCAGGCCAGCGGGTCGGCGAACAACCGCGGCAGGCGCGGCGCCGGGTGCACGGAGCCGGGCGCGGAAACTCGAGCAGGGCGCGCGCGGGGCGTCATCCGGCGCCCGGCACGCAACCTCCTCGATCAGCCCGAACCCCGTCCGGCGACCCCGGTGGACCCGGGCCCGCAGGGACGGGCGGACATGAAAGGGCGGGGAGCGCGGCCATGTCTCGCCAGAGAATGCGCCCGTCGTCCGCGTTCGTTCAATACTTTTTCCGCGTTCGTGCCCGGGTCGCCCGCGCTCGTGGCTGGCCGGACCGGGTGGTCACTCGTCGGCGGGCTCCACCGACGAGGCGTAGATCTTCTCGCAGAGCCGCGACAGTTCGCGGGCCTCGCGCGCGGTGAGGCTGGCGCTGAACCGGGCCTGGCTCGCGTCCATCGCCGGCTGCACCTGCTCGAGCAGCTGCTGGCCGCGACGCGTGATGCGCGCGATCGACTGGCGGGCGTCCTCGATCGACCGCGTGCGCTCGACGAGCCCCAGCTTCACGAGGCGGTCGATCATGCGCGTGAGGTCGGGGGCCCGCTGCAGCATGCGCCGTGCGATCTCGCCGCGGGCGTAGCCGCCGGGCAGCGCGCCGCGCAGGATGCGCAGCACGTTGTACTGCGTGGCGGTGATGCGCGTCTCGGCGAACGACTCGTCGAGAAGCCCCTGCACGTGGTTTGCGGCCACGATCAGGTTCAGCACGGCCTCGTGATGCACTCCCTGGAACTTGCTCTGGAGCAGGCGCTTCTTGAGGAGCTCTCCCATGGCGGGCGCAGCATGCGCCCGGGCACGCAGTTCGCGCAAACCCTGTGCAGCCCGCCCGGCGCTGCCGACGCCTCTCCCGACCCCGCGCCGAGGGCGCGACGCCGCGCTCGAACGGGAACCGGCCGGCTTCTCCGGTGCCCGTTCACGCGAGTCGCCCGTGCTCATCCGGCGACCGGCTGCAGGAGCGCGCTCCAGTCCTGGCCCTTTGCCCAGTCGGTGAACGAGTGCCAGCCCACCTCGGGGTAGTCGCGGCGCAGCGACGCCACGTCCACGCTGTAGCCCACGCGATCGAACCACTCCATCATGATCGCGAAGTCCTCGTTCTGCTGGCGCACGGCCTCGAGCGGCAGTTGCCGATAGGCGATCGGACGCCCCGAGAGTTCGGAGATCGTCTTCACCACCTCGGCCGCGGAGATCTCGTCGGAAGCCAGATCGATGCGCCGCCCCGCGAACCGCTCGGGCTGCGTGGCGACGAGCGCGTAGAACGCGCCCAGGTCCTCGACCGGCACCTGCTGCAGCTTGCGGTCGGCGGGCAGCGTCATCATCAGTGCGCCCTGCTGGAGCCCGGGCAACCACCACGGGGACAGCAGGTTGTCCATGAAGAACACCGGCGCCACGATGCTCCAGCGCAGTCCGGAGGCCCTCACGGCATCCTCCACGGGGAGCTTGCTCTCGAAGTGCGGGATGCCCGTGCGTCGATCGGCGCTCGCGACCGAGGCATAGACCAGGTACGACACGCCCGCGCGCTTCGCGGCGGCGACCAGTGCGAGGCCCTCACGTGTCTCGGCTTCCTCGCCCGCGACGAACGGCGTGCTCATGGCGAACAGCGTGTCCACGCCCGCCGCGGCGCGCTCGATCGAGGCGCCGTCGGCGAACGAGCCGGCGAACAGCTCGGCGCCGGCCGCGCGCAACGCCCCGGCGCGCGCGCTGTTCGGGTCTCGGGTCAACGCGCGGACGTGGTGGCCGGCGGCGAGCAGGCGACGCGCGAGCGCGCCCCCCTGGTTGCCGGTGGCTCCGGTGACGAGGACGGTGATCGGCTTCATGGGGACTCCTTCGGGTGGAAGCGGCCACGTGGGTCGTTCGGGAGGCGGCGTGGTCCCGCCACGTCGTTGGATGCGCCACCCAGTCGTGTGTTTCAACACATTTTCGAAGAGAGCCGGGCGGCGGATCGCGACTCCGGGGGCGCGGGCGGGTGGCGGCCCGGCGGGCGGGTCAGGCGAGCGTCGGGCGCCGGCCGAGGAACATGACTTCCTCCTCCAGCTCGACGCCGAACCTGTCGCGCACGCGGGCCTTCATCTGCTCGGCCAGCACGAGCACGTCGCGCGCGGTGGCCTGGCCCGCGTTCACCAGGATGTTCGCGTGCTTCGCGAACACCATCGCGTCGCCCACCCGCAGGCCGCGGCACTCGCACGCGTCCAGCAGCGCACCCGCGGGCACGCGATGCGTGCCCGGCGAGTGCGGCAGGCCGGGGGCCTGGAATCCGGGCGGCAGGTTCTTGAAGTACGAGCCGGCCGTGGGCTCGAGCCGCCACGCGGGGTGCTTCACGCGCCGCACCTCGAGCTTCTCCTCGATCACGCGGCGGATCTCGGCCGGCTCGCCGCGGCGCAGGCGGAGCAGCACCGACAGGATCACGTGTGGATCGCGTTTCAGACGCGAGTCGCGGTATCCGAACTCGAACCACGCCGCGGGCTGCGTCGCCACGCCGGAGCCGTCGAAGCGCGCGACCGTGGCCTCGATCGTGAGCGAGCCCACGTCCACGCCGTAGCAGCCGGCGTTGCCGTACAGCGCGCCGCCCACCGAACCGGGGATGCCGGCCAGCAACTCGAGCCCGGCCATTCCGCGCTCCGCGCAGCGCTCGATGAACGCCGAGAAGTCGGCGCCGCCCTCGACGTACGCGGCCTGGCCGTCCCATTCCACGCGCTCGCACGCGTTGCGGATCACCAGCCCCGGAAGGCCGTCGTCGGAAACCAGCAGGTTGCTGCCGCCGCCGAGCACGAACACGGGCAGGCCGAGCTCGTCCGCCGACGACAGCGCCGCCACGAGATCGTCGGGCGTGCGCGCGGCGAAGAAGTACTCGGCGGGGCCGCCGATCCGG
The DNA here is from genome assembly GCA_044222045.1 of Candidatus Eiseniibacteriota bacterium. Lineage (GTDB taxonomy): Bacteria > Eisenbacteria > RBG-16-71-46 > RBG-16-71-46 > RBG-16-71-46 > JBGAMH01. The sequence continues at coordinate 5,573 of JBGAOB010000087.1, forward strand.
AACGTGGTGTGGTGACGCAGCGGCTCCTGCGTCAGCAGGCCGTCGCCGAGCGCACGGCGCAGGCGCTCCTCGATCGTGGGCACGTGGGTCGGCATGCGCGCAGGTTGCCCGGCGGTCCCGCGTGGGTCAAACGCGCGGAGGCTGGTATGTTCGCGCCGCGCGAGGGCGGTGGTCGCCCCGCCGGGAGAACGCACGATGAAGTTGGAGATCAAGTACTGCGGGCAGTGAGGCTACCTGCCCCGGGCCTCCAGGTTGGCGGCCGAGATCAAGCAGGCGCGCGGCCTCGACAGCACGATCGTTCGAGGCAGCGGCGGTGAGTTCGAAGTGTCCCTGGACGGGACGCTGATCTTCTCGAAGCGCGCCGAAGGCCGCTTCCCGGACACCGAGGAGGTGCTCGCGAAGATCCCCGCCTGACGCCCCGCGATCGCGACGGCCGCGGCCCACGAGGTCGCGGCCGTTCGCGCGCCCGCTCAGCCCCCGGCGCCCGCCTTGAGCAGCGTCAGGCGAAACGTCCGTTCCCCCGTCCGCTCGAACACGATCGCGTCGCCGACCTCGAGGCCGCGCTCGCGGCACCAGCGCATCATGCCCGGCTGCTTCGGCGAGCGCGGGCGGAACACCCACGTGCCCCACTGGATGTCGGTCTCGAACGACCAGCCGAGATCGGTCTCGATCGTGACCGGCTTCACCTCGTAGGGGCGCGGCGCGTCGGCCGGGCCGCGCGGACCGAGCGCGTCCTTCGGGAAGAACTCGAGCACGTCCCACAGCGGCACGTTGCGCTGCGTGAACGTCCACAGGTCCTCGGGGCTCGCGATGGCGATGACGGCGCGGTCGGTCATCGCGGCCGCGGATCGGCCGGCCCGCCCAGCTCGCGCCGCAGGAACTCCGTGGTCACCGTGTGCACGCGACGCACGTACGGCTCGTCGGCCACGACGTGCGTGCGGCCCGGGAGCGGAAGGAACTCGAACGAGCGCCCGGCGCGGTTCAGCGCGTCGGCGAGCTTGAGGCTGTTGAAGAAGTACACGTTGTCGTCGGCCGTGCCGTGGATCACGAGCAGCGGCCGCTCGAGCCGGGGCGCGAACGGCAGCACGGAACTGCGTTCGTACGCGAGCGAGTCCGGGCCGGGCAGCCCCAGGTAGCGCTCCGTGTAGAACGTGTCGTAGTCGCGCCAGTCCACCACCGGCGCGCCCGCGACGGCCACGCGGTAGGTGTTCGCGCTCCGCATCACGGCGTGCGCCGCGAAGTAGCCGCCGAACGACCAGCCGCTCACGCCGATGCGGCGCTCGTCCATCTCGGGATGGCGCGCGCACAGTTCGCGCAGCGCCGCCACGTGGTCCTCGAGCGCCGGGCCGATCAGGTCGCCGCGAATCGCGCGTTCCCACGTCCGGCCGCGGCCGGGAGTGCCGCGCCCGTCGACGCCGACCACGATGAAGCCCTGGTCGGCCAGGTATTGTCCGAGCAGGAATCGCCGCCCGGCGCGCTGCACTTCCTGGTAGTGCGGGCCGCCGTAGGCCTCGTCCACCACCGGGTAGCGGAGCCGCGGATCGAAGTTCGTCGGCCGCAGCACGTAGGCGCAGATCGAGTCGGAACCCACGCGCTCGAACGTCGGCCGCGGCTCGATCCCGGGATCCTCGGCGACCGACCGCAGTTCGGCGAGCGGCCGACCGGTCGCGTCTTCCACGCGCCGGAGCACGGGGCCGGACTCCGGCGTGAGCGTGCGCACGCGCACCGCGCCGTCGCGCGCCACGGCCACCTCGTGCAGCCCGGGCTCGCCCGCCAGCAGCGTCGCGCGCGGGCGCGGGCTCACGTCCACGCGCCACAGCCGCGTCTGCGTGGGGTCGGCGCCCCAACCGCGCACGATCGCGCGCGTGCCGTCGGGGGACAGCCATTCCAGCGCCGCCACGCGCAGCCCGGGCGGCGTCAGCCGCGCGCGCATCGCGCCGTCGGCGCCGCGCCACTCGAGCCACGGTCCGCTGTCGTCGCGGTCGGCGATCCACAGGAAGCCGCGCCCCGAGGGCAGCGCCTTCGGCGTGCTCTGCGCCAGGTTCAGGAACGCCGGGTCGCGTTCCTCCAGCAGCACGCGCGGCGGAGCACCGGGGGTCGCGATCAGCAGTTGCTCGCGCTGCTGCGCGCGATCCATCACCAGCAACCGTACGCCGTCGTCGTCCGCGCGCACGGTGCACAGGTACGGGAACGCCTGCCGGCCCCACGCGATCTCCTCCGGCGCGCCCGCGCCGTCGAGCGCGATCCGGAACAACCGCACGTCGGCGTTCGCGCGGCCCGGCCGCGGGTACGGCCACTCCTGCGGCACGGCGCCCGGGTTCGACGGGTCGGAGATGCGCATGCGCTCGACGCCCTTCGTGTCGGTGCGCTGCACGATCAGCGCGCGCGAATCCGCGGCCCACCACCAGCCCTCGAAGCGCCCCATCTCCTCCTGCGCCACGAACTCGGGCGAGCCCCACGTGACGTCGTCACCCTCGTGCGTGGTCAGTCGCCGCTCGGCGCCCGTGGCCAGCTCCGTCACCCACACGTCGCCGTCACGCACGCAGGCCACGCGTGCCCCGTCGGGCGAGAAGTGCGCGTCCTGCGCGGGGCCGCCCGCGCTCGCGAGCGCCTGCACGCGGCCCGTCGCGCGATCCACCACGTAGAGGTTGCCCGACAGCGGCGCCAGCAGTTTCGCGCCGTCGCTGAGCAGCTCGAACGACGTGCCGCGCGCTGCGTCCGGCGCAGGCGCTCGCGGCGCGCGAGATCTCGGCGCCGAGCTTCTCCTCGCCGCCGGACGAACTGGTGCGGTCGACGCGCTCGGCGCCCGCGCCGGATCGAACGTCCACCAGGTCCTGGCGGTCGCGCGCCGTGCCGCGGCACAACACCGCCGTCGCCGGCAGGTGCCGGCGGGTCGCGCCGGTACTTGGGCGGAAACCGGTCGGTGGCGGCGTAGCGCGCGAGGAAATCCTCGCCGCCCTCCGCGCGGGCCGGCGGAGCCGGGCACGGAGTCAGCAGGAGCACCAGGCAGAAGCGCACCGCCCACCGGGCGGTGCGAGGAGACATCCGCGGGTCGTGGTTCGATCGATCACTCGCGCTCCTCTCCCGTTTCGCGCGACACCCGGGGGCGCGGCACGGTGACGATGTCGTGCATCAGCGAGTACGCCTCCCCGCCCAGCCGGCCGACCGCGGCGAGCTTCGCCGGATCCGGCCGCCCGTCCACGAGCACGGCGTCGTCCACGCGGGCCAGCACGACCTGCCCGATCACCAACACGCTGTTGCCCACCTGCAGTTCGCGGTCGAAGCGGCACTCCAGGTGCACGGGCGACTCGGCCACCGACGGCGCCGCCACGCGCTGCGACGGCGACGGCGTGAGGCCGGTCACGTCGAACTCGCTGACCGACGCCGGCCAGTCGCCGGCCGTCCGCACCATGCGCTCCAGCAGCGGCTCGCTCACGACGTTCACCACGAACTCGCCCGTCTCGCGGATGTTGCGCAGCGTGTCCTTGGGATCGCCCGGGCGGTCGCTGAACGCGATGCCCAGCATGGGCGGCAGGCTGGACAGCGGCACGAAGTACGAGAACGGCGCCAGGTTCGTGACGCCCGCGGCCGACCGCGTCGAGACGAACGCGATCGGCCGCGGCACGATCAACGAGATCAGCAGCCGGTACAGATCCCCGCGCGAGGCGTTCGCGGGATCGACGATCACTTCGGCAGCGCCTCGGGCAGCGGCAGCCCGACGTCCCCGAGGCCGTCGAAGTGCAGCGGCGGCGGCTCGTCGGCGATCAGGTAGGCGAAGCGCTCGCGGAACTCCTCCAGCGACATGCCGACCGTCGCCGCGAACTTCGCGAGCTGGTGCGGATCCTCGAAGTCGTCGCGACGCAGCCGGATCATGTAACGGCGCGCGATCGCGTAGCGGTTCGACGTCACGTCCACCAGCCGCACGCGCGGCCGGCCCGTGCCCTCGTCCACGAGCGTGCTGAACGGCACCGGCACGAAGCGCCCGGCCTGCATCGTGACCACGGCGCCGTGGCCGCCCGACAGCAGGTACTTCGCGGCGCAGTAGCCCAGGTCGCGCGAGTACTCCATGTCGTACGCGATCGGGTCGGCGCAGCGCAGTTCGTAACCGATGTTCTTCTCGACGATCGTCGTCTTGAGCCCGAACTCCTTGAGACGCTTGTCCACCGCGCGCTTCAGGACTTCGCCGATGTTCACCTCGGCGATGCGCAGGTGGCCGTGCGCGTCGCGCTCGGCCTGCTCGACCTGCGCGAGGTCGTTCGGGTCGATGTCCAGCACCACGCCCTCGGCGATCACCGCCACGCCGTCGCGGCGGCCGTCGTTCAGGCGCTTGATGATCGCGCCCACGAGCGTGTCCACCAGCGTGGCGAGCCGGATCGGGCGCTGCTGGAACTCCTCGGGAATCAGCGTGAGCGTGGCGCCCGCCGCCTTGCCGATGCCGAGTGCCAGGTGCCCGGCCTTGCGTCCCATCGCGATCACGAAGTACCAGCGCGACGTGGTCTTGGCGTCCACGAGCAGGTTCTTCGCGATCTCCACGCCCCAGTGCCGCGCGGTCTGGAAGCCGAACGTGTCCACGTACGGCGGCAGGTCGAGGTCGTTGTCGATCGACTTGGGCACGTGCACCACGTGGATGCGGCCCTGCGACTGCTGGTCGAGCTTGAGCGCCGAGTACGCGGTGTCGTCCCCGCCGATCGTGATGAGATCGGTCACGTTCATCCGCAGCAGCGAGATGATCGTGTTCTCCAGGTACTCGGGCTTCGTCGTGGGATTCGCACGGGCGATGCCGATGTGCGAACCGCCACGGAAGTGGATGCGGCTGACGCCTTCGATCGTGAGCGGACGCACGTGATCGATGTTGCCGTGCATCAACCACTCGAAACCGTCCTCGACGCCCACCACTTCGACGCCGTCGACGGCCGCGCGGATCGTGGCCGCGCCGATGACCGCGTTGATGCCAGGGGCGGGACCGCCGCCCACGAGAATCGCGAGTTTCTTCCGGTGCATGACGAACTCCTGCTTGAGTGTGGAGACGACATGCTCGCGTCCACGGCGGGCGCGGTCAAGCCCGTGCCGCCGGTATGTCCGCCGTGGTGGCGCGTTCTCACCCGGCTCGCGGCGACGTCGCGAACGCGCGAGCGCATTCCGCTCGCGCATGCGAGCGCGAAGCGCCGGCGTGCTCACCCAACGGAGAGTGCGACCGCGCGCGCCGTCGAGGCCGATCGCTTACACTGCCGCGGCGCCGTGGCGGCGCGCGGAGCGGATGTCCCGCTCCGCCGGGAGGACCGACGTGGAATTCCACCGGTTGTGCATCGTGGGCGGCGGTATGACGGGCAAGTCCATCGCCCAGAAGGTGGCCTCCAACGGCATCGACGTGACCGTGGTGGAGGTCTCCGAGGAGCGCGCGGTGCTCGCGCGCGAGGAGTTGGCGGCCAACCTCGACGAAGAGCTCCGCAAGTGGGGCATCACGGCGTCGGAGAAGAAGGTGATCCTGTCGCGCGTGACGTTCACGCACGAGATCGCCCGCGCCGCCGAAGGGGACCTGGTCATCGAGACCGTCCAGGAGGATCTCGAGGCCAAGAAGCGCGTGATGTGGGAGCTGGGCCAGGTGTGCCCGCCCGAGCGCGTGTTCGTCACGAACACGTCCACGCTCAGCATCAGCGAGATCGCGAACGCGTCCGGCCGCGCCGACCGCGTGGTGGGCATGCACTTCATGCACCCCGTCACGCGCAGTCCGATCGTCGAGGTGGTGCGCGGCAACGAGACCAGCGACGCCACGTTCGAGCGCGCGAAAGCGCTGGCGGTGGCGCTCGACAAGCAGGTCATCGAGGTCTTCGAGTACCCGGGCTACGTGGTCACGCGCGCCATGGTGCCGTTCCTGAACGAGGCCATGCACATCGTGATGGAGGGCGTGGCCAGCGCGGACGACGTGGATCGCGCGATCCGGCTGGGCTACGAGTTCAAGGTGGGCCCGCTCGAATACGCCGACCGCATGGGCCTCGACCGCGTGCTCGGCTGGATGGAGCACCTGTTCAAGGAACTCGGCGACTTCAAGTACCGGCCGTGCCCGCTGCTGCGCAAGCTCGTGCGCGCCGGGCACCTGGGACGCCGCACCGGGCGCGGGTTCTTCGTGTACGAGAACGGTGAGCGCGTGCGCTCGGCGGTGGAGATCTCGCGATGAAGGTGATGGTGCTCAACTGCGGCTCGTCGTCGGTGAAGTACCAGCTCATCGAGACGTCGCTCGAAGCGATCGAGGCGAACGCGGACGTCACGCTGGCGCGCGGCGTCGTGGAACGCATCGGCACGTCGAGTGCGCTGCACACGTACCGCGCCGAGGGCCGCGACAAGGTCGTGGACTCCAAGGAGATCCTCGAGCACCGGCTCGCGCTCGGCGAAATCGTGCGCATGCTCACCGACCCGGAGCGCGGGGTGATCGCGTCGCCGGGCGAGATCGGCGCCGTGGGCCACCGCGTCGTGCACGGCGGCGAGCGCTTCACGGCGTCCGCGCTGGCCACGCCCGAGGTGCTCGAAGCGGTGGACGAGTGCTCCGAGTTGGCGCCGCTGCACAACCCGCACAACCTGCGCGGCTACGAAGCCGCACGCCGCATCCTGCCCGACGTGCCGCACGCGTTCGTGTTCGACACCGCGTACCACCAGACGATGCCGAAGCACGCGTTCCTGTACGGCCTGCCGTACGTGCTGTACTCACGGCACCACATCCGCCGCTACGGCTTCCACGGCACGTCGCACCGGTTCGTGGGCTGGCGCTCGAAGCACCTGCTCGGCCGCCCGCGCGAGGAAACGCGACTCGTCACGTGCCACCTGGGCAACGGTGCCAGCGTGTGCGCGATCCGGCACGGGCACTCCGTGGACACGTCCATGGGCTTCACGCCGCTCGAAGGCCTGCTCATGGGCACGCGCACCGGCGACATCGACCCGTCGGTGGTCTTCCACGTGATGCACAAGGAGGACCTGAGCGAGCACCAGGCCACGACACTGCTGAACAAGCACTCGGGCCTGCAGGGCGTTTCGGGCCTCTCGGGCGACATGCGCGAACTGCTCGACGCGGAGGCGAAGGGCGACGAGCGCGCGAAGCTCGCGATCGACATGTTCTGCTACCGCGTGCGCAAGACGGTCGCGGCCTACGCCGGCGCCATGGGCGGCATGGAGGCCGTCATCTTCACCGGCGGCATCGGCGAGAACGCCCCCGCCGTGCGGGAGCGCTCGCTGGCCGGCCTCGAGTTCATGGGGGTCCGGCTGGACGCGGCCCGCAACGCCGCCGTGCGCGGAACCGAAGCCGACGTGTCGGCAGACGGCGCCGCCGTGCGGACGCTGGTGATTCCCACCAACGAGGAGCTGATCATCGCGCGCGACACCCTGCGGCTCGTGGTGGGTGCGCCGCAGCCCTGAGCTGCGGCGTTCTCCCGCAGGAGTTGCAACACCACTCTCGCCGTTCGTCACGGCGGGCTATCCGAAGGTGGCTATTGAGGTGGCATTGATACGGCCCCGGTCCGGGGCCGACTCTGGAGCCGCGGGGCGATGGCCGCTCGGCCTCCCCGAAGGAGGGTGCGATGAGGTTCGCGAGGTGGATGGTGTGTGCGGTGGCCGCGTTCGCGGTACTGGCGGCGCTCGGCTGCCAGCCGCGCACGCAGGAAACGGGAACGACGGGACAGCCTTCGGCCAAGGCGGTGGCGGACTCGCTGGCCAGGATCGCGCAGATCGAGCGGGGTCACAAAGCCTTCGTCGCGTACTGCGCGATGTGCCACGGAGACGGCGGCAACGGCGACGGCGACATGTCGGCCAGCCTGCAGCAGACCGGCGTGAAGGTGGCGCGGCTGAACGACCTCTACACGATGGGCCGGCTCACCGAGAAGCAGGTGCGCGAGGTGATCGCCAAGGGCGGCGCGCACACGAACCGTTCCAACGTGATGCCCGCGTGGGGCAACAAGCTCGAACCGCCGGTGATCGACGACATCGTGGCGTTCGTGCTGGACCTGCCGCAGGAGAACCCCGCGATTCCGCTGTCCACGCTCGAGCACTACTTCGCCACGCCCGAGGGCGTGCCGGTGGAAGGCCACAAGCTGTACGCACGTCACTGCTCGGCGTGCCACGGCTACGAAGGCAAGGGCGACGGCCCGACCGCGGCCACGTTGAAGAAGGAGCACAACGTGACCGTGCGCGACCTCACCGACTCCACGTACATGGCCACGCGCACCGACAAGGAGCTGTTCGCCGTGGTGACGCTGGGTGGCGGCCACTTCAAGAAGGCCGTGTTCATGCCGGCGTGGAACGTCACGATGACGCCCGAGCAGATCAAGGACCTGGTCTCGTACGTGCGCGAGATCTCGCACACGAAGTCGAAGCCCTGACGGCCCGTGGTCGCTCTTCGGGCCCGGCGCACTCGCGCCGGGCCCGAGCCGTTTCCGGGCACGGCCGGAACGATCGCCGCTACCGCCGGAACAGCACGATCACGCCGGCCACCGCCACCAGCGCGCCGGCGAGCGCGCGCCACGTGAGGCGTTCGCGGTGGAAGCGCGCGGCGATGAACATGGTGAGCACCGGGTAGAACGCGGTGATCGATGCGGCCACGCCCGATTCGATGAAGCGCAGCGCCACCAGCGAGAGCGTCACGCCCATGAACGGCCCGAAGAACGCACCGCCCGCCATGAACCCCGCCGCGCGCCGGTCCCCGAGCGCCCCGAGCGTGGGGCGCACCTGGCGCTCGAGCGCGGCCAGCAGCCAGATCGCCACGCACGCCGCCCCCACGCGGCACACGGTGGCCGACAGCGGATCGATGCCCGTGCGCAGCGCCATCTTGCTGAGCACGTAACCGCCCGCCTGGCCGAGCGCGGCGAGCACGCCGGCGACCACGCCCATCAAGGGTGAGCCTTCCGGGTGCGCGGGACGCGAGTGGTCGCGCTCCCACATCACCCACGCGATGCCGCCCACCGTGAGCGCCATGCCGAGCAGCGCCAGCGGCCCCGGCCGCTCGCCGAGCACGGGCCACGCGATGGCCGTGGTGAACAGCGGCGCCAGCGACGCCACGAGTGCCGCGCGCCCGGGCCCCAGGATGACGAGCGAGCGGAAGTACCACGTGTCGCCGAACACGAAGCCGATCAGCCCCGACACGCCCAGGACGCCCACCTGCCAGCGCGTGGCCCAGAACGGCAGGGGCGAGCCGTGCGTGATCGTGAGCGCGACCGCCAGGAACACCAGCGCGGTCGTGATGCGCAGCCGGTTCAGCACGACCGAGCCCATGCGCTGCCCGGCCGCGGCGAAGAAGTTGGATCCGATCGACCAGCAGAAGGCGGTGCCCAGGGCGGCGAACTCTCCGGCGTAGCGCATGTCCGCAATGTGGCCGAGCATGCCGGCGCGCGCAATGCGCACGCGCCGCGAGCATGCCCGCGGCCCGCGGCCGCCGGCGCCGCACGGGGTTCGCGCGCGCCCCGGCGGTCCCGTCGCCCCGCACCCGTTCACCCGGGCCATCCCACCCGCCGGATTCCGCCCCGCCCGGCGGGTTTCCCCTGCCGCGGTGCGCCGCCGCCGGGTTATCGTTTTCCTCCCCCAGTGATGTCCGTGCCTCAGGCTCCCCTCACCTGCTGGAGTCCGCCCTGACCATGCGCCGTGGCCCGGCCGTGATCGCACTGCTGCTCGCCTGCTCACTCGCCGTCGCGTCCGCCGCGAACCGCGCGGAGGCGGGCCCGTTGTGCGTGGCCCCGGGCGACCAGGGCGCGCCGGTCGTGGCGAGCGACGGGGCCGGCGGGGCGTACGTGGCGTGGATCGATCCGCGCCTGGGCTACAACACGGACGTCTACCTGCAGCGCCTGCGCCCGTCCGGCGCGCTGGCGCCCGGGTGGCCCGTCGACGGCGTCGGCGTGACCTACATCACCTGCTCGAAGCGCGACCTGTCGCTGGTGTCGGACGGCGTGCTGTCGGTGGCCGACGGCGCCGCCGGCGCGCTCGCGGCGTGGGCCGACGTGCGCTGCCCCAGCTCCACGGGCAACGACATCTACGTGCAGCGCATGACCGCGGCACACGTGCCGTCGGCCGGCTGGCCCGTGAACGGTCTCGCCGTGTGTCGCGCGACGGGCGAGCAGACGCGGCCCGCGGTC
>JBGAOB010000088.1:0-14911 GCA_044222045.1 Candidatus Eiseniibacteriota bacterium
CGCGGCCCCGCCGCGGTCCCGAGTCGGCCACGTCCGATCGCCGAGCTCGCACCGGCCATCGTGCCATAGACGAACCGGTCGAAGGGGTTCATGCGCGCTCCTCGCCCGGATCGTCGCCGGCGCCGCGCGACCACGGCCGCTCCAGTCGCGGCCGAACCCCGCCCCCGCGCCGTTCTCCGCGCGAAGCACGACGCCACGCGTCGCCGCCGGTACGCGGCGCTGCGGGCGCCTCGTGCGCCGCGCGCTCGCGCCACGTGCGCCACGTGCGAAGGAGTCCCGTCGCGATGCCGGGCCGCGCGCTCACGACGCGCTCCCCGGCACCGCGCCGCGCGGCTCGGCGTCGAGCACCACGCTCACCGTGGTGCCGTGCCCCGGTTCGCTGGCCACGTCCACGCTCCCGCCCTGCAGCTGCACGAGCCGGCGCACGATCGACAGGCCGAGGCCTGAGCCCTCCACGTGCGCGTTCTCGCTCGTGCGGATGCGCACGAACTCGCCGAACAGCCGCGACACCTGCTCGGGCGTCATGCCGATGCCGGTGTCGCTCACGCGCAGCGCCACCTGCGTGCCGGCGGGTTCCACCGTCACGTCCACGCGGCCGCCATCGCGGTTGTACTTGACCGCGTTGCCGAGCAGGTTGTTGAGGATCATCTCGAGCTCGCCGCGGTCGGCGCGCATCGGCGCCGGCCCGTCCGACCGCAGCGCCAGCGTCACCCGCCGGGCGGTCGCGGCCGGCTCGTGCGTCTCGATCGCGGTTCGCGCGAGCGCCCCGAGGTCCAGTGCCTCCAGTTGCCGCGGCTTCTGGCCGGACTCGATCCGCGTCAGGTCCAGCAGGTCGCGGATCAGGCGGTTCATGCCGTCGAGCCGGGCGCGGCCGCGTTCGAGCACCTCGTCGTACGCCGCGAGGTCCGGCCCCAGCGCGCGCGTGCGCACCACGTCGAGGTAGCCCGCCACGGCCCCGAGCGGGGCCTTGAGTTCGTGGCCCAGCACGCGCACGAACTCGAACCGCACCTGCCGCTTCTCCTCCGCCAGCTGCCGGGCCTGCTGGGCCAGCAGCAGCCGCGCGGCCGTCTTCTGCACCACGCCCTTCAGCTCGTCGGGCGTGAACGGCTTCGCCAGGAAGTCGTACGCGCCGCGCCGCGTGGCGATCACGGCGGTTTCGATCGTCGCGTACGCGGTGATCATCACCGTGAGCATGTCGAGCCGCAGCGGCGCCAGTTCGTCCAGCACCTCGAGCCCGCTCATGCCCGGCATCTTGTGGTCGAGCAGCAGGATGTCCGGGGGCGACTGGCGGATCCGCTCCAGCGCCTGCTCGCCGGTCTCCGCGGTCTCCACCGCGAACGTGACCTCGGCGTTCACGTCGGGAATCGTCATCCGGCAGTCGCGCAGCGAGCGCGACACTCCCTGCCGCATGCCGATCTCGTCGTCGGCCACGAGCACGCGAAGGGTCTGGTTCATGGCGGCGGAAGCGGGCGGGCCGCTATCCCCTCCTCGGCAGCACCACGGTGAACGTGGTGCCGGTGGGCCCGCGGGCCGGGTCGGACTGCGAGGCCACGCGGATGTCGCCCGCATGCATCTTGACGATGCCGTACGTGATCGCGAGCCCGAGCCCCGTGCCCACGCCCATCGGCTTGGTGGTGAAGAACGGGTCGAAGATGCGGTCGCGGTGGTCGGGCGCGATGCCCGTGCCGGTGTCCTGCACCTCGATCGTCACGCGGTGCGCGTCGTCGCGCGTGCGCACGGTGACCACGCCGCCGTTCGGGCACGCGGCCACCGCGTTGCTCAGCAGGTTCGTCAGCACCTGCACGACCTGGTCGCGGTCCAGCTCCGCCACCGGGTCCGCCAGCGCGTGCTCGGTGCGCAGCTCGATGCCCTCCGGAACGGGCACCGTGCGCAGCGCCTGCTCGACCAGCACCGGCAGCTCCGCCGGCGCGCGCGTGATCTTGTTCTGCCGCGCGAAGTGGAGCAGCCCCGAGACGATGCGTTTGCAGCGGTCGGCCTGCTCGGTGATCAGCACCAGGTCGTCGCGCATGCCGGATTGCCCGTCGCACGCCTCCAGCAGCAGGTGCGAGTACATCAACACGACGCCGAGCGGGTTGTTCACCTCGTGCGCGATGCCGGCCGCGAGCTGACCCATGCTCGCCATCTTCTCGCTCTGAACGAGCGCTTCCTGCGTGGCCGCGAGCTGGCCGTGCGACGCCTCCAGCTCGCGCAGCGCCTGGCGCAGCTGGTCGATCGTGTGCGGCAGGCACATCGTGGACTCGGCCAGGTTCGCGTGGATCGCCATGGCGTGCAGGCGGCACGAATCGTAGCCGCACGCGCCGCAGTTGAGCTCGTCGCCGGGCGCGAACTTGCCGAGCCGGTGCAGGATCGTCTCCACCGCCGCGTCGTCCGGCGCGTCGAGCCGCTGGTCCTGCGCGTGGTAGGTGCGCCCCAGGTCCAGGTCGGCGAAGCGGTCGAGCTGCGCCTGCCACGTGTCGCGGTCGAGGCGCTGCATGCGCGCGGTGACGTACTCGCGCACGCGGCGGCGGCGGTGGAACAGCGACAGGTCGCTGCTCATGCCGGGGCCCGAGATGCAGCCGTCGCAGCACAGCACCTCGAGCAGCCGGGCGCCGAGGTCGCCGGAGCCGAACTCGCGGATCGCCTCCACCATGTGGCGACGGCCCTGCGTCGCCACCACCTCGCCCGTCATCAGGTCCTCGCCCAGGTTCGCGGCCTGCAGGATGCCGCGGCTGACCGGGAACAGGCCGCCCACGCCGCCGTGCGGGGGATCGAAGTCGCGCTTCGGCACGTCGGCGGGGCTGTGGCCTGCCTTCGCCAGCATCTGGCGAAGTTCGGGAAACGTGAGCACGCCGTCGATCTCGCCGCCCACGGCGGGATCGCCCGCCTCGAGCTTCTTCGCGATGCACGGCCCCACGAACACCAGCTTCAGGTCCGGACCGTGCAACCGCCGCATCACGCGCGCCATGGCGATCATCGGCGACACGATCGGCGCGAGCGACGGCACGAGCTCCGGCGAGTGCCGCTCCACGTAGCGCACGATCGCCGGGCACGTCGTGGAGATCCAGCGGCGCTCGTCGTCGCGCGCGAACAGCCGCCCGTACTCCCGCGCCACGAGGTCGGCGCCGAACGACACCTCCACCACGTGCGCGAAGCCGAGCGCGGACAGCAGCGCCGGGAGCACGTCGGGCTCGAGCTCGGGGAACTCGGCCGGGAAGCTCGGCGCCACGAGCGCGGCCACCGGGTGCGCGCCGAGCAGCGCCTGCACCTCGTCCACCGTGCTGCGCAGCAGCTTGGCCTGCTGCGAGCACACGCGCACGCAGTTGCCGCACGCGATGCACCGCTCCGCGATCACCCGGGCCTGCCCGTCGGTGATGCGGATGGCCTTCACCGGGCACTCGCGCACGCACGCGTAGCACATGCGGCAGCGCTCGGTGACGGTGGTGATGAACGGGGCGCTCACGGACCCTCGTCGCGATGGTCGACCGGGATCAGTAGACCATCGTGCTCATGGTGATTTCGCTCCAGATCTGGTTCACCGTCCGGACCATCTCCAGGCGCCGGTCGGTGTAGTACGTGTGCAGCAGGTAGTGCGCCCGCTCGGAGTAGGGCCGCTCGAGGTAGTCCCGATACAGCGCCTGCACCTGGGGGTTGTTGTGCGACTGCCGCGCGCCGCGTGCGCGGTCGATGCCGAACAGCGTCTCGCGCCGCTTGAGCGCGTGCGGCAGGTAGGCCTTCTTGGACCGCAGCGTGCCGCCGCCGTCCACGCACCCGCCGGGGCACGCCATGATCTCGACGAAGTCGAAGTCGGCCGAGCCGTCGAGCACGGCCTCGACCAGCTGCCGCGTGGGCCGGAGCCCGTGCGCCATGGCCACCTTCACCGCGCCGATCGCGCCGCCCAGCTCCACCGTGGCCGTGCGCACGCCGTCGAAGCCGCGCAGCTGCCGCAGCTCGATCGGCTCCATCTCGCGTCCGTTCACGGCGTGGAACATCGTGCGGACCGCCGCTTCCATCACGCCGCCCGTCGTACCGAAGATCACGCCGGCGCCCGAGTACTCGCTCATGTACGGGTTGTCGAACGTGGACGGCTCCAGCCGGCGCAGGTCGAGGCCCTCGCGGCGCAGCAGCCGCGCGAACTCGCGCGTGGTCAGCACCACGTCCACCTCGGGCACGTGTCCGTGCTGCAGTTGCGGGCGCACGGCCTCGTCCTTCTTCGCCGTGCACGGCATGATCGAGATCACGCGCAGCTTCGCGGCGTCGAGCCCCATGCGCTCGGGCAGGTACGTCTTCGCGATGATGCCGAGGCACTGCTGCGGGGACTTCGTGCTCGACAGGTGCGGCAGGATCTGCGGGTAGTGCTTCTCGGCGAAGCTGATCCACGCCGGGCAGCACGACGTGAACGTGGGCCGCCTGCCCTCGCCGAGCCGGCGCAGCAGCTCCGTGCCCTCCTCCATGATCACGACGTCCGCGGCGAAGTTCGTGTCGAGCACGATGTCGGCGCCGAGCCGGCGCAGCGCCGCGACGATCTGGCCTTCCACGTTCGTGCCCGGCGGCAGCCCGAACTCCTCGCCGAACCCCACGCGCAGCGCGGGCGCGAACTGGAACACGGTGACGACGTCGGGATCGTTCAGCCAATCGATCACCTTCTCGGTCTCGTCGCGCTCCCCGAGCGCGCCCGTCGGGCACACGAGCACGCACTGGCCGCACGTGACGCACGTGGACTCGCGCTGCGACAGGCCGTGGCGCAGCCCCACGGACGTGTCCTGCCCCGTGCCGGCCACCACGAGCGCGTCCACGCCCTGGCCGTCGCGGCAGATCGCGATGCAGCGCTGGCAGCGGATGCACTTGCTCATGTCGCGGATCAGCGCCGGCGACGAGTCGTCCACGGGCCGCGCCGCCACGCGGGTGGCGTCGAAGTAGCGGTTCGTGTGCAGGCCCACGAACTGCGACACGTCCTGCAGCTCGCAGTTGCCGTGACGGATGCACGTGGCGCAGTCCTGGTGGTGGTCGGCGAGCAGCAGCTCCACCTGCAGACGCTGCATCTCGCGCACGCGGCGGGTGCGCGTAGACACCTCGCAGCCGGCGGTCACGGGCGTGTTGCAGGACGTCACCACGAGCGGTTCGTCACGGCCGGCCGTGCGCAGCTCCACCAGGCACACGCGGCACGTGCCGGGCGCGTGGTCGATGTCGTCCAGCTCGCACAGCGTGGGGATGTGCACGCCGTGGCGGCGCACGCACTGGAGAATGGTCTCGCCCGGGTGCGCGAACACGTCGCGCTCGTTCAGGCGCAGCGGGACCGTTCCGGGTCCGGCGGTGGCTTCGGGCAGGGTGCTCACGGCTCAGGCCGCTCCTTCCGGGATCGGCTGCTCGGTGACCACGGAGTACACGCGGTAGCAGCGCAGGCAGCGGCGCGCCTCGCGGTAGGCGTCGGCGGCGCAGATGGTCTGCTCCACCTCCTCGAACATCTGCTTGCGCACCTCGGGGTCGAGCTCGGGATGGTGCACGCGGTATTGCGGGCGCACCGGGAACTCGATCGTGTCGGACGCGAGCATCTGGTGCTCGTTCAGCAGCTGGCGCATGCGCGAGCGCGGCGCGAAGCGCACCTGCCCCTCGTGCAGCCAGTCGTCGATGCTGCGCGCGGCCTTGAGTCCCGCCGCCATGGCGTGGATCAGCGTGGACGGTCCCGACGCGCAGTCGCCGCCCGCGAACACGCCGGGCCGCGAGGTGGCGAGGCTCGCCGGGTCGGCGGCGATGCAGTTCCACTTGTCGAACATCACGCCGTCCGCCGCGCCGAGCGCGCCCTGGCGCACCTGCTGGCCGATCGCGGCGATCAGCGTGTGGCAGGCCAGCGTGCGCTCGCTGCCCGGCACCGGCGTCACCCCGCGGCGGCCCTTCGCGTCGGGCTCGCCCACCTGCATGTCCACCAGTTCCACGCCGGTCACGCGGCCGTCCTCGGACAGGATGCGCGAGGGGTTCGTGAGGAAGTGGAACACGATGCCTTCCTGCTCGGCGGCCTCGATCTCGGTGTGGTCGGCGGGCATGTCGCCGCGCGTGCGGCGGTAGATCACGTGCACCTGGCGCGCCCCCATGCGCAGCGCCGAGCGGGCGCAGTCCATGGCCACGTTGCCGCCGCCCACCACGACCACCGTGTCGTCGAGCGCGTGTTCGCGGATACCCGCCACGTGGTCGTGCACCTGCAGCAGGAAGCCGATGCCCGGCTCGTAGCCCCCCAGGCTCGGGTCCTCGCCGGTCACGCCGAGCAGCGTGCCCTGCTGGCAGCCCAGCGCCAGGAACACGGCCCGGTAGCCCCGCCCGAACAGGTCGTCGAGCGAGTAGTCGCGTCCCAGCGCCTGCCCGTACAGCAGCCGTCCGCCGAGCGACGTGATGATGCCCGTCTCGGCGCGCAGCACGTCCTTCGGCAGCCGGTAGCTCGGGATGCCGATCGCGGCCATGCCGCCGGCCACGTCCATCGCCTCGAGCACGTCGACGTGGTAGCCGTGCAGCAACAGGTGGTACGCGCACGAGATGCCGGCCGGCCCGGCGCCGACCACCGCCACGCGCATGTCGGGCGGCAACGGCTCGGTGATCATGTCGCGCGAGAAGCGCAGCGCGTCGGGCCCCTTCTGCTGGTCGGCCACGTAGCGCTTGAGCGTCTTGATGCCGACCGCCTCGTCCACCAGGTTGCGCCGGCAGGCCATCTCGCAGAACCGTACGCACACGCGGCCGCACGTGGCGGCCATCGGGTACTTCTGCAGGATCACGCCCAGGGCGTGCGCCGGCTTGCCGTCGCGGATGTAGTCGATGTAACGCGGCACGTTCACGCGCGACGGGCACGCCTCGATGCACGGCGCGGTCATGTACGTCATGCCGTGCTGCACCGGCCCCGGCGCCGAAGCGGCTTCGGCCTCGAGCACGTCGCGGAAGTGGCGCAGCGCACCCGACAGCGCGCGGGCGCACGTCTGGCCGAGCCCGCACAGCGACGTGGTCGTCATCTGCTCCGCGAGCGCCTCGATCTCGCCGAGCGCGAGGTGCTCGCGCTGGCCGCGCCGCATCGCGCCGAGCGCGTCGCGCACGAGCAGGCTGCCCATGCGGCACGGCGTGCACTTGCCGCACGACTGCTCCGCGGCCTTTTCCATGTATCGCCAGAGCGCGTCGGTCAGGTGCACGCGCGGGTCGAACACCAGGAACCCGCGGTCGCCGAAGAACGCCCGGATCGGATTGCCGTCGTTGAAGACGTCGAAACCCTGCAGGCCCGGCATGTCCACGCCTTCGCCGGGCGTCCGTCCACGCTGGTCGTGGACGACTCCGTCCCACACCCCGTACACCACGCGAGCCATCGACCTGTCCTTGCGGCCGGATGGCCGCCGCAGCGCCAGGAGCGGGATCGGTCCGAACGAGCGGTGAGCCCCTGCGTTCGCTGCGCATGTGAAGCGCAACCGCCGGTCGCGCTTCATCGTCGTGGACCGCCGTGCGTCTCGTGCGAGGGGGCACGACTGTCCACGCCCCTACGTTATCGACCTCGCTCCACGAGGGTCAACGATCTGCTCTCCCGCGAGTGGGCAATTCCCCGAGTCTTGTGACGGCGTGGTGTTCTGTCAGTTCTTCGCAATGGCCCGCGTTCACTTCGCCGCCGCCGTGCAGAACGCACGCGCCGGGCGTGGACGCCCACGGGGGCCACTGCTAGGTTGCAGGCGTCGCGCTTCGTGCGTCGTGCGATCGAGTCGCGTGACCGGAGCGCCGATGGAGGATGCATGTCGTCCCGCCGATCCGCGCTGCTCCGGACGCTCCCGCGCGTCGCCTGCCTGGCCGCGCTGCTGCTGGCCGCGTCCGCGCCCGCCGCCACGCTGCGCGGTCGCGTGGTGGCCCGCGACGACGGCCGACCCGTGACCGGCGCCACCGTGCGGCTGCTGGAGAACGGCCGCCAGGTGCGCACCGATGCGTACGGCGCGTTCGTCTTCGCCGACCTGGCGCCGGGCCGCTGGACGCTGTCCACGCACCACCTGGCGTGGTCCGACGAAGAACTCGCCGCGCGCGTGGCCGGCGACGACAGCGTGCGCGTGGCCGTGCGGCCGGCGATCTATCGCACCGACGAAGTGATCGTGCGCGGGGCGCGCACGTCGTGGAGCCGCGGGCGCGGCCCGTGGGCCGCCGACGCGCTCACCACCGACCGGCTGGCCGACCTGCCGGCCGCGACGCCGGCCGAGCGCATGGCGGACATGCCGGGCGTGGCGCTCGCTCGCGACGGTGCGTGGCAGACGGCGGTCTCGATCCGCGGCCTCGGCCGCTCGAACGTCGTGTCGCTGGTGGACCACACGCGCATCGAGACGGCGAACGACCTCGCCGGCGCGCTGTCGCTGGTGGCGCCCGACGACCTCGAACGCGTCGAGGTGATGAAGTCGTCCGGTTCCGTGCTGTTCGGCTCGGGTGCGCTCGGCGGCGCCGTGCAGATGATGACGCGCCGGGCGCCGTTCGCCGACGACGCGCGCTGGGGCGCCGAGTGGACCGAGGGCGCGAGTTCCGCGGACCACGGCGTCCGCCACCATCTCGCCGCGGAGCACTCCACGCGCCGCACCGCGCTGCGACTGAGCGGCGGCTACCGCGACGCCGGCGACACCCGCACCCCGCGCGGCGTGCTCGCGAACTCGCGCTGGACCGACTGGAGCCTGGGCGCGGGCCTCGGCGTGCGCACCGTGGGCGAGCAGTCGCTGCAGGCCACGTGGCAGCGCGTGCAGGCCGAGGACGCCGGCATCCCGGGCGGCGCGCCGATCGCCGCCACCGCAACGGCCACGTACCGCCTCGCGCGCCGCCAGCTGTTCGGGCTCGAGTACGCGATGCCGAACCTGCGGCCGCGGCTGCCGCTGGTGACCGCGCGCGTGTCGTGGCAGGAGATCGCGCGCAACGTGGAGATCGTGCAGAGCCCCACGGTCACGGTGACGCCGCATGCCACGCACGGCACGGGCAGCGCGCAGATCGAGTCGCGGTGGCTGCCGGCGCGCGCGCACGTGCTCGTGGTGGGCGTCGAGGCGTGGCAGCGCGAACTCGACAGCCGCCGCGAGCGCCGCCTCGCCGCACAGAACCGCGTCGTCGGCGAGCGCCCCGTGCCGCGCTCGGCCCACCTCAGCACCGGGGCGTGGGCGCAGGACGAGTGGACGCTCGCCCGCGACCGCGCGCGCGTCGTGCTCGGGGCGCGTGGCGACTGGAGCCGCACGCGCAACGACCGCACCCCGAATCCCGAGTACGTGCTCGTGAACGGCGTGCCGCAGACACCGACGCCCGGGCAGGTGACGCTGTGGCGCGACGGCCGCGTGCACGACGCGTCGTGGGACGCGAACGCCGGCCTGCACGTGACGCTGAACGGCGCGTGCTCGGCGCGCCTGAACGTGGCGACCGCGTTCCGCTCGCCGTCGCTCGAGGAACGCTTCCAGTACCTGGACCTCGGCAGCAGCCTGCACGTGGGCAACCCCGACCTGCGCCCGGAGCGGAGCGTGTCGGTGAACGTGGGCGGGCGCGTGGACGGGCACGGCACGCGGATCGAGGCGGACGCGTTCGTGAACGGCATGACCGACCTCGTGAGCGAAACGCCCGGCACCTTCCTGGGCCGTGCCGCGTGGGTGAAGACGAACATCGGCCGCGCACGGCTGCACGGTTGCGAGGTCACCGCCGAGCAGCGGCTGCCGGCCGGATCCGCCCTGCACGCCACGCTGTCGTTCGTGCGCGGCCGCGACACGCGCGCGCAGCAGGACCTGTCGCAGATCGCTCCGATCGCCGGCACCGCCGAGCTGAGCGCGCCCGCCGGTCGGCTCGGCACGCTGCGCGTGTCGGCCACCGCGACGCATCGCCAGAACCAGCCCGGCCCCGACGAGAAGCCCACCGCCGGCTGGACCACGTGGAACGCCGGCTTCACGAGCGCGCCGCTCGTGCTCGCCGGCGTCACGTGCCGCCTCCGCGGCGGCGTGGACAACGTCTTCGACCGCGCGTACCAGCAGCACCTGTCCACGCTGCGCGGGCTCGTGAAGCTGGAGCCCGGCCGCAACGCGTGGGTGGCGTTGTCCACCCGGCGGTGAGGACGCCGTACGCATGAACTGGATCGGCCTGGCCACGATCTCCGCGCTGCTGAGCGCCGCCGCCGCGGTGGCGCAGAAGCGCGTGCTGTTCCGAGCCCGGGCGCTGGAGTTCTCGTTCCTGGTGTCGCTGGCGGTGCTGGCGCTGTCGCTGTTCGTGCCGCTCACGAACGACGTGTTCGCGCTCACGCCGCGTGCGGCGGGCGTGCTCGTGGTGAAGAGCCTGCTCGGCGGCGGCGGATTCCTGCTGGTGATGACGGCGCTCGAACGCGACGACATCAGCAGCGCGCTGCCGCTGATGGGCCTGACGCCCGCCGTGGTGGCGGTGCTCGCGCAACTGTTGCTGCACCAGCCCACGCAAGGCGGCGAATGGGCCGGCATCGCGCTGATGATGCTGGGCACCGGGCTGCTGGAATCGCGTCCGAACGAGAGCCTGAAGCAGTCGTGGTCCGCCGCCGTGCGCAGCGGCCGGCATCGCTGGATGCTCGGCGCGATCCTGCTGTTCGCGGCGAGCTCGGTGGCGGACAAGCTGCTCGTGAGCGGCATGAAGGTGCCGCCGTTCGTGGTGCTGTTCCACCAGCACGTCGTCTACGCGGCGCTGTTCGGCGCGATGCTGCTGGTGCGGCGAGTGCCGGCCGCCACGCTGGTCGCGCGCGGGCGCGAACACGCGCCGCTGCTGCTGGCGATCGCGGCGCTCACGATCGGCTACCGGTGGTTCCAGCTCGAGGCCACCCGCGTGGGCCCGGTGGCGCTCGTGCTGGCGGTCAAGCGCACGTCGATCGTGTACGCGTCGATCTCCGGCGGCCGGCTGTTCGCCGAGCCGAAGCTCGCGCCCCGCGTGCTGGGGGGCCTGCTGATCGTGACCGCCGGCTTCCTGTTCCTCGGCGCCGAGTAGCGCGGGCCCGACCGCCGATCCCGAGGCGCGACGCCACCGACGGCGTTCTCCGGCGGGAGCCCGCGAAGCGGGTGAGATCCCCCGGATCGCCGCGATCCGCGCGCACCGGTCACCTTCTCGAGGCTTCGGCCGGCCCCGGCGGCCCGGCCCGCGCGCCACGGCGGCCTCCCGCGCGACGGACGTATCAGGCGCGCCCCGGCCTCCACCTCTCGGGACGATGGCCACCGCAACCGCCATCGAGCAGGGCGAGTGGTCGGCCCCACCGGCGCCTCGCGAGCCGTGAACGAGCAGAGCGTCGGAGGAAGAACGTGACCGCGTTTGGAATGGGGGCCCCCGTCGGCCCGATCAGCCTGAGCCCCGCGCGCAGCTTCTCGCTGGCCGGCCCGTCGTCGGCCGAGTTCGTGAAGCCCGAGCCCGCCGCGCGTGAGCGCCGGGTCCGGTACTACCGCTCCGCCAGCCAGATCCCGAACGTGCCCGCCGACGTCGCCCGGCAGATCGAGGAAGTCTCCCAGCGCTACGTGTTCCGCGCGAACAGCTACTACCTCGACCTGATCGACTGGAACGATCCCGCCGACCCGATCCGCCAGCTGGTGATCCCGCGCCGCGAGGAACTGAACGACTGGGGCGCGCTCGACGCCAGCAACGAGGCCAGCAACTACGTCGTCAAGGGCGTGCAGCACAAGTACCGCGACACCGCGCTGGTGCTGGTCAACAGCGTGTGCGGCGCCTATTGCCGGTACTGCTTCCGCAAGCGCCTGTTCATGAACGACAACGACGAGACGATCCACGACCTGGCCCCGGCGTACGAGTACATCGGCGCGCACACCGAACTCACCGACGTGCTGTTGACCGGTGGAGATCCGCTCATCATGAGCACGAGCAAGCTGCGCCCGATCCTGGAGCGGTTCTCGGGGCTCTCGCACCTGAAGACGATCCGCATCGGTTCCAAGCTGCCGGCGTTCAACCCGTACCGCATCCTCGACGACCCCGAGCTGCAGGAGCTGTTCCGCGAGGTCACGTCCGGACCGCGCGCGCTGTACGTGATGGCGCACTTCGATCACCCGCGCGAGCTGACCGCGGCCGCCCGCGAGGGCATTGCCTGCCTGCGCGATTGCGGCGTGCGCGTGGTGAACCAGTGCCCGCTGATCCGCGGCATCAACGACAACGCCGACACCCTGGCCGAGCTGTTCACCGAGATGTCGATGCTCGGCGCGCCGCAGTACTACCTGTTCCAGTGCCGCCCCACCGCGGGCAACGAGGCGTTCGACGTCCCGATCGTCGAGGGCTACCAGCTCTTCCAGGCGGCACAGAAGCAGGTGTCCGGCCTGTCCCGCCGCGCTCGGTTCAGCATGTCGCACGCGAGCGGCAAGATCGAGGTCCTCGGTCTCGACGAGAAGCGCATCTTCCTGCGCTACCACCGCGCCCGTCACGCCCACGACGAGCACCGCGTGATGATCTGCGAGCGCAACGACAAGGCCCACTGGTTCGATGACCTCACCGAGATCCACTGAGCTCGTGATCGAGCGACCGCTGGCCGGCGCCGCTTCCGTGGCGGCGACCGCGCACGCGACCGCCACCGCCGCCGCGGTCGAGACGCTCCGCGCCGGCGGCAACGCGGCCGACGCGGCCGCCGCGGCCGCGTGGACGCTGGCGGTCTGCGAGCCCAGCGGCTCGGGGCTCGGCGGGCAGGCCACCGTGCTCGTGCACTCGCCCGGCGGGGCGTGCACGGTACTCGACGGCCACTCGCACGCCCCGCAGGGGGTCACGCGCCGCGAGGTGGACCGCCGGCAGCAGCGCCGCGGCTTCCGCTCGTGCACGGTGCCGTCCATGCCCGCCACCGTCGGCGCCCTGTCCGAGCGCCACGGCCGGCTGCCGCTGTCGACGGTGCTCGCGCCCGCGATCCGCGCCGCGCACGAGGGTTTCGCCGTGTCGCGGCTGCTGCGTCGCCACATCCAGTGGTGCGCGGGCGCGCTCGCCGAGCACGCGTTCACCGCGCGCACCTTCCTGCCCGACGGCCGTCCGCCGCGCCGGGGCACGGTCCTGCGCCAGGCCGAGCTGGGCGGCACGCTCGAGCGGCTCGCCCGCCACGGCGTCGCCGACTTCTACGCGGGCGGACTCGCGCGCGACATCGCCGCGGACATGGCCGCCCACGACGGGCTCGTCACCCTGGCCGACCTGGCCGAGCTCGCGCTGCCGGTGGAGCGCGCGCCGATCTCGATCGACTATCGCGGCCACGAAGTGGTCACGACGCCCCCGCCCGGCGGCGGCCTGCTGGTGCTGCAGGGCCTGCGGCTGGCCGAGGCGCTGGGCCTGGGCGACGCGCCCGGCGACGCGGACTGGTACGAGCGCTTCGCGCTGATCGTGGACGCGATCTTCCGCGACCGCGCGCGCTGGCCGCTCGCGCCCGAGCGCATCACGCCGTCCGTGATCGAGTGGATGCTCGGCGACACGCGCGTGCGCGAGGTCGCCACCGAGGCGGCCGCGCGCGCCCCACGACCGCGCGTCGCGTCGCCCGAAGGCCCCGGCGACACCACGCACCTGTGCGTGGCCGACGCCGACGGCATGGTGGTGTCGCTCACCCAGTCGATCCAGTCGCTGTTCGGCGGCAAGGTGGCGAACGAGCGGCTGGGCTTCTTCTACAACAACTACCTCTGCACCTGCCCACGGCACCGGCACCCTTCGCGCCTGCGCCGCGGGGCGCGGCCGCAGTCGAACGCCGCGCCCACGATCGTGTTCCGCGGCCCGGAGGGCACACGCCGCACGCCGTGGTTCGCGCTCGGCGCGGCCGGCAGCCGGCGCATCACGTCGTCGATCCTGCAGGTGATCACGCAGCGGATCGACCGCGGCGTTTCGCTGGACGAGGCCGTGGACGCGCCGCGCGTGCACCCGACGCTGCCGGGCCGCTACATGGTGGAGTCGCGCGTCGCCGAACCCGCGCCGCGCGCTCGCCCGACGCTGCCGGGCCGCTACATGGTGGAGTCGCGCGTCGCCGAACCCGCGCTGCTCGCCCGGCTCGCCGCGCGCTTCCGCGGCCCGCACGTGCCGCGCGCCGCGCGCAGCTATGCGATGGGCGCCGTGCAGGCCATCGAACGCGCCGGCGACGGCACGTGGATCGGCGCCGCCGACCCGCGCCGCGAGGGGACCGCCGATGGCTGCTGACGCGCTCGCCGCCGCCCCGCCGAAGCGCTCGGCCCGCGAGCGCCGCCGATTCCGGCGCCGCGTCACGATGGCGGTGCTGCTGCTGGTGCCGGTGGTGATCCTGGCGCTCAAGCTCTCGGGCACGCCGCTCGGCGAAGCGCTGCGCGACGCGCTGTCGTTGCACACCCACGTGGGCCGCATCAACGTGCACGTCGCGCACGTGCTGCTGGTGCCGCTCGGCGCCCTGCTCGCGGTGTTCTTCCGGCTCACGCTCGGCATCCGCGTGCTCGGACCGTTCCGTTCGGTGCTGCTGGCCATCGCGTTCCTGATGACGGGGCTCACGGTCGGCCTGGTGTTCGTGGCGGTGGTGCTGGCCGCCGTGGTCGCCGTACGCCCGTTCCTGTCGCGCCTGAAGCTGCCGTACTACGCCCGGCTGTCCGCCACGCTCAGCACCGTGGCGCTCGTCATCGCCGTGACGATGCTGGTGGGCCGCGGCCTGGGCTGGCAGGCGCTGACGAAGGCGGGCTACTTCCCGATCGTCGTGCTGAGCCTGACCGCCGAGGGGTTCGCGTCCACGTACCGGCGCGAAGGCCCGCGCTCCGCGCTGTGGCGCGGCTTCGCCACGGTGCTGCTCGGCGTGCTGATCACGGGAATCGCCGCGATCCGGGGCTTCGAGGCGCTGCTGCTCGAGTACCCCGAGCTGCTGCTGGTGGAGGTCGGGCTGATGCTCGCCATCTCCGAGTTCATGGGCTTCCGCCTGCTGGCGGGGCTCGCCCGTGCGCCGGAAGCGTGCCGGCGCAAGAAGAAGGGCGCGGCGAAG
>JBGAOB010000089.1:0-14758 GCA_044222045.1 Candidatus Eiseniibacteriota bacterium
CGCGCTCGCACCCGCCGCGGTGCGCGCCGCGGGCCCGGGCCGCCCGTTCGCTCCCGTGCAGCTGGGCTTCCAGCCCCGCGCCGCGGTCGTGGCGGATCACGTTCCCGGCCGGCTCGTGTTCCAGCTCACCTCGCCGGCGCAGGAAGCATCGAAGATCGGCCGCGAGTCGCTGAAGTACGGGCAGCTCGCGGCGAACGCCGCCACCGGGCTCGCCGCCGTCGATCGCGTGCTCGGCGCCGTGGGCGCCAAGGCGCTGACGCCGTCGTTCATCGAGGCGAAGAACGCCACGGAGGCGACGCGGCTGGGCATGGACCGCTGGTACGTCGTGGACCTCGCGGACGCCAAGACGGAAGGCCAGGCGTTCGCGGACCTCTCGAAGCTCGCCGAGGTCGAGGCCGTGACCTACGACTGGATCGCGTTCCCGGCGGTGGTGCCGGCGGACCCGCTGTACTCGATCCACTGGGGGCACAACAACACGGCGCAGATGCTCAGCTACAACTGGACGAACAACAACCATGAAACCGGCTCGCCCGTGGGCACCGTCGGCTTCGACACCAACGCGCAGGCGGCGTGGGACGCGGCGTCGGGCTTCGGCAGCAGCACGGTCCGGATCGCGATCATCGACAGCGGCGTCGAGGCGGGGCATCCCGACCTGCTGCAGATGACCGGCTACGACTTCGGCAACAACGACACGAACCCCGACGACGACTCGTCGTCGCCGGGCCACGGCACGGCGTGCGCCGGCGTGGCCGCCGCCAGCCGCAACTCGCTCGGGTCGGTGGGCATCGCGGCCAACTGCACGATCATGCCGCTGAAGGTCGCGAACAGCGCGGGCTCGATGACGTTCACCTCGATCCAGAACGCGCTCACGTACGCCGCCGACAACGGCGCCGACGTGATCAGCATGAGCCTCGGCGCTGCCATCAGCAGCGACGCGGCGACGGACGCGGCGATCACGTACGCCTACAACGCGGGCTGCACGATCCTCGCGGCCACGGGCAACGAGAACAACAGCACGATCAGCTATCCGGCGATCCACAGCCTCGTGATCGGCGTCGGCGCGGCGTCCCCGTGCGGGGACCGCAAGCGCTCGAGCAGCCTGGCGTCCGAGCTGAATCCCGGCGTCAGCGCCGACCCGCGCGGGTACACGTGCGACGGCGAGCGCTGGTGGGGCTCCAACTACGGCGTCGCCACGCAGGACGCCGCGGGGGCGGTGGACGTGATCGCGCCCACGATCCTGCCGACCACCGACCTGCTCGGCGCCGCGGGCTACGACGCGAGCGACTACTCCAAGTGGTTCAACGGCACGTCGTGCGCCACCCCGTATGCGGCGGGCGTGTGCGCGCTGATCATTTCCGCGAACCCCACGTTCACGCCGGCCCAGGTGCGCGCGCGCCTCACGAGCACGGCACAGGACGTGGTGAACGTGGAGTCGGGGGCGGGCTGGGACCGCTACGCGGGCTACGGCATGGTGGACGCCGCCGCGGCCGTGGCGGGCGGCACGCCGCCCGTGGACGCGGTCACCGTGACCGCGCCGAACGGCGGCGAGACGCTCACCGTGGGCGGGTCCACGAACATCACGTGGACCTCCACGGGCAGCTTCACCACCGTGAACATCGACTACTCGACGAACGGCGGCACCACGTGGACGAACATCGCCACGGGCACCGCCAACGACGGCGTGCAGGCGTGGACCGTGCCGAACGCGCCCACCACGCAGGGCCGCGTGCGCGTGAGCGGCGGGACCGCCACCGACATGAGCAACGCGAACTTCACGATCTCGGCCTCGTCGGGCGGCGGCTACGCCACGCTGCCGTACACGACCGGTTTCGAGGGCGGTGCGTTCGACGCGTACTGGACGACGGCCGTGACCGCGAACGGTCGCGTGCGGCTGCTCAGCACGAACACGCCGCACGGCGGCACCGGCCACATGGTGATGGACGACGCGACGAGCGGCGGCTACAGCCAGACCGAGGCGTGGCTCAAGCTCAACCTGTCGGGCGTCACGCAGGCGAACCTGTCGTTCTGGTGGAAGGACTTCGGCGACGAGACCCAGACGCAGGACGGCATCTACTTCTCGAACAACGGCGGCACCACGTTCACGAAGGTGTACAGCCTCGCGCCGGCCAGCTTCTCCGACAACACGTGGCGGCAGGTGACGCTCGACGTGGACGCGCTCGCGGCCACGGCCGGTCTCGCGCTGAACTCCACGTTCGTCGTGAAGTTCCAGCAGTACGACGACTACCCGATCACCACCGACGGCATGGCGTTCGACGACGTCAGCGTGACCGTGCCGGCCACGCTGCCTCCGGGCATCAGCGCCGAGAGCGAGCCGAACGACGCCTCGACGACCGCCGACGGCCCCGTGGGCACCGGGCGCGCCGTGACCGGTGCGATCAGCACGACCACCGACAACGACTGGTACTACTTCGACGTCACCACGGCCGGTGCGGTCAACGTGTCGGTGGCGATCGGCACCAGCGCCGACCTCGACTGGTTCCTGTACAACTCGGCGCTCACCGAGGTGGCGCGCGGTTACTCGACGGCGAATCCCGAAGTGGGCAACTACACCGCCGCCGCGGGCCGGTACTACGTCAAGGTGAACGGCTACAGCGGCGCCACGAGCGCGTACACGCTGACGGTGTCGGGTGGCCTGGCGAACGCCGTGATCCCGCGCCAGAAGGACGTCCCGCCCGCGGCCGGCTTGACGCGTCTGTCGCAGAACGCGCCCAACCCGTTCCGCGTGAACACGGCGATCGCGTTCACGCTGGCGCAGAAGGGCCACGTGCACGTGCAGGTGCTGGACGCGGCGGGCCGCGAGGTGGCCACGCTCGCCGACGGCGAGTTCGCCGCGGGCGCGCACACGGTGCAGTGGCGGGCGCGCGACGCGAAGGGCGCCGCGGTGCCGGTGGGCATCTACTTCTACCGGTTGACCGCGCCCGGGTTCACGGAGACGCGCAAGATGGTGGTGCTCCAGTAGCCCATCGCACCACCGGTGCCGGCGCCGGGCCCCCACGGTGGTCGGGCACGGTGGAGTCGGGACGGCCTCCGCTCGCGAGAGCGGGGGCCGTTTCCGTGGGGCGGGCGACCACCGCCGGCGGGGCCTCGACGAGGCGTGCCACGGGCGCCGGCGGATCCCCGAAACACCGCGGCCCCGCCCGATGTTCCGGGCGGGGCCGCGTTCGCTCCGGCGCGTGCGGCTACTGGAGCAGCACGATGTGACGCGTCGCGTGCGTGGTGGCGCCGCTCAGGCGTGCCATGTACACGCCCGGAGCCGCCTTGCGGCCCGACGCGTCGCGACCGTCCCACGCCACGTCGTGCGTGCCCGCGGCGAACGTGCCGGACGCGAGCCGGCGCACCTGGCGGCCGGACAGGTCGAACAGCACCAGGTCCACGCGCTCGCTCGTCGGCAGCTCGAAGTGCACCGTGGTCGGGCCGTGCGTCGGGTTCGGCGCGCTGCCCATGATCACGTTGACGCGCACCTGGCCGCCGGTGGGCACGCCCGTGGTGCGCGGCAGCCAGCCGATGTCCTCGAACAGCTGGCGGGTCAGGTCCACGCTGCTCGTGAGGTCGCCGTTGATCGCCGGCTCCATCAGCAGGTTCGGCAGCGCCGACACGTCGTAGTGCGACACGCTCGAGCCCGACTGGAACGGGTTCGGCGCGTACATGCGCACGCGGCCCGTCGGCGACATGCCGGCGACCTGCGTGGCGTCCAGCCGCAGCGTCACCACGGTCGGGCCGCCGGCGATCGCGGACTTCAGCGCGGTGCCGTCCGCCTGGGTGATGCCGACGGTGGGAATCGTGATCGACGGATCGGTGCCACCCGGCGACAGCGCCCCGGTCGTGTTGTTCACGATGATCACCGCCACCGCGTTCGCCGCCTGCGCGTTGGCCGTCTTCACGTTGAAGTTGCACACGCCGCGGTCGATCACCGCGATCTTGCCCGCGAGCTGCGCCGCGTTCGTGAACGGCGCCTCGCAGCCATCGCCGGTGGGCGCGCTCGGATCCACCACGAGCACCGCCTCGGCGGTGATGCCGCCCACCGTGAGTGCGGGGCCGTAGGCCGCGGCCCCCGCCACGAGCGGCGTGCCGGAGTACGGCACCACCACCTGCGACGGGCGCGTGAGGAACAGCGGGCCCTGGAACTTCACGGCCGCGCCGTCCCACGTGAGGTTGTTCGTGTTGATCGCGGACGCCACGCGCTCCGTGGCGGTCATCTGGTCCCAGTGCAGGCCGGTGGTCTCGTTGTAGAGGAACTTGTCCCACACGGCCGGGGCGCTGTTGAAGTACGCGCCGGTCGAGCCGCTGGTGAGGTTGCTGAAGCCGAGGCCGTGCCCGAACTCGTGCAGCAGCACGGCGATCAGGTCGATCTTCGTGCCCTCGTTGTGGTCGAACCCGTAGTACCAGCCCGAAGTGGTCAGGCAGCCCGTGGTGCCGATGTTCGAGTTGAACTGGGCATTGATGTCGCTGCCGTTGTCCGTGCCGAACGGGGGCGTGAGGTCGATGCCGACCTGCTTGTTGGCGAGCGCCTCGTGGTACCAGTAGCCCTGGAACTCGAGGGAGGGCTCGTTGATCTCGGCGAAGCGCGGCCCGGCCGAACCGAGCACGGCGCTCGTGGCGGTGCAGCTGAGCGGGTTGAACGCGGCCTGGATGTTGATGGGCACCGGCGAGTCGAGGATCGAGCCCCAGATGGCCGCGGCCTGCGTGAAGCAGTTCAGCCGCTGCTGGCCCACCGTGGTGCCCGTGTTGCCGCCCACGGGCGCGACCGGCGTCGGGTCGTTGAAGCCCTCACCGGCGCCGTCCATGTTGATGATGTTGATCGTGACCGCGGCGTGCGCGGCGGGAGCGAGCGCCGCGAGCAGCGCCAGCGTGGCGACGTTGCGGACGAGCGCGCGCATCACTTCACCTCCCACGTCGTGCCGGGCATCGGCAGCAGCACGGGCTGGCGCGGGCCGCTCACGAACTGATCGGCGGCCGCCTTCGAGTGCACGCACGTCCACGTCGGCTTGCCGTCGGGGCCGAGCTGGACCACCGCGAACTCGGCGAAGCGCTCGTCGAGGTGCGCGCGGCGCGACCCGTCCGCGCGCAGGTCCACCTGCACGGGCGCGAGTTCGCCGATGCGCGCGAGTTCACCGAACGCGTCGTCCAGCGGCATCTCGTAGAGGCCCGTCACCGGGTCGCGGGAGACGCGCATGCCCATCGCCGCCTGCACGAGCGCGTACGGGGGCCGCCAGGCCTTCGGCTTCCACGACAGCAGGGCCGTGGCGCCGGGGGGGACGGATACGGTGGCCGGTGCGGCCTCCGGCGTGCCGGCGAGCGCCGGGGCGGCGGCCAGCGCCGCGAGGCAGCCGACCAGTGCGAGACGTCGTCCGATGTGCATCAACCCTCCCTGTCAGGGGTCAAACGTGGGGTGGAAGATTCTCCGGAGAGATTATCCGGCCGGCCGGGTCAAGGGAATGGCAAGTTGCCGCCGTGCGCGGGCAAACTGCAGCCCCCGCGGACCGCGTGCAGTCCGACGAACCTGCACGCCCGCCGCGCCCGTCGCGCTCGCGCGCGTCCGGATCGGTCGGTCGGCCGTGTTCTCCCGGGGAAGACTGCAAGGGTCGGGCCCCGGTGCCGGTGGTCCTCCGAACGCCCACAATCCCCTGCGCGGAGCCCGTCCGTACCGTCTTGACTCCGTACCGCGGTCCGCACCGAGACTGCTCGCGAGTCGGAGGTCGACGTCGGCGCCCCGTGCACCGGACCGCCAGAACCCGAGGAATCGCCCATGTGGAACGTCCGTCCGCTGAAACGCCTCGCCCTCGCTGTCCCGACCGTCGTGCTGATCGTGCTGGGCGCGTCGGCCTCGTCGCGTGCCGGCGAGGAGCGCGAGGTGCCGCTCGACCAGAAGGGCCGCGTCGGGGTGATCGCGGCGCCGCTCGCGCGCCGGCTCGGCCTGTTCGTGGACACGCGCCCGGGATTCACGGAAGCGCGCCTGCTGCAGTCCGCCGACGGCGCGTTCACGCTCGAGGTGCTGGCGCGCGAGGGCGGGCAGGTCGTGCGTTCGCGCACGGCGCTCGACGGCGCGCAGGTGGATTCGCTCCGCACGCTCGTCCAGTCGCGCATCGCCGCGATGGCGCCGGAGGCGGGCATCAACCAGGAGGGCCGCGCTTGGATGCTCGGCGGCGACGCGGCGCTGGGCCTGGGCTTCTACGGTTGGGCGGTGCCCGTGGCGTTCGACATGGACGACGGCCAGGCGATCGTCGGTTCGTACCTGGTGACGTCGGGCATGAGCTACTTCGCGCCGATGCTGATCACCCAGCAGAGCGAGATCACGTACGCCACGGCGAACCTCGGCTTCTACGGCCAGACCCGCGGCATCGTGCACGGCGTGGTGCTGAGCCAGGCGCTGAACAGCTCCGATCCCGATGCCCGCGCCGCCATCGGCACGGCGCTCGCCGTCAGCGTGGCCGAAGGCGTGGCGTTCAACGCCTGGGCCGCGCAGTCCCGCATGAGTCCCGGCCGCGCGGCCACGCTGGTCACGGGCGGAGACGTGGGCATGGGCTGGGCGCTCGGTGCGGCCCACGTCGCCGGCGCCTTCGACGATGGCGAGCACGACGGCGCGGTGGCGCTCGCCACGGTGGCCGGGTGCGCGGGCGGGCTGGCCGCCGGGAGTGCGCTGGCCTCGCAGCGCGACTACACCTACGGCGAGGCCGGCGTGATGCGCGTGGGCGGGCTCGTGGGCGCCGCGCTCGGCGCGGCCGCGGCGTCGCAGCCGGAGGATCCCGACGGCAAGGCGGTGACGGCGGCGGCCATGGTGGGCTCGGCGGCGGGCCTGCTGGCCGGCGATCACTTCGCGCGCGGCGCCGGCTACACCGGCGGGCAGTCCGCGATGACGCACCTCAGTGCGGCCGCGGGTGGGCTGCTCGGGCTCGGCCTGGGCTTCCTGTCGATGGCGGGCCAGGAGTCCGGCGACCGCCGCCTGTCGCTGTTCTCGGCCGTCGGCGCCGTGGGCGGCTACGCGCTCGCGCTCGCCGAGACGCCGCGCGCCGGGCGGCCGTCGCCGGCGGCGAACTCGGCCCGCGTGCCGGCGCGCACCGATGGCGGCGCGCAGTGGACGTGGTCGGTCGTACCGCAGCGGGCCGCGAGCGGGCACGGCGCCCGGGTGGCGCCGCGCCTGGTGCTGAACGCGCGGTTCTGACGCCGCGCCGTGTCGGGGAGGAGAGCGCCGGGTGCGCCGAGTCGCGCGACGCGGCGTGTCACCGGCCCCTCGAGGAGGATCGCATGACCGAGACCATTCGCCGTGGACTGCGCTGGACGCCGAGGATCCTCGGCCTGGCGTTCGCCCTGTTCCTGTGCGTGTTCGCGCTCGACGTGTTCGACGGCCGGCACGGGCTGGGACCGACGCTGCTGGCGCTGGCGATGCACCTGGTGCCCACGCTGCTGGTGCTGCTGGCGCTCGCGGTCGCCTGGAAGTGGCCGTGGGCCGGCGCGCTGGCGTGCGTGGGGCTGGTCGCGGTGCACCTGGCGTCCGCGTGGGCGCGCTTCCCGATCGACGTGTACGCCCTGATCGACGGCCCGCTCGTGCTCATGGCCGTGATGTTCGCGCTCGACGGCTGGCAGCGGAGGCGCCGGCCCGTTTCCGCCTGAGCCTCAGGCGCCGGCGCGCGAGGCCAGCTCGCGTCGCACGACGGGGGCGACCTCGGTGCCGAACAGTTCGATCGCGCGCATCACGCGCGCGTGGGGCACGGCGCCGACGCCGATCTGCGCCAGGAAGCGGTCGTGCGCGAAGTGCTCGTGGTGCGCGAGGATCTTGTCCACCACCTGCCGCGGGCTGCCCACGAGCAGCGCGCCGTCGGGTCCGCGCATCGCGTCGTACTGCGCGCGCGTGACGGGAGGCCAGCCGCGCTCGCGACCGATGCGCGTCATCACGTCGGCGTACGGCGCCCAGCACTCGTCGGCCGCCTGTTGCGAGTCCTCCGCCACGTACGTGTGCATGTTGAGCCCCACGCGGAGCGAGCCCGGGGCGTGACCCGCGCGCGCGCCTTCGGCGCGATACAGCGCCGCGAGCGGCGCGAACCGAACGGGCTGCCCGCCGATGATCGCCACCATCAGCGGCAGGCCGAGGCGTGCCGCGCGCGCGACCGAGGCCGGCGTGCCGCCGACGGCGATCCACACCGGCAGCGGCTGCTGCACGGGGCGCGGGTAGACGCCGCGATCGGCGATCGGCGCGCGGTGCGCGCCCGACCACGTCACGCGCTCGCCGTCGCGCAGGCGCAGCAGCAACTCGAGCTTGCCCGCGAACAGCTCGTCGTAGTCGTCGAGGCCCTGGCCGAACAACGGGAACGACTCCAGGAACGAACCGCGGCCCGCCATGATCTCGGCGCGGCCGTCCGACAGCAGGTCCACCGTCGCGAACTGCTGGAACACGCGCACGGGGTCGTCGGAGCTGAGCACCGTGACGCCGCTCGAGAGCCGGATGCGCTTCGTGCGCGCGGCGGCCGCCGCGAGCACCACCGCGGGCGCGGAAACCGTGTAGTCCGGGCGGTGGTGTTCGCCCACGGCCCACACGTCGAGCCCGAGCTGATCGGCCAGCTCGGCTTCCTCGATCAACTCGCGCAGTCGCTGCGCGGGGCTCGTCGCGCGACCGGTGGCGGGATCGGGCGGGGCGTCGCCGAAGGTGCAGAGTCCGAGTTCCATGGCGCGGCAAGGTAGCAGACGGAACGGGCGCGGCGCTTCCCCGTGGAAGCCTCCGCGCCCGTCGACCGGACCGCGTGCGCGCTAGTGGAACAGGCTCACGCCCGCGCGCGAGAACACGCCGCGGTAGTCGCGGTAGTCGAGGCCGCTCGAGCGGTTCGTGTCGCGCTGGTACGTGTTGACGTCGCCGTACGCCCACAGGCCACCCACCAGGTGCACACGCGCCCCGAGCCGCGCTTCGACCGTGTCGTACTTGAGCTTCGCGCCCGCATCGGCGGGCATGAGCGTGTACTCGCGGTGGCCGGCCGACAGCCCCGCGCGCAGCTCGGTGCCGGCGGTCGGACGCGCGAGCACGCTCACGCGCACGCCGCGGTCGCGGTAGTCCTCCCAGCCCCGGAACAGGTCGGTCTTCGTGCCGAGCGAGACGCTCAGGTCGACGTCCACGCGGCGGCCGAGCGGCGCGCCGTACCAGAGGATCCAGTCGCGGTAGCGATGGTGCTCGGCCGGATTGCCGATCGCTTCGTTGCCGTCGGCGAGCGACGCGGGCTCCTCGTCGTAGCGCCGTTCGCCCTGCTGCAGTTTCACGCCCGCGACATGCTCGGGGCCGATGCGGAACCGGTACGAGCCGCTGGCGCGCCAGTGCTTCCAGTCGAGCGAGTTGAACGCGGCGACCTCGCCGTAGTCCTTGCGCACCTGTTCGCCGGCCACGCGGAAGCGGTGCCGGGTGCCCGGCGCCCATTCGAGCACCGCCTCGCCGCCGTAGCGCCAGTAGCTGTAGTCGCGCGTGTAGGCGAAGCCGGTGATCGTGGTGGCGTCGTCGTTCTGGTGCACGGCGTCGAAATCCAGTTCCAGCGACGTGCTCGGTGAGAAGCGGTGCTGGTACCAGTGGCTCAGGTGCGGGTGGGACGAGTCGATCTGGTCGAACGACCGGAAGCGCGTCTGGTTCCACGACAGCGTGGTCAGCATCCGGTTCGTGCGCCGGAATCGCACGTCGGTGCGCACCCAGCCCGCGTTGCCCCATGCGCCGCTCGTCTTCTCCTGCCCGGAGGGGCTGCGGAACACGTTGTCGTCGTTCGCCATGTAGGCGCTCAGTCCCGCCACCCAGCCGAAACCGGTCTGGGCGGCGTCTCGCCGGCTCGAGTCGAGCAGCGCGGCGGGCGGCGTGAGGGCGCGGTCGGCGCCGCTCACGTCCTCGTCGTCCTCCTCGATGCTCGACGCGTGCGCGCCGGGAACCGGGGAGAGCAGGAGCATCAGCAGCAGTGCCGCGGCGCGGGTGAGGGAATCGAGTCGTCG
This sequence comes from Candidatus Eiseniibacteriota bacterium, assembly GCA_044222045.1. Lineage (GTDB taxonomy): Bacteria > Eisenbacteria > RBG-16-71-46 > RBG-16-71-46 > RBG-16-71-46 > JBGAMH01. Next base: position 9,970 of record JBGAOB010000089.1, read on the forward strand.
GTTCATGCGGGTTTCCTTCGGTCCGGGGACGGGAGCGCTCGGGTCAGCGCTGGAACACGAGTTTCTGCACGGCCTGGCGACCGGGCCCCGAAGCCCGCACCAGGTAGACGCCGGGAGCGAAGTGGCGCGTGTCGACTTCGAGATCGACGCGGCCCGGGGAGGCGAAGGTGACGGACTGGCTCGCGACGCGGCGGCCGGCCACGTCGAGCACGCTCACGTCGAACGTGCCGCGCGCGTCCGCGGCCAGTTCGAATCGCGCGGGACCGCGCACGGGATTGCCGCGGGTGAGGCGCAGCGCGAGCCCGGAGCGCGGGGCGGAACTCACGCCCGTGAACGCAGGGTCGTTCGCGAACTGCTGGCCGTAGATCTCGAACTCGTTCACGCCCAGCGCGCCGGTGGTGTCGTCGGCCTGCCACACCACGAGCGAGCGATGCAGCGCCGCCGAGTGCACGACGGCCGGGTGGGAGGCGTCGAAGAGGCCGTTCAGGTCCGGGCCCGCGTCGCTCAGGCGGAAGTCGTTCACGTCCACCTCCGCGCCGGTCGCGGCGTCCAGGCGCTGGCCGAAGATCTCGGTCTCGCTGTCCACCGTCGCCACGTTGTCGTCGCCGTCCCACACCACCAGGTACTCGTGCTGGGCCGGCACGTACGTCACGGCGGGGGAGGCGGCGTCGTAGAGCGGGTCGAGGTCGGGGCCCATGTCGCTGATCCGGAAGTCGTCGGCGCCCACCTCGAGGCCGTCGCCGCCGAGCCGCTGGCCGAAGATCTCCTGCTCGCCTTCGGCGCCCACCACGCTGAGATCGTCGCCTTCCCACACCACGAGGTACTCGTCGCGATCGGGATCGAACGCGACCGCCGGCTTGGAAGCGTCGAACAACGGGTCCGAGTCCGGTCCCATGCTGCTGATGCGGAAGTCGTTCGCACCCACGCCGGCGCCCGAGGCGTCGAGCCGCTGGCCGAAGATCTCGGTCTCGCCGTTGCGCAGCACGGCGCTGCTGTCGTCGGCCGACCACACCACCAGGTACTCGTCGCGGACCGCGTTGTGCACCACGGCGGGATCGAGCGCGTCGAACCCGGCGTCGCCGTCGAAGCCCATGTCGCTGATGCGGAAGTCGTTCGTGCCCACGCCGGCGCCGGCGGCGTCGAGCCGCTGGCCGAAGATCTCCAGCTCGCCCTCGACGGTGCCCGACGCGTTGTCGTCGCCGTCCCAGACGACCAGGAACTCGTCGTCGGTCGGGTTGTACGTGACGCGCGGGTGAGCGGCGTCGTACAGCGGATCGCCGTCCGGGCCCATGTCGCTGATGCGGAAGTCGTCGGGGCCGATCTCGCGGCCCAGCGCGTCCAGGCGCTGGCCGTAGATCTCGAACTCGCCGCCCACGAGGCCGCCCTCGTTCGTTTCGCCCGCCCACACCACGAGCCACTCGTGGTGCACGGAGTCGAACGTCACCGCGGCGTCCTGCGCGTCGTACGCCGGGTCGCCGTCGGGGCCCATCGTGCTGACGCGCACGGCCCGCGGGCCCAGCGGCGCCCCGGTGGTCGCGCTGATCCGGCGCGCGAAGATCTCCGTCTCGCCGTCCACCATGGTGCCGGTGGTGTCGTCCGCCTCCCAGACCACCAGGTACTCGCCGTCGTACGGGTTCAGCGCGACCTGCGGGAAGTGCGCGTCCCAGTCGATGTCGCCGTCGGGGCCCATGTCGCTCAGCCGCAGGTCGTTCACGCCCAGCTCGCGGCCGTCCGTGCCCTGCAGGCGCTGCGCGTACACCTCGAACTCGTCGTCCACGAGGCCGAGCGTGTCCTGGTCCGCGTGCCACGTGACGAAGTACTCGAACGTGCCGCTCGTGCGCACGGCCACCGCGGGGCCGAAGCCGCCGACGTTCGTGTGCCCGTCGATGCCCATCTCGCTCATCTGGAAGTCGTTCCGACCGACCTCGTTGCCGTTCGACGCGTTGACGCGCTGGCCGAAGATCTCGAACTCGCCGTTCGCGAGGCCGCCGCCCTTGTCGTCGCCGTCCCACGCGATCAGGAACTCGCGCGTGGCGCTGTCGTACGCGACGACCGGCGACAGCGCGTCGTACACCGGGTCGCCGTCGGGCCCCATGTCGGAGTAGCGCGCGTCGTTCGTGCCCACGGCGTTGCCGGTGGCGGCGTCGAGGAACTGCCCGAAGATCTCGCGCTCGCCCTCGACCAGGCCCGGCAACACGTCGTCGCCCGACCACACCACGAGCCATCGGTTCTCGGTCGTGGCGTAGGCGACCGCCGGAGCCTCGGCGTCGTACGTCGGATCGCCGTCGAAGCCCATGTCGCTGATGCGGAAGTCGTTCGTGCCGACCTCGGCGCCGGTCGCGCCGACCAGCCGCTGGCCGTAGATCTCGAACTCGTCGTCGGCGAGCGGCGCGCCGTCGTCGCCGGCCCACACCACCAGGTACTGCGCCGGGCCGCTGGCGTACGCCACGGCCGGTTCGCGCGCGCCGGCGAGCGTCGTGCCGTCCGGCCCCATGTCGCTGATGCGGAAGTCGTTCGTGCCCACCTCCACGCCGGTGGCGCCGGCGAGCCGCTGGCCGAAGACCTCGCGCTCCTCGTTGACGAGCGGGAAGAAGTTGTCGTCGCCGGACCACACGACCAGGTACTCGTTCGCGGCGGCGTTCCACGCCACCGCCGGTTCGTCGGCGTCGTACAGCGGGTCGAGGTCGGGACCCATGTCGCTGATGCGGAAGTCGTTCGCGCCCACCTCGGCGCCCGTGGCGCCGGCCAGCCGCTGACCGAAGATCTCGAACTCGCCGTTCGCGGTGACGCCGGAGCTGTCGTCGCCCGACCACACGACCAGGTACTCGTTGTTCGTGGCGTTCCACGCGACCGCCGGCGACACGGCGTCGGAGCCCGAGTCGCCGTTCGTGCCCATGTCGCTGATGCGGAAGTCGTTCGCGCCCACGGCCGCGCCCGTGGTGGCGTTGACGCGCTGGCCGAAGATCTCGAACTCGCCCTCTCCGTTGCCCGGGGTGTCGTCGTCGCCCTCCCACACCACCAGGTACTCGCCGTTCGTGGCGTTGTACGCGACCGCGCTGTGGCGGCCGTCGTACGTGATGTCGCCGTCGGGGCCCATCGCGCTGATGCGGAAGTCGTTCGTGCCGATCTCGGGGTCCACGGTCACGGGGTAGGCCGCCGTGGCGAGCGCGGCGCCCGCGACCACGATGCGCGTGCCGCCCGCCGAGACGTCCATGCGCGCGTCCAGCTTCCGGCCGTGCGCGTCGCGCACCGTGACGTCACCCAGGCTCACGACGCCGTCGTCCGCGCGCCACGTCCACCCGTGCGGCGTGGTTTCGAACGCGCCGTCGCAGGCGACCGCGCCCTCGATCACGAAGTCCAGCCCGCGCGGCGCCGTCGGCGAGGCGATCACGAAGTCCTGCTCCACGCTCTCGGCGCCGGGCCGGTAGCGCTCCTCGAGCGCGCCGCGGTCGTACGACACCACGCCGTCCCGCTGCACGGGCGCGACCGGCGTGGCCGCGCGCAGCGCCCCCTCGGGGCCCGCGGCGCGCAGCGTCCAGCGCCACGCCGGACCCCGCCGCGCCTCGAACGCGACGCCGGCCGCGGTGAAGCGCGCGGTGTGTCGCGGGTGCACCAGCGTCCAGCCGCCGTCCACGGGACGCAGGTCGTTCACGGCGAGCGCCGCGGCCTGCCGGGGCGTGATGCGGGGCGCGGGCGCTGCGGCCACCACCGCGGCGTGCGCCGACGGGCGGGCCGGGCGGTGCGGGCGCGGCAGCGCGAGGCCGGCGGCGAGCGCGGCGGCCACCGCGAGGGCGGCGCCGAGGCGGGCGGCGGGGGCGAATCGGGAGGGGAAGTGCATGACGTCCTTTCGTGGAAGCCCCCGGCGCTCCGGGCGGCGATCCGGCCGTGTTCCGGTGTCGGGTCAGTCGTCCAGTTCGGAGGCGAACGCGTGGGACTCGTCGGCGGGCACGGGCCCGGCCTCGCGAGGCGCCGGCGTGCCGAAGTAGCGGCGATGCGCGCGATCCACGATCTCCGCGACCAGCGAGTCGAACGTGAAGCCCGCCACGCCGGCCGCACGCATGTACGAGCCGCCCGCGCCGAGCGAAGCCATGGAGTTGATCTCGAGCACGAACGGTCGGCCGTCGCGATCGATGCGCACGTCGATGCGCGCGTAGTCGCGGCAGCCGCACGCGCGCCACACGCGGCGCGCCACTTCGTGCAGCTCGCGCTGCAGCCGCTCGTCGAGCGGCGCGGGGCACACCTTCTCGGGCTCGTCGTCGGTCTTGTGGAACTTGTCGCCCTTCGTGACGATGCGCGACGGCCGGTCGCCGAAGTCCAGCTCCACGATCGGCAGGATCTCGACGGGATCGTTGCCGAGCAGCCCGATCGCCACCTCGCGGCCGTCGACGTACTCCTCGACGAGCGCGTCCTGGCCGTACGTGGCGACGATGCCCGCGACGGCGGCGTCGAGTTCGGCGCGGCCGTGGACGAGCGCGAGCCCGAGGCTCGTGGACTCGTGGCGCGGCTTCACGACGAGCGGGAAGCGCAGCGATTCGTCGAAGTCGGCCGCCGACCACATCGTGCAGAAGCGCGGCGTGTTCACGCCGGCCTTGGCGATGAGCAGCTTGGTGAGCACCTTGTCGAGGCAGGCCGCGTGCCCACGCGGGCTCGAGCCCGTGTAGGGCACGCCGATGCTCTCGAGGAGCCCGGGGACGTGCACGTAGCGGCACTCGCCCTGCACGCCGTACGCCATGTTGAAGACCATGCCGGTCGGCCGCCCGGTGTCCGGGTCCGCGGGCATGAACTCGGC
>JBGAOB010000090.1:0-15104 GCA_044222045.1 Candidatus Eiseniibacteriota bacterium
CGCGCGCGGACAGTTCGCGCGCGGCGATGCCGGCGCCGCGCACTTCGATGTCGTCGCCCAGCAGGCGGACTTCCGCCGCGGGCTTCTTCGGCTTCGGGCTCATCCGTCACCTCCGTCGTAACGCCGGGCGCGAATGGTTGCGGATGGCGGCGGCAACCGTCTCGCGGGCATGGGGTGCCGATCACCTTGAGAGTGTTCCAAGTGCTGGTCAGCCGTGGCCCGCGCCGCCCCGGCGGCGGTCATCCGCGCACGGGGCGCGGCCGGCGCAGGCGCAGGGCCGGGTGTCCGTAGAAGACGTACGCCAGGTACGTGTCGTCCGGCGCCTTTCCGCGGCGCATCATGAATCGCCCGCGCGTGGCCCGCAGCGCCGACGCCACGGACTCGCCGCGCTTCAGCGTCCGGTCGTAGAACTCGAGCGCCACCTCGCGCGCCGTGTCGCTGGCCACGTTCCACAGCGCGCCCACGCAACCGCGGAACCCGGCCTGGATCGCGGAGCCCACGAAGCCGCTCGCCAGGTCGAGTTCGTCGCCCGCGGTGCCGGCCTCGCATGCGTTCAGGAACAGGAACGGGTGCTGCTTCTCGCCCACGGCGGCGTCGCGCAGCATGTCGTCGGTGAGCGGCGCGCCCGACTCCAGCACCAGGTGCGTGTTGCCGGGATCCGTGGGGTCGCCCACGCCGTGGCACGAAGTGGATCAGCTGCCCGCCGCCCGCGGCTTGTCGCCGTCGAGCACGTGATCCACCTGAGCGTCCTTCAGCGGCACCGCCACGGCCTTCTCGCGCTTCACGAGCCGGTCGCGTTCGACGATCGCTTCGGGCAGTTCCTGGTCCTTCGGATAGTCGCCGTACAGCACCACCATGCGGCGCACGTCGAGCGCGGGCTCGGGCTGCGCGGTGGCGGCGGGCTCGCCGAGGATCCAGCGGCCCAGTTCACCTGCGCGCCGAGGAACGGCGGCGCCTTGGCGTCGCGCGGCTTCGCCATCATCGCCAGCTCCCACGGAATGCTCCACTCCTCGGTCAGCAGCAGCACGTCGGGCACGCGCTTGCGCACCGCGGGCGCCTTCGCCACCGCGGCGAGCGCGTCCCACATGGCCTTCGGCACGCGGTCGGCGATGCGCTTGCCCGCGCCGCGCACGTGCTTCGCGAGCAGCGGACTCGCCTCGTCGCCCAGTCGCACGATGTCCCGGGTGATGGCGCGGGCGAACGACGCGGCGTCGTCCGACAGCTTCACCGGCACGGGCTTCGGCAGCGGCACGTCGTGCGGCGAGTGGAACGACCACACGAAGTTGCTGCGCGCCGCGTTGCCGTCGTAGCGCGTGAGCGCCACGGTGAGGTCGGCGCGCACCGCTCCCTCGCGCACCCACAGCGGCACCCGGCGCGGCGCCTGCGCGGTGAACGACTTCGCGTCGCGGGCCGCGGCGGGGTCCAGCGCGGCGCCGCGGCGCACGATCACGATCGGGCGCTGCGCCATGCCGCACACCTCGCCCCGGTACTCGTACACGACGCCGATCACGCGGTGCATGGTGTCCTCGCCCTTCGGCCACGCGCCCGCGGCGGCGGTCAGGCGCACCGTCACGTGCGACGTCCCGGGCGCGTCGCGGTCCACGTGCAGGGTGTGGCGCCAGCCCCTCGCGGTGCGGAAGCCGGGCGCCGTGATCACCAGCGTGACGTCGAACAGGTCCGGCGCCGCCGCGATGTCCACGGCGGCGCCCACGACCCGCCACCTGCTCGCGCGCGAAGTTGACTTCGAGTTCGAACGACCTCGCCGTCGTGGATCGTGTCGGGGGCCTGCACGTCGGGCCACGCGTGGAACGGCGCCGGCTCGCCCTTCGGTCGGCGGCGACCGCGGCCGGGCGCGGCGGCCGGCTCGGCGCCGCGGCGACGCGCCGGCCGCGCGGGATTTCTTCGCGGCGAACTTCTTGGCCTTCGCGGACAGGTCGTCACGGCCCGCCCGGCGTGGTCCCGCCGCGTGGCCGGTGCGCTTGTAGCGGTCGGCCTCCTCGAATGCCACCTCGGGCGCGCGGACGCCCGCGCCTGCACCAGCTCCGGCCGGCGGGGCGCGGCGCGCTGCCGGGGTGGCGCGAACACGCCGGCGGGGACGCCGGGAGCGCGCAGGAGCACGTCTCCCGGAAGGCGCGGCGCCCGACTGCACGTCGGCCCGCGTGCGCGCTTCCACCGAGCGCCACTCGTGCAGGTCGAGCGCGCGCTCCACCGTTTCGGCGGGGCCGTGCGGCTGCATGCGCGCGAGGGCCTGATCCACCGGGAACGTGTACCAGTACACCTGCGGACCCACGGTGCGCCGCACGATCATCCAGTGCGCGTTCGGGTGCAGGGCGAGTCGACGGCGCGCCTCGCGCACGTTGGACGCCGCGTCCACCAGCACGAACGACGGATCGATCCCGTTCATGTCAGCCCCGCTTCTCGGGCGCGCCGGCGACACGCGCCGTCGCGCGACAGGGGGTGAGCGCCGGCCACGCCGCGGGCGGCGTGGAGGAGAGGGCGCGAGGCCTCACGCGTGCGACGAGGGAGCGGGGCGAGGGCGAGTGCGCGCGGCGACGCGGGCAGGACGCTAGCACCATCGCCCGGCCCCGGCACCGGGTTTCTCGGGATTCGTCGTGGCCCGCCCGCGACCGCGGGCCTACAGTGCCGCCGGCGTCGATGCACACCCGAACCCGGAGGCGACATGGCGAGCTCGAAGAAGCGAGGCACGCGGCGCGCGAAGCGCGGGAACGGATCGAAGGCCACCCACGGCGCGAGCGCGAAGCGCGCCCCGAAGGCCGACTGGACGTGGCTCATCTACATGGCGGGCGACAACGACCTCGAGTCCGCCGGGCTCGGCGACCTGCGCGAACTCGAGCGCGTGGGCTCCACGGATCGCGTGCACGTGGTGGTGCAGTACGACACCGAGGAGCGCGGCACCACGCGTTACCGCGTGGGCAAGGGTTCGCTCGCCGTGCTCGAGTCGATGAAGGGCGTCAACACCGGTTCGCCGAAGACGCTCCGCGACTTCGTGAAGTGGGGCCTGCGGAAGTTCCCCGCGCAGCGCGTGCTGCTGGACGTGTGGAATCACGGGGGTGGCTGGGAGAACCTGCCCGCCGACTACGACTACGGCTCGCTGCGCGCGGCCTCGCCGCGCCGCGCGGCGCGCGTGAAGCGGCTGCGCCGGGCGCTGTTCAAGACCACGATCGCCGCCGTCATGACGCGCGCGCCGCACCGCCGCGCGATCGCGATCGACACCGGCTCGCAGGACTACCTCGACAACCAGGAGCTGCGCGCGGCGATCCGCGGCGCGCTCGGTGCGCGCCGGCAGGTGGACCTGCTCGGTCTCGACGCGTGCCTGATGAACATGCTCGAGATCGGCTACGAACTGCGCGACGTGGCCGGCGTGATGGTGGGTTCCGAGGAGACCGAGCCGGCGGCCGGCTGGCCGTACGGCCCGATCCTGGGGCGGCTCGTGAAGCGCCCCGAGATGTCGGCGCGGGAACTGGCGACGATCATCGTGGAGGAATACGGCCGGTACTTCCGGCGCGCCCGCGAGATCGCCACGCAGTCGGCGCTCGACCTGGGGCGGGCGGAGGACATGCGCCTGCTCGTGGACGCGCTCGCCCGCGCGCTGCTGCCGCGCGTGAAGGCGGGCGACGACGCGGTGATCGGGCGGCTGCTGCGCGCGCGCTCGGCCGCGCTGCACTTCGAGGATTCGCCCGAGTACGTGGACCTGGCCGACCTGTGCCGGCAGTTCGTGGCGCGCATGGCCGACCAGCCCGCGGTGGTGCGCGCCGCGCGGGCCGTGCTCGCGGCGCTCGCCGTGGACGCCGCGAAAGGCTTCGTGCTCGCGAACACGACCGCTTCGCGTTCGATGGCGGGCGCCGGCGGCGTGTCGATCTACTTCCCGGCGACGCCCGACGAAAACGCGCCGGACTACGCGAAGCTGCAGTTCAGCCGGCGAGGCCGCTGGAACGAACTGCTCGGCGCGCTCGGCCGCAGCTGACGGCCGCACGGCCGCACCGAACGCGGAACGTGCGGGGCCCCGCCCGGGGTGGACGGGGCCCCGCGATCGTTCTCGCCTCGCGAACCCGTCACCGCACGCGCACGAGCCGCTGCACGCTGCCGGCGCGATCGCTTTCGAGACGCGCGAAGTACACGCCCGCCTCGGCCAGCGGGCCCGCGTCGGTACGGCCGTCCCAGCGTGCCTCGTGCGCGCCCGCGGACGCGTGGCCGCGGCGGATCGTGCGCACCTTGCGTCCCGCCACGTCGTAGATCGACAACGCCACGTCGGCGGGCTTCGCCAGCTCGAAGCGCAGCGTCACCGACTGGCGCGAGGGGTTCGGCGACAGGTGCAGGCCCAGCATCTCGGGCGCCGAAGGCGGCGCGGCCGCCGTGGCCACCGGCACGAGGTACCCCGACCAGCTCACCACGCCGCCCACCTGCGTCGTGCTCGTGACGAGCCCCACCTGGTGCCCCTCGTCGAACGCGAGGCCCGTGCGCCAGTCGTTGCGGAACCAGAAGCGCGACGTCGATCCGGGCATGGCCGCCGGCGCCAGGGACCAGCGCGGGGCGCCGTCGTCGGCGACGAGCGGGAACGCGAAGCCCGAAGGGACGTCCGGCAGCGACACGTCGGTGAGCACGAATCGCTGACCGGCGGGCACGGTGTACAGCACGGTCGTGTAGGCGGGCGGTGGGCCGCCGATGAGCGAGTCTCGTCCGCTCACCATGTTCGCGGGATCGACCTGGGCCGAGGCGGCGCCGCACGTGGCGAGCGCGAACAGTGCGACGAGAAGGGCAGTGGCTTTCACGAGCATCTCCGTGGGATCGGGTGTCGAACGGGAACGGGGCGACCGCGGTTCGGGGCGGACCCGTCACCCCAGCAATCCCGGCGAGGTCGGCGGGCGCACGGGGTGCTTCGGGCTGGGCGGCGACCGCGCGACGCGGTATGGTGGCCCCCCCGAACCAGCGCCCCCGGGAGTCCCGCCGATGCCGAATCCAGAAGCCGCCAGCCCGGCCGTTCTCAACAGGTTGCGCCGCCTTCCTCAGGAAGCGCTCGACGTCTGGGAGCTGGCGGTGGTGCGACTGCCGCAGTGGGCCCACGACGGCGACGGCATGCCGTTTCGCATGTGGGCGATGGTGGCGTGCAGTCGTGAGCGCCGGGCGGGCGCGATCGGGCGGATGGGCGCCCCCGACGAACGCCACGCCTTCGATCCGCTCGAGGCGCTCGACCAGCTTTCGCAGCAGCGCGGCGTGGGCTACCGGCCGACGCGCGTGGCGGTGCCCGACGCCGCGCTCGCCGAGGCCGTGCGAGACCGGCTCGCGCCGCTCGGCATCACGGTGGAGGTCGAGCCCGCGCTGCGCGAGCTGCCCGACTTCATGGCCGCGGCGCGCACGTTCGCGCTCGGCGACGATCCCGAGCCGGGCTATCTGGCCGGGGCTGGCGTGACGCCGGCGCGCGTGCGCGCGCTGGCCGAGGCGGCGGTCGCGTTCGAGCGCGCCGCGATCTGGAATCACCTGAACGATCTCGACCTGATCGAGATCGAATCGGAAACGCCCGACGACGGCTTCGACTGCGCGGTGGTCACCGGCAACGTCGGCCTGCTGCGCGGCGTGATGTTCTTCGCGAGCCCCGACGCGCACGATCGCATGATCGAATCCGAGGACGCGGACGACGCGGTGTTCGACGAGCCGAACTGGGGCATCGCGCTGCGACCGCTGCCGGACGTGGCGATGGACGACGCCGACCTGTGGGAGGACCACGCGCTGCCGACGTCGGGCGAGGGTCTCGTGCCGTGGTTCGCGCGCGAGCACGACCACCGCACGGAGCGGCCCGACGCCGAGGCGCTCGCGTTCGGCGAGGGCCTGCTGCTGGCGCTGGCCGCCACCACGGAGGACGAACTCGACGCGGGACGCTGGACGAAGCGCGTGCGCACGTTCGACGGCGAACGCGAGTTCACGCTCGCGCTGCCCGGCGTGCTCGACCCCGCGCCGCCCGACGAGCACGGCGATCCGCACTTCACGGAGCGCATCATGACCGACCTGTCGCGGCTGATGCGCGAGAAGGGTGTCGAGTCCGAGGCGGAGGCCGAGGCATTCGCGAACACGTTCGTCGGCCGACGTGTGCCGCACCCCGAACCGGTCACGCCGGCCGAGCGCGCCACGGACCTGCTCGTGGCCGCGTGGGGCTCGGAGGGCCGGCAGCGCATCAAGCTCGCTCGGCGGGCGCTGGCGACGTGGCCCGACTGCGCCGACGCGTGGGTGCTGATGACCGACGAAACGCCGGACGTCCGTCGCGCGCACGCGCTGGCGTCACAGGGCGTGCTCGCGGGGGAGCGTGCGCTGGGGCCCGAGGCGTTCCGCGAGCGCGTGGGGCACTTCTGGGGCATCGTCGAGACACGGCCGTACATGCGCGCGCTCGTGAAGCGCGCCCAGCTGGCCGCCGAACTCGAACGGCCCGACGAAGCCGTGGCCGACTATCGCGAAGTGCTGCGGCTGAACCCCGGCGACCACCAGGGCGTACGGCTGGTGCTCGCGCCCTACCTGCTGGAACTGGGTCGCGACGACGAGGCGGGGGAGCTGCTCGAGCGCTACCCCGACGACGCCGCCGCGATGCTGCAGTTCGCGCGCGCGCTGCTGGCGTTCCGGCGGCACGGCGCCGGGGCGGAGGCGAATGCGGCACTGGCGCGCGCGGTCCGCGCGAACCGGCACGCGCTCAAGTACCTGGTCGACACGACCGGGCCCGGCCCGCAACCGGACGACGGCGCGTACGGCCCGGGCGACGAGCGCGAGGCGGTGAGGATCGACGAGGAGCTGGGTCTCGCGTTCGAGGACACTCCGGGTGCGATCGAGTGGCTGCGCCGGCACCGGCGCGACGCGAAGAAGGCGCGCGAGGCGAAGCGGAAGAAGAAATAGCCCGCCGGGCCGCGGGCGCGCGCGGCGCCGGTGCACGCGCGCCCGCACCTCACCAGACGAACGGGATCAGCCGGCGCGTGCCGCGCGCCCAGTCGCGCCAGTGCCCGCCGAAGTGCTCGGCGAGCATGCGTTCCTCGAGCGCGATGCGCACCATCACCTGCGGCAGCGTCGTCACGGCCAGCGCCGCGAACCCGATGACGCTGGGATTCCACACCGCGCAGCTCACCGACAGCACCACGAGCCCGGTGTACGCCGGATGGCGCACCACGCGGTACGGCCCGCTCGTGACGAGTGCCTGGCCCTCGGCCACCTTGAGGTCGTAGCTGAACGAGCGGCGTAGCGTGCGCATGCTCCACAGCCGCAGCGCGAGCCCCGCCACGAACAGCGCCGCGCCGGCCACGCGCACCGGTGCGCCGCCGAACGTGGACAGGTGCAGGCGCTCGGCGTCGGCCACCGAGAACGCGAGCGCCCCCAGCCACAGCAGCCGGCTCGCCATCACCACCGGGTGCTTCGGCACGACGCCCTCGAAGCGCCCTTCGATCGCGGTCGCCTCGACCAGCCAGAACGTCGCGAACAGCACGAGCCCCGTCGCGAGCGTGCCCGTGCCCGCGTGCACCGCGAGCGCGGTGGCGAGCCAGGTGGCCAGCGAGAGCGCCGGCATCAGGTGGCGCTGGACGTGGAGGCGCGACATGCGGGAGTGGTAGCGCGAACGGCCGCCCTCGCCAAGCGAGCGAAGGCGGCCGTTCGAGGGCGAGCCGTGCGCGTGCGCGCCGGGTCAGCGCGCGTAGAGGTTCTTGAGGCGTCCCCAGGTGCTGCCGCGCGTGGGCGTGGTCGCGTTCGGCCCGACGCCGTCGATGATCGCGAAGTGCACGTTGGCGTTCTGCAGGCAGCGGAACGACAGCGTGGCGCTGGCGTCGTCGGCCGTGAACAGGAACGTGCGGTTCTCCCACACCAGCGGCCCGGTGTGGTTCACGATCGTGAAGACCTGGGACTGGCCGTCGGCGCTCACCACGATCTCCCCGGTGCCGTCGCGACCGGAGCTCTGCGACGTCGAGAACTTGAAGTCGAAGCCGTACACGCGGCCCGGCACGGTGGCGAACGTCTGCTGGATGCCGCCGGCCGAGTACACGTAGTTCGCGAGGTCCACCACGGCGATGCCGCTGGGGGCGGCGCCGAATCCGTACGTTCCGGGCGTGAACCACTCCACACCCGTGTCGGTGGTGGTCCAGCCGGGGATGGCGGTCGAGCCGCCGCCCAGGATCAGGTTGCCCGAGAACGGCACGGCGGGTTCGAACGAGCCGTTCACGATCTGCGCCCGCGACACGGCGGGCATCAGCAGGCAGCCGAGCAGCAGGGCGAGCGCCAGGCGCTGGCGGGGGATGGACACACGGCCTCCGACGGGATGCGGGATGGAGAACTGCCGTACGTGGGGCGCACGGGAAGGCGAATCGTCGGAAGAGTCTATCGGGAACGAATGCGTGTTCGCACGAACAAAGTGCTCGGCCCGGCGAACCCGCGCCCTGGTCGCGCATGCGTGGGGCGGATGCCCCAGCGCGGCGCGCTCGCCGTCGCCGGCCGTCTGCGGCATGCTGCGGCCCTCCGGCGCCGCGCCGCGCACGGCCCGGACCCGCCCGTCGCGCCGGCGCACCTGCCCTGGAGGATCCCCGTCCCATGACACCGCTATCCGTCGGACTGGTCGGTGCCGGCCCGTGGGCCGCCAAGGCCTACGCGCCGATGCTGGGCGCCGGGCCCGAGTCGCGCCTCGCGGGCGTGTGGACGCGGCGGCCCGAGGCCGCGCAGGCGCTCGCCGCCGCGCACGGCACCGAGGCCGCCCCCACGTTCGAGGCGTTGCTCGAGCGTTGCGACGCGGTGGCCTTCGGTGTGCCGCCCGACGTGCAGGCCGAACTGGCCGTGCGCGCGGCGCGCGCGGGCAGGCACCTGATGCTCGACAAGCCGCTCGCGCTCACGTTGGAGCCCGCGCGGGCGCTGGCGCGCGCGGTGGACGACGCGGGCGTCGTGAGCCAGCTCATGTTGACGCAGCGCTACCGCCCGAAGCCGGCGGAGTTCCTCGAATCGGCGCGGGCGTTCGAAGCGATCGGCGCGCGGCTCGCGTTCCTGTCGGGGGCGTTCGTGCGTGGACCGTACGCCACGCCGTGGCGCGTGGCGCACGGCGCGCTGCACGACATGGGGCCGCACGCGTTCGACCTGCTGGAGGCGGCGCTCGGGCCGATCGAAGAGGTCACGGGCCGCGGCGATCCGCGCAAGTACGTGGCGCTGTCGTGCCGGCACGCGGGCGGCGCGGTGAGCGACGTGGCGCTTTCGGGCGTGATGACGCTGCCCGAGACGCTGTTCCGGATCGAACTGTACGGCCCGGCCGGCGCCCTCGAACTGGACGTGGGTGTGGCCTCGCGCGACGAACCCTGGTCGCGCGCGCGCGCGGCGTTCGCCGAGTCCGTGCGGACCGGGCGCCCGTCGGAACTCGACGTGCACCACGGCGTGCGGCTGCAGGATCTGATCGAGCGCAGCCTGCTCGCGCTCGCGTAGCGTCGATCCGGGCCGGAGCACGCCGCCGCACGCACGACCGCCCGCGGGCGCGTGGCCCCGCACCGCCCGCGGGCGCGTGGCCCCGCGGGCGGGCGGTGCGTTGCGGGATGTCGCGGCTCAGCGCCGACGCGACGGGCGCCGGGCCGGGGCCGCCTTGCGCGGGGCGGGGGAGGCGGACTCCAGCTGCAGGTCGCCTTCCTGCTCCTCGGCGTGGATGTCGTGCCCCTCGGAGTCCACGAACACCATCTCCACGCGACGGTTGCGGGCGAAGTTCGCGTTCGAGTCCTCGGTGGTCTTCAGCTCGCCCTCGCCCTTGAACGCGGTGGTGATCCGGTTCGCGGCGATGCCCAGCGCCTGCATGCGCTGGTTCACCGCCTCCACGCGGTTCTTCGACAGGCGCAGGTTGTACGCCACGCTGGCGCGCGAGTCGGTGTGCCCTTCCAGGCGTACGGTGATCGACGGGTACTTCTTCATCACTTCCACGACGCCGGCGATCACCTCGCGCGAGCGCTCGCTCAGGAAGTACTTGTCGAGCGCGAAGTGCACGTTGCGCGGAATGCGCAGCTCCTCCGGCGTGGGAGCGGGCGCGACGGGCGCGACCGGCTCGCTCGGCTGGATCGGCGTGGGCGGAATCGGCGTCGGCATCGGCTTCACCACCGCCACCGGCGCGGGCGCGCAGGCCGCGGCCAGCGTGGTGGCCTCACGCAGCAGCCGCTCGGCCTCGGCCACGTGCGGCGACGTGCGGCAGGTGCCCTGATCCAGTTGCTCGTTGCCGGCCCACTGCAGCTGCACCTCGGCCTGCGCGAGCTCCTCGGCCGCGCACGCGAAGCCCTCGCCCTTCTTGAGATCCTCGAGCGACGACCAGAGGTCCTGGCGCACCCGCGTCGTGCCGGGCAGGTCGGAGCCGGCCGGCACCGTGCTGCGGGTGAAGGCCGGTGCGCCGCTGGACATCTGCTGCGCCAGCGCCTGAGCTTCCGCGTAGGCCGCGAGGTCGAAGCCGCAGCAGCGCCGCGGCCCGGGCCGCGCGCCACCTGTCGGCCGCGGTCGCCTGTTCCACCTGCCGGCCCACGTCCTCGATCCGGCCGAGGTCGCGGGCGATGATCTCGTCCGACGTGCGTCGCGCGAGCGGCGCGAGCGGCCCCGTGGCGGCGAGGGCGGCGCCGGCCGACAGGGCCAGCATCAGTCCGAGCGCGGTGGCGAACATCACGTGCGTGCGGTGCATGGTCCCTCACCTCCTCACTTGCGACCGAGGCCGAACGTGGCCTCGTCGAACTTGAGTCCGAGCTGCACGTAGGGGCCGCGGTCCGTGTGATCCACGCCGAGCCCGTCGTCCTGGAATCCGAACACGTTGTAACCGAGTGCGCCGCGCAGGCCGCGCGCGAACGCCATGCCCACCTCGCCGCCCACGCCGGTGCGCGACTGCGCGCCGCCGCCGCCCGACAGCACGCGGCCCGTGACGCCGGCGTCGAACCGCGACGTGAGGTCCCAGAGCGCGCGACCACCCAGCAACTGCGTGGTGGTGTGGCTCACGAGCCCGGCGCTCTCGTCGCGGGCCCACCTCGCCGCCGCCTGCCCCGACAGCGTCCAGCGCAGGGCGGGCTTCACGTTGACGTGCGCCGACAGGACGTTCGCCGTGCGCTCCGTGCTCGATCCGGGCGCGCCGCCGTCCTTCTCGAGGCGGTTCTCCCAGCGGGCGAGCGCGTTCCACACGTTCGCGTCGGTCTGCCGATAGGCGAGGCCCAGCTGCGTCCGCCGGTCCTCGCGATCGTCGTCGGGCACGCTCATCCACGTGCCGCGGGCGAGCGCCGCCCAATCGCGGTTCAGCTTGCGGCTGGCGCCGGCGGTGGCGAGCCACTGCTCGCGCGAGCTGGCGTTGCGGAACTCCACGCGCGCGGTGCCCTTCCACAGCGGGTTGCGCGTCCACTCCACGCCACCGGTCACGCTGGTGGCGTCGGCGAGCCGGCCGGTGCTGTCCGCGCCCGAGAGCGGCGTGATGCGCTCGAACGAGGCGTCCAGCGCGAGGCCCGGTGCGGCGGCCCAGCGGTTGCGCAGGCCGAACACCGCCTGCGCCTCGCGTCCGGCGAACGCGTCGCGCGCCCGGTACTCGGTGAACGCGTGGCCGCTTCGCAGCTCGTCGCTGGCGATGCCGAACACCGTCTGCCCCAGCTCCTGGGCGCCGTTCATGGCGAACGGTCCCGCGAACGAGGCGATGTTCTCGTGCCGCAGGTACAGCTTCGTGCGCGGCAGCACCTGCGCGTCCGCACCGAGCGCCCAGCGCTGCTGGTCGCTGGCTTCGAGGTCCTGTTCGACTTCCGCGTACGCGCTGCTGTGCATCGTCGTGGGCAGCTGGGCGGTCAGCCGGCCGCGCACGCTGCTCGTCTGGTTGGGGCTCGCCCCGAGCGTGGTGGCCGAGGCGGGAGCCGAGGTCTCCTCCGCCCAGCGCCACGCCGCCTCGGCGCCGAACACGCTGCCGAGCTGGCGCGAGACGCCCAGCTCCGCGCCGTCGCGGCGACCGTGCGTGAGCAGGTCCTCGCTGCGGAGCGCGGTGGCGAACAGCGACGACTTCGCGCCCGCGGCCAGGCGCATCTGCGCCCCCAGCTCCTCGCGACCGGCGGGAGTTCCCGACGAGGCGTTGTCGAAGCGGAGGTCCGCACGCGAGGCCCACAGCCGGGCGCCCGCGTTCGGCCGGTCGAGCGACAGTTCGCCGCGCCACGCCTGCCCGTGCCGTGCGCCGTCCAGGAACGTGCTGCCCGAGTCGCTGCGCGCCACCTCGCCGAGCACGCGCACGCCCGGCGTGGGCGTGAACGTGGCGTCGAGGCTGGCCAGGTTCGACGGGCGCGACGGATCCTCGTCGCGCACGGCCGAGGCGCCCAGCACGAGCCTGCTGCCCGGGCGCACGGAGGCGTTCGCGCCGTACGTCCAGAACGCGTCACCCGCGCCCTCGGCCTCGTACGTCACGCGCACGGAGACCGGGTTCAGGTCGGCGTCCACGCTCGGCACCGGCCGACGGAACAGGAGCCGTCCCGTGAACGGTTCGATCGTGTAGTCCGCGAAGCGCGTGAGCGCCTGCCGCGACAGGATGCGCGACGGCTGGTTGCGGTCCCGCACCACGATCTCGATCTGCTCGCTGCCCAGCGTGCCGTCGGTGCGCGACAGCGCGTACGGGCCCGAGATGCCGAGGCCCGCCAGCTCGTCGACCACCTGCCGCGAGCGGCCCTCGGTCACGAAGCCCGACAGCGTCGCGTGCTCGCGGCCGAGCTGGCCGATGCCGCCGAGCCGTTGCGCCGCGCGCATCGGCGTGACGAAGTCGCCGAACTGCGCGAACGACTCGCCGCGCTCCATGCGCAGGTAGAGGCGCGAGTTGCTCTGCGCGTTCCACTCGTGCACGGACGCGTCGCCGAGCACGTCGTAGCCTTCGAACGGCCGCAGCTCGCGGAACAGCCGGCGATCGCGGTCGTCCTCGGTGTCGTAGCGACCGGTCACGCGCACGCCGTTGCCGACGGTGCCGTCGGCGTACACGGCGCCGCGCGGCGCGTTCGTGCGACCCCCGTCGCTGCTGCCGGCGGCGTCGAGCAGCGCCTGCTCGAAGTGATCGCGGCGGGTGCCGTCCAGCTCGCCGTCCTTCAGCGAGCGGAGGTCCACTCGCGCGTCCACGACGCCCGTGACGACGAGCGGCCGCGGCCCGCGACTTCCGCCGACGGTTCCGACACCTCGCCCTGGCGGCGGCGCGCCAGCACCTGCTGCATCACGGCCTCGTCGTTCGAGACCTCGCGGAAGTCGGCGCGGTGGAGTTCGCCGGCCTGCACGTCGACGAACCGCGAGTGCGGCTGGCCGGCCTCGCGCGTGGTGTGGCCGCCCAGGCGAGCGCCGGCGGGCAGCGTGGACTCGTCCACGCGCACGACGTGACGCCGCGGCGAAACGTGATCGAAGCTGAACTTGCCCTCGACGTCGGTGAGCGCGGTGGTGCCGTCCTCCAGCATCACGCGCACGCCCGGAATGCCGAGCTCCTCGTGGCCCTGCGAACCGTCGGTCGCGCAGTCGCAGTCCATGTACACCTTGCCCACCACGATGCCGTCGTCGTCGAACGCGCCACCCAGGATGCGGACGCGCGCCTCGGCCACGGCCGACGCCACGAGTTCGCCGCCCGGAGCGGGAGCGACGGCGTAGGCCTGGTTGATGCCCGTTCCGAGTCCGGCGCCGGCGCCCACGACCACGCGGTACGTGAGCGTGCGCGATCCGCCGCTCGCGAGCGTGCCCACCGGGAACGCGAGCTGCGGTCCCGGCGCGCCGGTGGGATCGGTCACGGCGACGCCGTCGAGGCGCGCGGAGCCCGACTGCAGGCGGAAGCCCGCCGGCAGCCGGTCCAGCACGCGGACGCTGTCCACGCTGCCCGAGCCCGTGTTGCTGACGCGCACCGAGTAGTCCACGACGCCGCCCAGTTCCGCCTGTTCGGGCGAAGCCGACTTGCGAACGTCGAGTGCGAACGTGAGGCCACCCGCCACCGAGGTGGGGTCGGCATCGCGATCGTTCGCCGGGTTCGTGTCGCCCGGCGTGGCGGCCGTGGCCCGGTTCAGCAGGCTGGCCGACGCGGTGGCGAGCACGTTCACGTTCACGTCGAAGCGGGCGCTGTCGCCCGCGGCGAGCGCGGCCGTGTGCGTGGCCGTGAGCACCGGCGCGCTGTACGCGAAGCTCCAGCCGGCGCCCGTGGCGTTCGTGTAGGTGACGCCGGTCGGCAGCGTGTCGCGCACGGTGATCGCGCCCGTCGTGGGCAGGTTGCCCACGTTCGTGGTGACGATCGTCCACGTGCCCGGCTGCCCGGCCCCGAACGCCGCCGTGTGGCGCTTGTCCACGCTCACGTCCGGCCCGCCGGCGACGGCCGTGGGATCCGAGTCGCGGTTGTTGGACGGTGTGACGTCGCCGCCGCCCGAGACGGTGGCGTTGTTCGTGACGCTCGGCACCGCGGTCGCGCCGACCGCGACGGTCAGCGTGAAGCTCGCGGAGTCGCCCGCGGCGATCGGCCCGGCGTTCGTCGCGGTGACGACCTGGCCCGCGTTGCCCACGGTCCAGCCGGTGCCGGTGCCGCTCACGAACGTGAGCCCGGCCGGCAGCGTGTCGCGCACGGTGATGGTGCCGGACGTGGCGCCCGTGCCGATGTTGCGCACGACGAGCGTGTAGGTACCGTTCGCGCCGACGTCGAAGCCCACCGTGTGGCGCTTGTCGATGGTCAGGTCGGGCGAGGCGCCCACGGGGCTCGTCGCCGAGCCGCGGTTGTTGGCCGGATTCGTATCGCCGCCGCCGGAGACGGTGGCGTCGTTCGATGCTGGGCGAAGCCGCGGCGCCCACCAGCGTGAAGAACGTCGAGTCGCCGGCGGCGATCGGTCCGGCGTTCGTCGCCGTGACGACCTGGCCCGCGTTGCCGACGGTCCAGCCGGTGCCGGTGCCGCTCACGAACGCGAGCCCGGCCGGCAGCGTGTCGCGCACGGTGATCGTGCCGGAGGTCGCCTGGCCACCCACGTTGATCACGCTGAGGCGATAGGTCGCGTTGCTGCCCACGGTAAAGGCCGAGGCCGCGCTCTTGGTGAGTGCGGGGTCGGGACCCGTGCTCACGGCGGTCGGATCACTGTCGCGGTTGTTCGCGGGCGACGTGTCGCCGCCACCCGAGACGG
>JBGAOB010000091.1:0-14639 GCA_044222045.1 Candidatus Eiseniibacteriota bacterium
CGTGCCCACGAGCGAAGGCATCGCGAGCGCGAAGCTGCGCCGCGGCGCGCCGCCACTCGGAGCGCCACCGCGTCCACCGGGCCCGCCGCCCCCCGGAGCGCCGCCGTTGCCGCCGCGCGCGCCGTTGCCCGCGCCCGCGGGCCGGAAGCGCAGCGCCGAGTTCGGCACCTTGAGCACGCCCTCGCGCGTGTCCGTGATCACCGACACGTTCGCCGTCATGCCCGGGCGCAGTCGCAGGTCGTCGTTGCGCGTCTGGATCACGGTCGTGTACGTGACGACGTTCTGCTGCGTGATCGGCTCCAGCCGCACTTGCGACACCTCGCCGCGGAACGTCGCGTCGGTGAACGCATCGACGGTGAACTCCACCGGCAGGTTCGCGTGGATGCGGCCGATGTCGGCTTCGTCGATGTTCGTCTCCACCTGCATGTGCGCGAGGTCGTTCGCGATCACGAACAGCTTCGGCGCCTGCAGGCTGGCCGCCACCGTCTGGCCCACGTCGATCGCGCGCGAAATCACCACGCCGTCGATCGGCGAGCGGATGGTGGTGTTCTGCAGGTCGACGCGCGCCACCTGCAGCTGCGCGCGCGCCTGCTGCAGGTCGGCCTTGCGCTGCGCCACGTTCGACTCGGCGGTCTCCACGTCGGCCTGCGACACGTAGTTGTCCTTCACCAGGTCCTGCGAGCGGCGGTACTGGCGCTCGGCCTCGCGCAGCGCGGCGTCCGCGCGCGCCACCGACGCGTCGGCCTGGGCGAGCCGCGCTTCGAACGACGACGGGTCGAGCTGGCACAGCACCTGGCCGGCCTTCACGTGCGAGTTGTAGTCCGCGCCCAGCCGGATCACGGTGCCGCTCACCTGGCTGCCCACTTCCACCTGCGTCACCGGCTTCACGGTGCCGGTCGCCGACACGGTGGCGCGCAGGTCCCCGCGCTCGACGGCGGCGGTGCGATAGCGCGGCTGTTCGGCCCTGGAGCGCGAACGGAACCACAGGAAGCCGAGCACCGCGACGACGACCAGGACGAGCCACAACCAGCGGGAACGGAACACGGGGAGCACCTCGGATGGAACGGGGGACGGTCGGGACGTTCGCGACGCGGGGGCGGGCCGACCCGCGCGAGCGGGCGGCCAGTGTAGCCCGCGCCGGGCACCGCCCGCCCGGTGCACCGACGAACGCGCCGTTCACCTGCACCGGAGCGGGCACACGCCGCCGCCTTCTCATCGACGTACCGGCACCCCGGGAGTTCCCGCTGCGAGTTCAGCGGGTCGTCAAGAACGCCTCGCCCTGCCCCCGGCGGAGATCGGCCCGGCGTGATTCGTCGTTGGCCCGGGTCGGAGGGTTGGCTATGGTGCGCGCCCGGGAGGAACCGTGAGGATCTCGCAGGAACATCGCGCGCAGGGCATCGTCCGCGTGCTCGCGCTGATTCTGGTGCTGAACCTGGCCGTGGCCGTGGCGAAGCTGCTCTACGGCTGGCGTACGCGTTCCATCTCGATCCAGGCCGACGGCGTGCACTCCCTGCTCGACGGCTCGTCCAACATCATCGGGCTCGTCGGCGTGTGGGTGGCCAGTCGGCCTCCCGACGCGAACCACCCGTACGGCCACCGCAAGTACGAGACGTTCGCCGCGCTCGGCGTGGCCGTGATGATGTTCATGGGCTGCTGGGAAATCGGCCGCGAGGCGTGGCAGCGCTTCCTGCACCCGGTGACCCCCGAGATCACGAATGCCGGCTTCCTCGTGCTCGGCGTGACGATCGCCGTGAACTTGTTCGTCACCTGGTACGAGCGCCGCGAGGGCCAGCGCCTGAAGAGCGAGATCCTCGTGGCCGACGCCGCGCACACCGGCAGCGACGTGCTGGCGAGCGTGCTCGTGCTGGCGAGTTTCGTGGGCACGCGCATGGGCCTGTGGTGGGCCGACACCGCGGCCGCCGCGCTGGTGGTGGGGCTCATCCTGCGTGCGGGCTTCGAGATCCTGCAGGGCACGTTGAGTGTGCTCAGCGACGAGCGCCGCGTGCACCCCGACATGGTGGAGCAGGAAGCGCTGAACGAGCCCGGCGTGCTCGAGGTGCACAACGTGCGCTCGCGCGGCGCGCTCGACGACATCCACGTCGACCTGCACGTGCTGGTGGACCCGCGGATGGAGATCTCCGACGCGCACGAGCTGGGACACCGCGTCGAGCGGCGGCTGCGACTGAAGTGGCCCACGTTCACCGACGTGGTCGTGCACGTGGAGCCCGGCCTCGACAGCGAGCGCGCCCGCGAACGCACGGGCCTCGGCTTGCGCGCCGACGGCTGAAGGCGCGTCAGCGCGGAGCGAGGCCGGCGAGCAGCGCGTCGCCCAGTTCGTGCAGCTTGCGGTCGAAGAAGTGACTCGCCTCGGGCACTTCGACCAGCCGCTTCGGCTCGCTCCAGTCGGGGTACTGCTTCGCGAGTGTTTCGGGCCGGCACACCTCGTCGCCCGTGCCCTGGATCACCAGCTTCGGCACACTCGCGCTCTTCAGGAAACCGAAGTCCTGCGTATGCACCGGCGGCGCGATCATCACCAGCTGCTCCACGTCGGGGTGCGCCGCCGCCGTGCGCGCCGCGATCCACGAGCCGAACGAGAAGCCCGCGACCCAGCGGCGGCGGTCGGGGTACTTCGCGCGCAGCCACTCGAACGCCACGCGCGCGTCCTCGGCCTCGCCGCGGCCGCGGTCGAAGCTGCCCTCCGACTTGCCCACGCCGCGGAAGTTGAAGCGCAGCACCGCCGCGCCGAGCCCGAAGAGCGTGGACGCCGTGCGGTGCACCACCTTGTTGTGCAGCGTGCCGCCGTACAGCGGGTGCGGATGACACACGAGCGCCGTGAACGCGGGCGCGACTCCGTCGCGGTCCTGCAACAGCGCTTCGATACGACCTGCGGTGCCCGCCAGTTCGACCGGCGTCAGCCGGGCCACGGCCTCCGGGGCCGGCGTCGGCGTGCTCACCGCTTCGCGGGCTTCCAGCGCGCCGAGAGCCGCTCGTGCAGGTCGCGGCTGGTGGTGGCGTAGTTCAACCCCTTGCCGTCGCCCAGCGCCAGGAAGCAGCCGGTGTCGAACATCCACTCCTCGAGACCGAGCGGCGTGCCTTCGAGGAAGTCCACCTGGTCCGCGCCGATGCGACCGGGGAACGGCTCGAACTCGTCGTTCCACTCCGACGCGAAGTACACCTCGTCCCCACCGGCGAGCAGGCCCACCGACGAGAAGTGCTCCATCTCGCCGGCGTCCAGCAACAGCGTGCCCCGGTGCTCGGTGGGACGAATGCCCTCGGCACGCAGGCGGCGACGCACCGCGGGCTCCTCGCCGGGATGCTCCTGCCCTTCGAGCACCGAGACCGCGGCGAGCTCGAAGTCGGGGATCAGGTCCACAGCGTCCACGACTTCGGTGATCGAAGCCATCAAGCGCCCGAAGTACAGTCGATCGCTCACGGAAGGCCTTTCGTTCGCCGCGCGGGCGAATGGGGGGTGTCAGGACCGCGCCGTGTGAGTGAGACGGAGCAAAACGGGCGCGATTCTAGCCGGAACGCTTCTCGAAGTGCGAACCGTCCGGTCACCAGGTCCGGGTCGGGGTGCGCCCGCGGGTGAATCGCCCCGTCGCCGGACCGCCGTCGCCTGCGAATCGCGCCGCGTTTTCCGTCCGCCACGCATGCAGTAGGGTGCCGCCATGATTCCCGCCCCTGCGACCGTTCCGGAGGCCGATTCGATCGCGTTCGTGATGCGGCTCGGCCGCGCCCTGCACGCGCTCGGGCACCCCTCCCACCGCATCGAGGAGATGCTCGGGGACCTGTCGACGCGGCTCGGCCTGAGCGGGCAGTTCTTCGTCACGCCCACGTCGGTGTTCGCGGCGTTCGGCACCGGCGAGCAGCAGCGCACCTACCTGGAGCGGCTGGAACCCGGCGAACTCCACCTGGAGCGCGTGACGCTGGTGCACGAACTGGCCGCCGACGTGGCGGCCGGACGCACGTCTCCGAACGCCGCCCTGGGCCGGCTCGAGACGATCCTCCAGTCGCCCGAGCGCTACTCGCCGCGGCTCATGCTGGCCGCGTTCGCGGTGGCCGCCGGCGCGGCGGCGCGCTTCCTGGGCGGCGGGCTGCCGGAGATCCTCGTGGCCTCGGCCGCGGCGATCGCGACGGGGGCCGTGGCCACGTTCGTGCGCCTGCCCGACACCGTGCGCCGCCTGTACGAACCGATCGCCGCATTCGGCGTGTCGCTGGTCGCCACCACGATCGCCACGGGCTGGCCGCTGTCCACGTACGTCGCCACGCTCGGCGGGCTGATGGTGCTTCTGCCGGGGCTCGCGCTGTCGGCCGCCATGGCCGAGTTGTCCACGCAGCACCTGGTGTCGGGCACCGCGCGACTCACGGGCGCGTTCGTGCGCTTCCTGGGCCTCGGCTTCGGCGTCGCGCTGGGATCCCGGGTGGCGTCCCTCGCGCTGGGCGCGCCGCCGCGGCTGGATCCCGCCACGCTGCCCGGCTGGACGGAGTGGATCGCGCTGCTGCTGGCGCCGCTCGCGTTCACGGTGCTGCTGCGCGCGCGACCGCGCGACGCCGCGCCCATCCTGGGCGTGGGCGTGGTCACGTTCGTCGCCGGCCGCGCCGGCAGCGCCGCGCTGGGACCGGAACTCGGCGTGTTCGCGGGCGCGCTCGCCGCCGGGCTCGCCAGCCACACGCTCGCGCGCACGCGGAGGCTGCCGTCCACCGTCACGCTGTCGCCCGCGCTGTTGCTGCTGGTGCCGGGAAGCATCGGCTTCCGCAGCCTGGCGCTGCTGCTGGATCGTGAGGTCGTGAACGGCGTCGAGGCCGCGTTCCGGATGATCCTGATGTTCAGCGCGATCGTGGCCGGGCTGCTCGTGGCCGGCGCGATGGTGCCGTGGCGCCCGAGCGCCCGCCGCTGAGCGTCAACGCGCGGGCGGCGACGGGATCGTGAACACCGCGCAGCGCACGCGGTGGCGCACCGCGCTCACCGTGCTGCCGTAGAGCACGTCGCGCAGGCCGCTGTGGCCGTGCGAGCCGGTCACCAGCAGGTCGGCGTCGCACTCCTCGGCGAGCCGCGCGATCTCGCGCACCGGTTCGCCGAATCCCAGCCGCACCTCGGACGGCACGCCGCGACCGCGGAACTCGGCCGCGACGCGTTCGAGCGCGTCGCGGTCCTCGCGCATCTCGGCATCGGACGCCTCGGCGCCCAGGTAGCGGCCCACGGCGCTCTCCACCACGTGCACGAACACCAGTCGCGCGTCGCTCGCCAGGTCGAGCGAGCGCAGCCACGCGAGCACCGCGTCGTCGGCGCGGCCGCGGTCGAGCGCCACCGCGATGCGGTGGTACGCCGACGCCGGCAGCGCCGGCGCGCCCACCGGCGCGAGCGGCACGTGCGGCTCGGGCGCGGCCTCCGGCCCCGCGCCGATCGCGCGCAGCGCCGGCTCGAGCACCGCGCTGCGGCGCAGGCTCGGCCACCACCGCTGCGCGAACGGCATCGCCACCAGGAACGCGAGCAGGCCGCCGAGCCCCACGGCCACCGGCAGCGCGCCGAGCCACACCCACGCGCTCGACGGCCCGGCGCTCCCGAGCCAGCCGCCCACCGTGTCGATCACCAGCTTCGCGTTCAGGCCCGCGATCAGCGCCGCCACGATGCACGCCTGCACGGTGACCCAGCGCGGGTTCACGAAGTCGCCCATCCGCGCGCGGTCGCTCGTGAACGTGACCAGCGGCACCACCGCGAACGACAGCTGCAGGCTCAGCAGCACCTGCGACAGCACGAGCAGGCCGTCCACCGAGCGCTCGCCCTGCAGGCCGATCACGAGTGCGGCCGGCACGATCGCGAGCCCGCGGCTGATCAGCCGCCGCAGCCACGGCCGCAGGCGGATGCGCAGGAAGCCCTCCATCACGATCTGGCCGGCGAGCGTGCCGGTGATGGTGCTGGACTGGCCCGAGCTGAGCAGCGCCACCGCGAACAGCGTGGACGCGAGCGACGTGCCGAGCAGCGGCGTGAGCAGACGGTGCGCCTCCTGCAGGCTCGCCACGTCGTGCAGGCCGTTGCGGTGGAACACCGCAGCCGCCAGCACGAGGATCGCGCCGTTCACGAACAATGCCGCGTTCAGCGCCACGATCGTGTCCACCAGGTTCAGCCGGCAGGCCTCGCGCTTGCCCTCGGCCGACGCCGCCACGGCGCGGCTCTGCACGAGCGAGCTGTGCAGGTACAGGTTGTGCGGCATCACCGTTGCGCCGAGGATGCCCATGGCGATGTACAGCGACTCGCCGTGCAGCCCCAGCACCGACACGCCGCCGCCCGGTGCCATCGCGAACAGCGTCGGACGCCCGTCCTCGCCGCGCGGCAGCACGTGCATGAGGATGGCCGCCACGTCGGGCTGCGACATCACCATCTGCGCCGCGAAGCACGCGCCCATGGTGGCCACCAGCGTCACGATCAGCGCCTCGAGCCGCCGCATGCCGAAGCGCGACAGCGCCAGCAGCAGCAGCACGTCGGCCGCCGTGATGAACACGCCCGCCAGCAGCGGCAGGCCGAACAGCAGTTGCAGGCCGATCGCGGCGCCCAGCACCTCGGCCAGGTCGCAGGCCACGATCGCCAGTTCGCACAGCACCCACAACGGCCACACGAGCGGCCGCGGGTAGAAGTCGCGACACGCCTGTGCGAGGTCCTTGCCGGTCACCACCCCGAGCCGCGCCGCGAGCGTCTGAAGCAGCACCGCCATCAGGTTGCTCAGCACGAGCACCCACACCAGCTGGTAACCGAACCGCGAGCCGCCGGCCAGGTCGGTGGCCCAGTTGCCCGGGTCCATGTAGCCGACGCTCACCAGGTACGCCGGACCCGCGAACGCCATCAGTCGCCGCAGCCACGAGCCCGCCACGGGCAGCCGCACGCTGCCGTGCACCTCGGGCAGCGAGCGCGAATCGTGCGCCGAGCTCACGCGCGCCTCCGGCCGACGGCCGGTTCCACGAGCAGCCCGTCGAGCACCGCAGGCCCGGTGACCACGCGGCTGCCCTCGACGTCGAGCGTGACCACGCCGGCCACGGCGTCGACGTCGCACACCTGCACGCGCGCGCCCGGCACGAGCCCGTGCTGCTTCCAACGCGCCATGCGCTCGCGGTCGCGCCGGCGCACCTCGCGCACCGTGGCGCGCGAGCCCGACGGCAGTCCCGCGATCGGCACGAGCGCGCGCTCGGGCACACGGCCGCGGGCGTCGGGGATCGGGTGGCCGTGCGGGTCCTCGGCCGGGTGGCCCACCAGCGTGTCGAGCGCATCGAGCACGCGGTCGCTGATGTGGTGCTCCAGGACCTCGGCGTCGTCGTGCACCTCGGACCAGTCGAGCCCGAGCACGTTCACGAGGAACGTTTCCAGGATGCGGTGCCGGCGCAGCATGAGCGCCGCCTGCCGCTGCCCCTCGGCCGACAACCTCGCGCCCTCGCCCGGCGCCAGCACCACGAGCCGCGCCGCGGCCAGCCGCCGCAGCATGTTCGTGGCCGACGGCGGCGACACGCGCAGGTGCCGCGCGAGCACCGAGGTGGTGACCACGGCGCGGGCGCCCCCCAGCGCGAGCAGCGCCTTGAGGTAGTCCTGCCGCGATCGCGAGAGCCGGGAGTGCATCGTCGGGGTTCCCATGGGGTCATTAGCTACGGCTAATGGCGAGCTTAGTCAAGGCTAATGATCGGCCGACCCCGGGGCCGACTCCAGTTCGATCTCGGCGCGGCCGTTTCGCCGACGGACGCGGCGCCGCTCCCCCGGCCGACGCGCCGGCCTGCGGAGCGCGTCCGGCCGCCGATGGTCGCACGGCTGTTGATGCTGGTTCCGGCGCTCGGCTAACCTGCCGCGTCCCTTTCCCACGGGAGAGTCTCGAATGCCCCAGATGACGATGGTCCAGGCCATCCAGGACGCGCTGCGCACGGCGCTGCGCGACGATCCGAAGGTGGTGGTGCTGGGCGAGGACGTGGGCCGCAACGGCGGCGTGTTCCGCGTGACGGAAGGCTTGCAGGCCGAGTTCGGCGAGGCGCGCGTGGCCGACACGCCGCTGGCCGAGAACGGCATCGTCGGCGGCGCCATCGGCATGGCGCTGTACGGCATGCGGCCGGTGGCGGAGATCCAGTTCGTGGACTTCGTCTTCCCCGCGTTCGACCAGATCGTCTCGGAGCTGGCGAAGATGCGCTGGCGCTCCGCGAACCAGTACTCCTGCCCCGTCGTCGTGCGCGCGCCCTACGGCGGCGGCATCAAGGGCGGGCTGTACCACTCGCAGAGCCCCGAGGCCTACTTCGCTCACACGCCCGGGCTCCAGGTGGTGATCCCGTCCACGCCGTCCGACGCGAAGGGCCTGCTGCTCTCGGCGCTCGCGGGCGAGGATCCGGTGATCTTCCTCGAGCCCAAGCGCCTGTACCGCACGATCAAGGAAGAGGTCGCCGAGGGCGCGTTCACCACGCCGATCGGCAAGGCCCGCACCGCGCGCGCCGGCGAGCACGTGACCGTGCTCGCGTACGGCGCGATGGTGCCCGTGTCGGTGGAGGCGGCCTAGCAGCCCGCCGCCAGGGGCTGGAACGTGGAAGTGCTCGACCTGCGCACGCTCGTGCCGTTGGACGCCGAGGCCCTGCTCGACAGCGTGCGCCGCACCGGCCGCGTCGTGATCGTGCACGAGGCCCCGCGCACGTGCGGCTACGGCGCGGAACTGGCCGCGCTGATCGCGGAGCGCGCGCTGACCTCCC
Source organism: Candidatus Eiseniibacteriota bacterium (assembly GCA_044222045.1). Lineage (GTDB taxonomy): Bacteria > Eisenbacteria > RBG-16-71-46 > RBG-16-71-46 > RBG-16-71-46 > JBGAMH01. Next base: position 8,707 of record JBGAOB010000091.1, read on the forward strand.
TGATGGCGCCGGTGCTGCGCGTGACCGGCTACGACACGCCGTTCCCCTACACGCTCGAACACACCTACCTGCCCGACGCGAAGCGCGTGCTGCACGCGATCGAACACGTGATGAGCTACTGAGCGGCGCGCGCGGGCGAGCCCCGCGCGACCGGCGCTCCGGAGGACGCATGGCATTCGAGGTGAAGCTGCCCGACATCGGCGAAGGTGTGGCCGAGGGCGAGATCGTCCGCTGGCTCGTGAAGCCCGGCGACGCGGTGAAGGAGGACCAGCCGCTCGTCGAGGTGATGACCGACAAGGCGAGCGTCGAGATCCCCTCCCCTCGCACCGGCACGATCGAGTCGCTGCACGCCGAGGAAGGCGCGATGGTGCCCGTGGGCACCACGCTGCTGATCGCCGTGACCGGCGAGACGGCCGTCGCGCCCGTGGCGCACGCACCGGCACCGCCGCCGCGCCGGCCGCAGCGTCCGTGTCCGCAATGGCGCCCGCCGGTGGCGCGCGCGTCGAGGCGACGCCGGCCGTACGCGCGCTCGCGAAGGAACGGGGCGTCGCGCTGGAATCGGTCGTGGGCAGCGGCCCCGGCGGCCGCATCACCGCCGACGACGTGAAGGCCGCCGCGGGCGGCGCCGCACCGGCCGCCCCCGCCGCGCCGGCGCACGCGCCGAAGGCCGACGAGCCCGAGGAGCGCCAGCCGCTGCGCGGGCTGCGCCGCAAGATCGCCGAGCACATGCGCCGTTCGGTCTCGACCGCCGCGTCGTTCACGTTCGTGGGCGAATGCGATTTCGGCGCCGTGGTCGAGCACCGCGCCGCCGTGAAGGCGCGGGCCGAAGCGGCCGGCGTGCGGCTGACCTACCTCGCGTACGTGTTCCGCGCGCTGATCGAACCCCTGCAGCGCTTCCCGCTGCTGAACGCCTCGCTGGACGACGCCACGCACGAGATCGTGCTGAAGAAGTACTGGCACCTCGGCCTCGCCACGAACACCGACGACGGGCTGACCGTGCCGATCCTGCACCACGCCGACCGGCTGGGCCTGTTCGCGATCGCGCGCGAGATCGAACGGCTCGCCGCCGCCGCGCGCGAGCACAAGCTGAAGCTGGACGAGCTGCAGGGCGGCACGTTCACCGTGACCAGCACCGGCGCGCGCGGTGGCCTGCTCGCCACGCCGATCCTGCACCACCCGCAGGTGGCGATCCTCGGCGTGCACGAGATCAAGCCGAAGCCCGCCGTGGTGAAGGGCCAGGTGGTGGCGCGCGAGATGGGCAACCTGTCGCTGACGCTGGACCACCGCGTGGTGGACGGCGCCGTCGGCGCGGACTTCCTGTACGCCGTGATGGAACGCCTGCAGAAGCCCGGCGAGTGGCTGAACGAAGGAGACCTGCGATGAGCGCCCCGTTCGACGAAACGCCGCGGCAGGTGCTGGACCCCGAGGGCCGCGTCGTCGGCGCGTTGCCCGACGTGGGCGACGACGACCTGCGGCGACTGCACCGCCACATGGTGCGCATGCGGCTGTTCGACCAGCGCATGCTGTCGCTGCAGCGGCAGGGTCGCATCGGGTTCTACGGCATGGCCACCGGGCAGGAGGCCAGCATCACCGGCTCGGCGTACCCGCTGCGCGCGAGCGACTGGATCTTCCACGCGCTGCGCGAGACCGGCGTGTGCCTGTGGCGCGGCACCACGCTGCAGGAGCTGATCTGCCAGTTGATCGGCAACTCCGGCGACGTGCTGATCGGCCGGCAGATGCCCATGCACTTCAGCGACCGCAAGGTGAACTCGGTCGCGTGGTCGAGCGTGATCGGCACGCAGCTGCCGCACGCCATGGGTGCCGCGTGGGCGGCGAAGCTGCAGGGCCGTGACGACGTGATGGTGGGCTACATCGGCGACGGCGGCACGTCGTCCAGCGACTTCCACGCCGCCATGAACTTCGCCGCCGTGGAGCAGGTGCCGCTCGTGGTGTTCTGCCAGAACAACCAGTGGGCGATCTCGGTGCCGCTCGCACGCCAGACGCGCTCCACGAGCATCGCGATCAAGGCCGTGGGCTACGGCATGCCCGGCCTGCGCGTGGACGGCAACGACATCCTGGCCGTGATCTCCGGCATGCGCGAGGCCGTGGACCGCGCGCGCTCGGGTGGCGGGCCCACGCTGGTGGAGTCGCTCACGTTCCGCATGGGCGGGCACAGCTCGAGCGACGATCCCACGCGCTACCGCGACTCCGAGACCGTGAAGTACTGGGAGGCGCGCGACCCACTCGTGCGGTTCGAGGCCTTCCTGCGCGGCAAGGGGCTGCTCACCGACGCGGACCTGGCCGCGTGGGCCGAGGAGGCGAATGCCGAGATCTCGGCCGCCGTCACGGCCGCCGAGGCCCTGCCGCCGCCCGCGATCGAGACGATCTTCACCGACGTGTACGCCGAGATGCCGCCGCACCTGCGCGAGCAGATGCAGCACGCGCTCGCGCTCGGCCACGGCACGAAGTTCGAGGGAGCGTTCCCCCTGTGAGCGCGCGTTCCGGCGCACGGCGGCGCGCGCCCGCGCGCACCGGGGCCGCGGCGTGAGGAACGCGCTGCTGGTGGCGCTCGGCGGCGGCGCGGGCAGCGTGCTGCGCTGGTACGCCAGCGGCTGGGTGCAGCGTTTCGCGCCGCAGTCGTCGTTCCCGTGGGGCACGATGGCGGTCAACGTCACGGGCTCGTTCGCGATCGGCGTGCTGCTGACGCTGGCCGTGGAGCGCTCGCTGCTGTCGCCGCCGCTGCGCGTGCTGCTCGTGACCGGCGTGCTCGGCGGTTACACCACGTTCTCGGCGTTCTCGATGGAGACGTTCGAGATGGCCCGCAACGGCCAGTGGGCGGCCGCGGCGGCCTACGTGTTCGGCTCGGTGGGCCTGGGCGCGCTCGCCTCGCTCGCCGGCTGGGCCGTGGCGATGCGGATGTAGCGCGGGCGGCCCAACCGGAAACGCCCGCCGCACGACCGGAAACGCGAACGCCCGCACCGGGGGGTGGTGACGGGCGTCGCGCCACGGAGGCCACTCCGTGTCTGCGTCGGTGTCGATCAGCGGCGACCGGCCGGCGGCAGCTTCAGCGTCTTGCCGGGCTTGACGGTCTCCGACACCAGGTTGTTCTCCATCATCAGCGCCGTGATGCTCACGTCCCAGCGCTTCGCGAGGTCGGCGAGCGACTCACCCGCCTTCACGACGATCGACGCGGGACGCACGGTCGGGACCGCGGGCGCATCGCTCTTCGCCGGCGCGGGCGTCACGACGGGCGCGGGCGCGGCGGGCTTCGCCACGACGACGGGCGCGGGCGCGGCGGCGGCGGGAGCCTCCTCCACGACCGGCTCCACCGGCGTCGCGTGCGGCGTCGCCTGGACGGTGGCGGTCGGCGCGAGCGACTTCTTCGAGGGCTTCTTCGTCTTCGGTGCAGCCGTCGTGACCGGGCTCTCACCCACCGCGGCGGGCAGCGTCCATGCCGGCACGGCGGGCGCCTGGGGCGCGCTGTCCAGTTCCGGGGACTTCGCGTGCTTCGCGGCCTTCACGGGCTTCGCCGGCTTCTCGACCGGCGCGGCGGTCGCCTCGGGCTTCGCGTGCACCTTCGACGCCTTCACGCGCGCGGGCTTCTCGATCGTGGGCGACACCTCGTCGGCGACGGCCGGCGCACTCTCGCGGCGCGGCTTCTCGGCCTTCGGCGTGGCGGTGCGCTCGGCCGGCTCGGTCGACGGACGCAGCGTGGCCGCGGCGCCGGCGAGCTGGCCCGGGTGGAACGACAGGCCGAGGCGGTGCTGCGCGGCCGCGCCGTTGCCGCCGGCGAGGAACGCGTAGTCCACCCACAGGCCGTTCGCGCCGGTGCCCAGTCCGAACGACGGGCCGCCGAGCTGGTCGTCGACGCCGGCGCCCAGTTCCATGCGATAGCCGGCGCGCACGGCGACGCGCTCCTGCCAGCGATACTCGGCGCCCAGGCGCACGTCGTTGTAATAGGCCGAGGGGAAGTTCGCGTCGAGCGCCAGCCGCACGCCGCTCGACGGGTGCCGCCACGCCAGGCCGAGCCCGACGTTCGACGGCAGCGCGTACGAACCGGAGGCGTACTTCATCTGGCCGCCCACGTTGCGCGCGGCGAGGCCGAATCCGAAGTCGCCCGCGCTCGCCTGCATGCCGGCGTCGAACGCCAGCGCGTGCCCGCTCGCGGTGCCCAGGTTCTCGTTCACGAACTTGGTGCCGAACCCCACCGTGACGTGCTGCCCCAGCGGATGCGCGAGCGCGGCGCCCAGCGCGAGGCTGGACACGCCGAACGCGCCGGTGCTCTGGCCGAGCGCGTCACGGCCGTCGAAGCCGCTCTCGCCCTGGTAGAGCCCCGACACCGACCAGCGCGTGAGGCCGTGGCCGAAGCGTCCGCCCGCGGCGGCCCACTCCTGGCTGAGCTGGTCCGCGAGGCCGCCGTGCGTGAGCGCGAACTCGCTGCCGGACACGTGCGCGAGCGCCGCCGGGTTCCAGGCCGCGGCGTGCAGGTCGCCACCGGAGCCCAGCGTGGCGCCGCCCATGGACAGCACGGCGGGACCGGTGCCGGTGGAAAGGAAGTTCCCGGCGGTGGTGCCGGCGTTGTCGATGCCGGCGAAAGCAGTGCCGGCGAGTGCCAGCAGCGCGCAGAGGGTGACGACGATGCGGTGCATGGGTGCGTGTCTCCAGATCACCACTCGGCGCGAGAGGCACCGAGATCACGAGGCCGCTGGCGTTCAGCACGGGCCGTGCCGCGGGTGCGGCAGCGCCCCCACCGCACCCGCGACGGCGTAAACGCGTGTCATCCGGTGACGTGCATCCGGGCGTCGGCGCGAGCCTCGCGCGCCGGCGGCGTCGCGTCGTGCGAATCGGTGCGAAAACCGCAACAGCGCATTGCGTCGCGCGACGAAGCGGACACCCGCGCCCCGCGCGGAAGCGTGAACGAAGCGCGGAGGGGCGCCGGCGGGGTGCGCGGGCGGGCGCGGCGACGATGTCGCGGCCGCCGTGCGCCACGGGCGCCTCCCCCGCAGCGCGCGCCACCCGCAAACGAATCGCCCGGCGCCAACCGCGCGCCGGGCGTCGTGAGGGACCTGCGGGGGAATGTCGACTCAGGGAACGCGCACCAGCTTGACCACCTGGCGCGTGCCGCCCGCGCGCAGCCAGGCGCGGTACGCGCCGGGCGCGGTCTCGCGGCCCGCGTCGTTTCGGCCGTCCCACGTGACTTCGTGCACGCCCGCGCCGAGCGTGCCCAGCGCCAGCGTGCGCACGTGCTCGCCGGCGCTGTTCAGGATCTCGAGCGTGGCGTCGAACGGGCCCGACGGCGGCACGCGGATCGGGATGCGCACGTTCTCGTGCGACGTGCTCGGATTGGGGTACGCGGGCTGCACCGACCACGCGAGGATGCCGGCGCCGGCGAGCGACACCTGCACCGAAGCGCTGCGCGCGCTCTCGTTGCCGGTCTGGTCGGTGGCGCTGACCTGGTACCACACGCTGCCGCTGTCGGGCAGCGACGCGTCGTCCCAGGCGGTGCCGGTGACGAGCGTGCTCGTCAGGCGCGACCAGGGGCCGCTCGCCGACGTGGCGCGGTACACGGTGTAGCCGGCCAGGTCGGGCTCGGCGTTCGCGGCCCACTGCACGCGCGCGGCCGTGGCCGTGACGGTGCTGGCCGCCACGCCGGACGGCGCGGCCGGCGGCGCGGTGTCGAGGTAGCGCGTCACCAGCAGCACGTTCGAGAGCGCCGACCACTGGCCGGCGTCGTCGCGGACCTTGACGGAGAACCACAGGTCCGTGCTGCGATTGAGGCCGCCGTACGTGAACGATTGCGCGGCGCCGCTCGCGCCGGGCGTGGGCTCGCCGGTAGCGAGTGATGCGCTCGCCCAGTTCGCTTCGGTGATCGCGGCCGTCGACCAGCGCGCGTCGTACGCGGTGGCCGTGCCGGCGAGGCTGTCGTCCCCGAC
>JBGAOB010000092.1:0-14522 GCA_044222045.1 Candidatus Eiseniibacteriota bacterium
CGACGGGCGTCACCGAGCGCAGGCCGTTCACGGCCCAGAACGCGTTGTGCGCGGCCGGCGCCAGCAGGAACAGCGCGAACCACGCCGCCAGCAGCACGAGCGCGGGCAGGCCCGGGCGCTCGGCCGGCGGCGCAGCGGCCGGCGGCTCCGCCCGGGGCGGAGTGCCCGCGCTCGCGTCGGTGCTCATGCGCTACTTGGTCGCCATGCCCGAGGCGATCATCACCGTGATGACGATGGCCATCAGGCTCTCGCCCGCGATCAGGCCCGACGCCACGGGCACCACGTACGTGTCGGCCATCTTCGGCCGCACCTTCTCGAGCACGAGCACGATCAGCGCGCCCACGAACATGGACACCGAGTTGAAGCCCTGCACCACGAACGCGAGCCCGAGACCCATCGCCGACGGGATGTACGGCCGCGCCTTCGGGAACGCCCGTTCCAGCAGCGGCAGCACGAGCCCCACCAGCGCACCGATGCCCGCGCCGATCAGGGCCGTCTGCGGCACGGACTCGATCCCCTTCGACAACAGCTCCGCCACCGCCTTCCACACCTGCGCGGGCGGCGCCGGGAACTTCTCCGAGCCGAGCACGTCGGCCGTGGGCACCAGGTACTTCCAGCCGATCCCCACCGCGAGCGCGCCGGGCAGGATGCCGGCCACCTGCGCGATGAACTGCTTGCGCGCGTTCGCACCCAGCAGGTAGCCGCTCTTGAGGTCCGTGAGCAGGTCCGCCGCGCAGCCCGCCGCGTTCGCGGTGACCGAGGCGGTCATGATGTTCGTGGTCATGTTCGCCGGCGCGATCACGCCGTACGTCAGCTGCACCACCTTGCCCATGGCGCCCGTGGGCGTGGTGTCGGTCTCGCCGGTGGCGCGGCACGCCACGAGCGACAGCGGCAGCGTGAGGCCCACCGCGAGCAGGCTCATCCACCAGTGCACGTGCCAGATCGTGCCGAGCATGTACATCACGATGGCCGTGGACACCGCGACGCCGATCACCACCCACGACGTCGGCACCTCGATGTGCTCGAGCGGGTCCTTCGCGGCCGGCGGCTTGCCGCCGAGCATCGCGCCGAGGCCCGCGAACGCGCGCACGATCGAGCCGCCGTTCAGCACCAGCAGCATCAGGCTCGACACCACCATGATCGAGACGCCGGTCCACAGGCTCCAGCGCGTGATGTCGCGGAAACCGATGCCCACCGCCGGGTTCGACGCCACGATGTCGCCGCGGTGGATCGCCGCGGGCACGAGCACCGCGTAGTTGATGAGCGCGCCCAGCAGCATGCTCCACGCGACGCGGAATCCCATGATCGCGCCCGACGCCAGCAGCAGCAGGCCCATGTCCCACTGCAGCGTGAGCGTGCTCAGCGGGATGCCGCGGATGGCCAGGCTGCCGAACGGCAGGCTGGCCGGCATGTTCCACGGCATGAACGTGAACGTGGCGTCACGGATCCACGCGACCAGGGCGCCGACCACGCCCGCCACGCCGAGCGAGCGGGCCTTCGCGATCGCCTCTCCGCCGGCGGCGTGCAGGCTGCGCAGCGTCTCGGCGGCCGCGGTGCCGCTGGGAAACTTGAGCTGCTCGACGTTGATCATCTGCCGCTTCATGGGCACCGCGATGACCACGCCCAGGATCGCCAGCGCGACGTTCCAGAAGAACAGCGTCCAGAACGGCATCGGCTTGCCGGTGATCATCATCATGGCCGCGATCGCCGACACCATGGTGCCGCCCACCGAGTAGCCGGCGGCCGACGCCGTGGACTGCATGCAGTTGTTCTCGAGGATCGTGAAGTCGCTCTTCACCAGCCCCACGCCGCGCAGTCCGCGCCAGATCGCGAACGACATGATGCACGCCGTGATCGCCACGCCCAGCGCCCAGCCGATCTTGAGGCCCACGTAGATGTTCGTGAGGCTCATCACGCAACCGAGCAGCGATCCCATCAGGATCGCGCGCCACGTGAGCTGCGGCATCGAGTCGCCGGCGCCCTTGTAGACGTTCTCGTACCAGTCGCGTTCGATCTCCTCGGGGCTGCGAACGGGCTCGGCGGACATCGCGGGGTTCCTCCGGACTCGGCTCGGGGCGGGCCCGGACGGTCGACGCGTCCGCGGCCGGCGAGGGCGCAATGTAGCCCATGGCGCGTGCGAGCGCGCGTCGTCGAGCCGCGTGATCACGTCTCGCGGATCGGCGGCGCTTCGCGGACCGGTGCCTCGCACCGGGCGAGACCGTCCAGTGCCCCGGCGGTGAGCGCGACGGAGGGACGCGAGCCCGGCGCGGTGGGGGCCGCGGGTGCGGCGGCGTCCTGCGGCAGTTCGCTCATGGCGTCCTCCGGGGCATGCGGGTGAGGCGAGTGCGCACGGGTACCGCCCGCGTACGAGACGGGGGCAGGCGACACCGACGGAACGAAGAAATGCCGTTCGCCCGCGACTTCTCGAACGTAGGATGGGCACTCCCACTCTCGCCGCCGCCCTCTCCCACCGAGCGAGGTACACGTGCGCCCTGTCCGTCCCCTGTTCGCCGCCCTCCTGCTCACCGCGAGCGCGATCGCCTCCACGTCCGTGAACGCTGCACCGTTCGCGCGAGCCGCCGACGCGGGGAGCCGTCGCCCTGCTGCCACCCACGCCTCCCGCTCGAGCCTGCCGCTCGCGCCGGGCGTCGCGTCGACCGCGGCCACGACCGCGGCGCCTCCCGGGGGCGCGACGCCCATGCGCTCGGTGCCCGACGGTTCGGGCGGCGCGTACTTCGCGTGGACCGACTCACCCGACGGCACCCAGGACGTCTACCTGATCCGCGTCACGGCCAGCGGCGCCCCGGCGGCCGGCTGGCCCGCCAGCGGGGTCGCCGCGTGCGCGGCGCCGGGCGACCAGGAGGCCATGGCGCTGTTCCCCGACGGCGCGAACGGCGTGCTCGTGGTGTGGATGGACGGCAGGGCCTCGATGAACCGGAGCGACCTCTACGCGCAGCGCGTGAATGCGTCGGGCGTGGCCCAGTGGACGGCGGGCGGCGTGCTGCTCGGGGTCGCGCAGGACTACAACGCGAAGGTGTGCCCGGACGGCACGGGCGGCCTGCTCGCCGGCTGGACCGTGGGCGAGAACAGCGCAGCGAACGTCGTCGGCAACCGCCTCACCGCATCGGGCGCGAACGCGGCCGGTTGGAGCGCCAGCGGCACGCCCATCTGTGGTGCGCCGGAGGCGCAGTTCGTCCAGGACCTCGTGGGCGACGGCACGGGCGGCGGCTACTTCCTGTGGACCGACGTACGCAGCGGCAACTCGGAGCTGTGGGGCCAGCACATGGGCGCGGCCGGCGTCGCGCAGTGGGCCGCCGACGGCATCGTGCTGGCCACGGGCGCATCCGGCATCGAAGCGCGGGCGGCGTGCTCGGATGGCGCGGGCGGCATGATCGCCGCGTGGTCCGGTGACCCCGGGCTCCTGGTGCAGCGATTCGACGGAGCCGGCGCCGAACAGTGGACGGCTGGAGGCGCGACGTTGCTGGCCGGCGGCTCCGTCTACCAGGTGGCGCTGGTTCCGGGCGCATCGGGCCACACGCTGGCGGTGTGGTCGAACTCCTCCGCCGTCGACATGGACCTCCGCGCGCAGCGCCTGAGCGGCACGGGCGTGCGGCAGTGGGACACGACCGGAGTGGTGGTGCGCAGCCAGGCCGCCACCGGCTCGGTGTACGACCTGCGCGCCGTCGGTGACGGACTGGGCGGAGTGATCGTGACCTGGACCGACGGGCGCACGGACCCCGCCGAATGGTGGCCTTCGTACACGCAGCGCGTGAGCGCCGCGGGAGTCGCCCAGTGGGCGTCGGACGGCCTCACGCTGGCCGCGGCGGGTGCGCTCGCGGGCGGGCTCGATCCCACGCCCGACGGCGCCGGGGGTGCGCTGTTCGCGTGGTCCGACTTCTCGGAGTACGACCCCACGGTGCGCGTGCAGCGGCTGAATGCGGCCGGAGCGCCGCAACTGGCCGCGGGCGGCGTTCGCGCCACGGCCGTCCCGAGCACGCTGCAACGCGGCGGGGCCGTCGTGCACGACGGCGCGAACGGTGCGTGGGTCGTGTGGGCGGAGCAGTTCGGCACGGGGCAGCACCTGCGCGCGCGTCGCCTGGGCCCCACGGGCACGCCGCTGGGCGCCACCGTCCTGCTGAGCGACGCGCCGGGCGACAAGTACGTCCTCGGTGCGTTCGGCGACGGCTCGGGCGGGCTGATCGTGGGCTGGTCGATCTACCTGCTGGGCTCCGACGCCGGCATGTTCGCCCAGCACGTCGATGCCGGTGGTACGTCGCTGTGGGCCCACAACGGTGTCGTCGTGTCGAGTGCGACCACCTATCACTACAGCCCGCTGATGACGCCGGACGGTGCGGGCGGCGCGTTCTTCGCCTGGGGCGCCTACACGAGCGACTACGACGTGAGGGCCCAGCGCGTGGACGCGACGGGCGCGTTGCCCTGGGGCACGAACGGCCTCGCCGTCTGCACCGCACCGAACTTCCAGTACGTCGGCGCGGTCGCGTCCGACGGCGCGGGCGGCCTGCTGTGCGCGTGGTCGGACTACCGCCAGCCGTCGAACGTCGGCATCTACGCGCAGCGCATGAGTGCCGGCGGCACGGCGCGGTGGGCCGCGGACGGCGTGCTGCTGGCCAGCTACGGCACGAGCAACGCGTTCCCCCGCGCCATGGTCACGGACGGCGCGAAGGGCGCGATCGTGCTGATCGACTCGAAGTACCGCCCCGTCCCGACGAGCAACACCACCGCCGACTCGCTCCTGGTGCAGCGCGCGGACTCCACGGGCACGGCGCGCTGGGGCGCGATCGGCACGACCGTGTTCTCGCAGGGAACGCCGCTGGGCGGCGTCCAGATGGTGCCCGACGGACTCGCGGGCGCCATCGTCGCGTGGGAGGAAGAGCGCACGGGCACGATCGACCTGTACGCGCAGCGCGTGAACGGAGCCGGCGCGACCCAGTGGCCCGCGACGGGCGCGCCGCTGTGCGTGGCGACCGACTGGCAGGAACTGGCCGGCCTGGCGGGTGACGGCGCCGGCGGCGCGTTCGCCTCGTGGGCCGACGCGCGCGGACACGGCTACTACGACCTCTACGCGCAGCACCTGCTGCCGAACGGCTCGGCCGCGTGGGCGACGGACGGCATCGTGGTGGGCGGCGCCGCGCGCGGGCAGTACGGCGGCGGGCTCGCGACCGACGCCACCGGCGGCGTGATCGTGGGCTGGACCGACAACCGCACCGGCACGGCGCGCAACGTGGTCGCGCAGCGCGTGCAGTCGAACGGCACGGTGCGCTGGACGGTGGACGGCGTCACGTCGGTGCTGGTGTCGCTGGCGAGCGCGACGCTCGACGCGGGTCGTGCGCGGCTCGCGTGGTCCGTGAGCACGACGGGCCCGGTGCGCATCGAGCGCGCGACCGAGTCGAGCGCGTGGGTCCCCGTGGCCACGCGCAGCCCCGACGGCGACGGCATGGTGCGCTTCGAGGACACGAGCGTGCAGAACGGCGTGCGCACCGGCTGGCGGCTGAGCGTGCCCGACGCGGACGGCGAAGTGATCGCCGGCGAAGTGTGGCTGGGCGGAGCCGTCGCGCTGGCGCTGGAGGCGCCGAGCCCGAACCCGGTGGTGCGCGACTTCTCGCTCGCGTTCACGCTGCCGACGGCGGCGCCCGCGCGGCTGGAGCTGTTCGACGTGCGCGGCCGACGCGTGGCGTCGCGCGACGTGGGAGCGCTGGGCGCGGGCCGGCACGTGGCGCGCTTCGACGACGCCGCGCGCGAGCCGGGTGTCTACTTCGCGCGCCTCGTGCAGGGCGCGGCGACGCGGCAGGCGAGGGTCGTGGTCGTTCGGTGAGGCGAGCGGGATCGCGAAACGCGCGGGCGGCCGGCGGCATCCGGACGCCTGCGCGTTTCGTCTTCGCCGCTACGGCCGCGCGCCGCTCCGCACGAACAGGCCCGTGGGCGGCCGCCGGTGGGCGAGCATGTTCTCGTAGGTCCTGCGACCTTCGCGCACGTTCAGGCTGAATCCGGCCAGGTACTGGAGCCGCAGGTCGCGGTCGTGGTTGATCTGCGCGTCCTTCAGCCAGCCGGAGAGGTCCGGCCCGCGCCCGAGGTACGTGGCGAGCAACTGCTCGGCCGACTCGAAGCCCACCTCGCGCAGCGACTGCGCGACCCGTGCGTAGCGCGGGCTGCGCAGCTTCGCCTCCCACGCGTCCACGTCGTACGCGTGCGGCTCCACCTGCCCCACCAGCACGAGGTCGTAGTTGATGCCATCCACCGAAGTGGCGAACACGACGCCGTTCGGAAACGCCTGCATGAACGTGCCGATCTCGCTCTTCACCGACTGCTCGCTGCACTGGTACAGCTGCACGAACAGCGTGACCGCACCGCCCGGGTTCAGGTGCCGCTTCACGAGGTCGAAGAACTCGGACGTGTAGAGCATCGCCGCGCCCTTCACCCAGGGGTCCAGCGGATCGGCGGTGATCGCGTCGAACTTCTCGTGCGTGGTCATCAGGAAGTGCCGCGCGTCGTCGATGTGCACGCGCGTCTTGGGGTTCTGCACGACGTCGAAGTTGTGCGCGCTGAAGTAGCGCGACACGGTCTTCACCGCCAGCGGCTCGATCTCGGCGATCGTCAGCCGCTCCACCGCGGGATCGATCGCCACCGCGCCCGCGGTGACGCCGGCGCCGCAGCCGATCACGAGCACGGAGCGCGGGTTCGCCGGCACGAGCGTGGTGAAGTGACCCAGCATGCGCTGAAAGCGCATGTCGCCGAGCGCGCTGGAGGCCTGCACCTTGCCGGAGTTGTGGTACGCGAGCACGCCGTTCGGCAGCCGCGTCACCGCGACGGACGCGCTCTGCCCCTCGCCCGCGTACAGCACCTCGCCCTGCCGTCCCTGGCGCGCGGTGAAGCGGCCGTAGGCCACGAGGTGTCCCGACAGCGGCGGCACGGCCCACGCCATCAGCGCGGCGCCGGCGAGCAGGATCGCGAGCGCGACGGCGGCGAAGCGCGTCCACGCGCGATCGGACTCGGGCGTGCCGGGCAGCGGCGCGAGCACGAACAGCGCGGACATGCCGCACAGCAGGATCATCAGCCGCTGCGTGTCCGCGCTGCCGATCCACGACACCAGCACGAGGCTCGCCGCGAGCGCGCCCACGATCGCGCCCACCGTGTTGGCCGCGTACACGCGCCCCACGAGCACGCCGGCGTCGCGGCCTTCGGCGGCGAGCGCGGCCATCGCCAGCGGGAAGCTGGCGCCCCACAGCAGCGTGGCCGGCAGCACGGCCCACAGGCTGCGCACGAAGTCGATCGGGAACTGGTGCCAGGGGCTGCTCGCGAGCGACGGGTCCACGGGCCACCACGGCAGCGACGCGTCGAGCATCCACGCGCCCCACGCGACGGCCGCGCACAGCAACGCCTGGCACACGCCGAGCGCCACGCGCGGCCGCGCGACGGATCGCCCGATCGCCGCGCCCGCCACGCTGCCCACGCCGAGTCCCGCCAGGAACGCCGCGAGCACGAGCGAGAACGTGTAGGTGGTGCCGCCCACGAGCAGCGCCAGGTGCCGCGTCCACACGACCTCGGCCGCGAGCGCGGTGAGTCCCGAAAGGCCCGTGGCGACCAGGATCGCCTCGGTGCCCGGCGCGGGCGTGGCCGGCTCGGGCGCCGGGGCGGCGTGCTCGTGCGGCGCGACGCGTGCGAGCGCCCACGCGGCCGCGGCCACGATCGCGTTCAGCGCCACGGCCACGAACGTGCTCGTGGCGAGGTCGTACACGCGCAGCAGCCAGAAGCCCGCGAGCAGGCAGCCGAGCATGGCGCCCACCGTGTTGCCCGCGTAGAAGCCGCCGAGCCACGACACGCCGTCGGGCGTGGTCTTCACCCAGCGCGCGAGCGCCGGCAGCGTGGCGCCCATCAGCAGCGTGGGCGGCAGCAGGCACACCGCCGCCGCGAGCGCGCGCAGCACCAGGCCGAGCGGGCCGGGGCCCGCCCACGCGGAGTACACGCCCGCCACCAGCGGCACCACCACCAGCACGAGCAGGCCGATCACGCCGATGCCCGCTTCGAGCGCCGCGTACACGCGCAGCGGGTGCGCCGTGGGCGGAACGAAGCGCGGCAGCAGCAGACTGCCCAGGAAGAGCCCGCCCATGAACGTGCCCAGCAGCACGCCCAGCGAGACGGCCGACACGCCGATCACCAGTTGCAGCAGCTGGAACCACACGACTTCGTAGACGAGGGCGGTGCAGCCGCTGCCCACGAAGAGCAGCAGCAGCCATGGAAGGACGCGGCGCGAGTTCATGGGCGGGCCCGGGGCCGACACGAGGAATCGGGGTGCGAGTGCTCCAGCGACGGACCATAGCAGCGCCCGAAGGCGGCGCTCTAGCCTGCGCGCACGCCGGCGCTCACCGGCGGGAGGTTCGCCGGCGCGGCGGGTCGTGCGGCGCCCAGCGGCCCGCGGCCCATTCGGCAACCCACCTCGCCCCCCGTCAGTGCAACCGCTTCCTGCGGTTCCGGACGAAGTCGCGGAACACGTACGCGCCCAGGTTGTTCGGATCGGTCTCGTAGATGCGGCCGTGGTTCAGCTCGGTCAGCCGCCGCACGAAGTCCAGCAGCGTCGGGTCGGCGGCCAGCATGAACGTGGTGATCGTCACCCGCTTCTTGCGCAGGTGCGCGGCCTCTTCGAGCGTGCGGTTCACGATCTTCGGATCGAGCCCGAACGGGTTCTTGTACAGCCGCCCGTGCTCGCGGATCGCCGACGGCTTGCCGTCGGTGATCATGAACACCTGCTTGTTCACGCCCTTGCGCGCCGCCAGCAGCCGCGCCGCCATCTGCAGGCCCGCACGCGTGTTCGTGTGGAACGGGCCCGCCTGGATCTTCATCAGGTCCTTCAGCGGCACCTGCTTCGCGTCGTCGCCGAACAGCACCACGTCGAGCGTGTCCTTGGGGTAGCGCGTCTGGATCAGCTGCGCCAGCGCGAGCGCGATCTTCTTGGCGGGCGTGATGCGGTCCTCGCCGTACAGGATCATCGAGTGGCTCACGTCCACCATCAGCACCGTGGCGCACGCGCTCAGGTGCTCGGTCTCGTAGACCTCGAGGTCTTCCTCGGCCAGCGAGAGTTCGTCGATGCCGTGGTTCTTGAGCGCGTTGCTCACCGACGCGAGCGGATCGAGGTTCGCCAGGTCGTCGCCGAACTGCCACGCGCGCGTCTCGGAGAGCCGCTCGCCACCCGCGCCGGCCACCGGCGTGCGGTGGTCGCCCGCGCCGCCGGCGCGCAGGCTCGAGAAGATCTCGTTCAGCGAGTCCTGCCGGATGCGACGCTCGCCCCTGGGCGTCATCTGGAAGCCCTGCGCGGTCTCCTGCGCCTCGCCCGACTCCTCGAGCAGCTTCTTGAAGTCGTCGATGCCGAACTTCTCGTTGAAGAAGCCGTACTCGCGGCCGAAGTGCTCCATCCACTTCAGCGCCTCGTCCACGTCGCCGCCCGTCTGCAGCAGCAGGTTGCGGTAGATCTCCATGAGCTGCTTCAGGAACTCGGCGTCGCCCGGCCCGCGACCTTTCCACTGCGTGTAGTCGAAGCGCATGCGATCAGCTCCCGGCCCGGTCGTGCGGCGCTCGGCCGCCCCGCGTCGCGATCAGCATCGCGTAGCCGGGGTTGCCTTCCTTCGGTTCGCGGCCCTGCTCCACGATCTCCAGCCCGGCGTCGGCGAACCACTCGCGGTAACGCGTGATGGTGGCGTGGCTGTAGTACATGCTCACGCCCTTCACGCCGCGCCAGTCGTGCTCCACGCCGGTCCACGCGTCGTGGCCCACGGTGGCCAGCACGCGGCCGCCGGGAGTCAGCCAGCGCGCCACGTTCGCGATCAACGCGGGCTGCTCGGCCAGCGGCACGTTGATGATCGAGTAGAACGCCACGATCGCGTCGAACGACGCGGGCGCGAACTCCACCGTCGTCATGTCCGCGCACGTGAAGCGCGCGCCGGGCACGAGCGCACGGGCGCGCTCGATCTGCTCGGGCGACAGGTCCACGCCGGTCACGTCGAAGCGCTTCGCCAGCTCGACCGCCACCGGCACGCCGCAGCCGCAGCCCAGGTCCAGCACGCGCGCGCCGCCCCGCAGCGCCCGGGTGAAGCGCGCGAGCCAGTACGCGTAGCCGCTGCCCGCGAGCTCGAACGTGTCGCCGCGATACGCGTGCGAGGCGCGCGCGTAGCCGTCCACGACCAGGCGCTTCGCGTCGTGCGGGGACAGGTCGGTCACGGCGTCAGTCGTCCCCCATGCCGCTCAGCATGCTCTTCAGCATGTCCTTGAAGTCGGTGCGGCCGCCGTCGGTGCGTTCACGCGACAGCATCGAGCTCTGGTGCAGGCCCTCCAGCACCAGCTCCATCGCCACCGCGTGCTCGTCGGCGTCGCGCGGCTCGAGGTGCTTCGCGGCCAGCGCCGACAGGCCCTTCACCTGCGACAGCGCCATCTGGAAGTCCTTCGCGGGCATGTCGTCGGCGATCTCGAGGTGATGCCCGCTCGAGAACCACTCCAGGATCGGCCGGTACTCGGCGCCGGCCTGCTCGCCTTCGCCGCCGTCGGACGGTGCGGGGCGGTTGCCGCGCACGCGGCGTGGCTTGTAGGCGTCGGGGAACTTCTGGTTGAAGATCGCCTTCACGCCGCGACCCAGCAGCGCGCGCGCCACGTTCAGCGCGCCCTCCTGCTCGCCCTCCAGCACCAGCTCCACCTTGCCGCTCACCGCGCTCACCGCGCTCTGCAGGTCGCACACGCGCGTCACCACGCGCTTCTCGCCGGTGGTCAGCGCGCGGCGCTCGGCGTTGCTCACGAGGTTCTCCATCAGCGCGATCGGCAGGCGCGCCGACACGCCGGAGTTCTGGTCCACGTACTCGCTGCGCCGCGCCTGGATCGCCACTTCCTCCACCAGCTCGCGCATGAACTCCGGCACCACCACCTCGATCTCGCCGCCGCGCGCGGTCCACGACTCCTGCAGCGTGATCGCCATGCCCTGCTCCCGCTGCTGCGGGTAGTGCGTGATGATCTGCGAATTGATGCGGTCCCGGAGCGGCGTGATGATGTTGCCGCGATTCGTGTAGTCCTCCGGATTCGCGCTGAACACCACCGCCACGTCGAGCGGAATGCGCACGGGGAACCCGCGCACCTGGAAGTCCTTCTCCTCGAGGATGTTCAGCAGGCCCACCTGGATGCGCGGCTGCAGGTCGGGCAGCTCGTTGATCGCGAAGATGCCGCGATTCGTGCGCGGCAGGATGCCGTAGTGGATGACGCGCTCGTCGGAGTAGTCCAGCCGCAGCGTGGCCGCCTTGATCGGATCGATGTCGCCGATCAGGTCGGCGATCGTCACGTCGGGCGTGGCGAGCTTCTCCTGGTAGCGCTCGTCGCGGTGCACCCAGCGTATGGGCGTCTGGTCGCCGTGCACCTCGAGCGCCTGCCGCGCGTGGTGCGTCAGCGGGTGGAACGGGTCGCTGTTCAGCGGGCAGCCGTCCACCGCCGGGATCCACTCGTCCAGGAAGCGCACGAGCGAGCGCAGCAGGCGCGTCTTGGCCTGCCCGCGGAGCCCCAGCAGGATGAAGTCGTGGCGCGACAGCACGGCGTTCACGATCTGCGGCTCGACCGTGTGTTCGTAGCCGACGATGCCGGGAAACAAGGGCTGGCCGGCGCGCAGCAGCGCGATCACGTTGGCTCGCATCTCGTCCTTCACGGAACGCGAGCGGTATCCAGCGGCCTTGAGTTCGCCGAACGTGGCGGGACGCGACATGGAGGAGGACTCCCGGGGCGAAGGTGAAAGGTGCGCCACGGCCAGCGCGTGTGTCGTGCGAGGGGCGGGAGTCTAGCCCGGACCGTTCGGGCTCCGCGAGCCCCGAGCGTCCGGGGCGGCCCCGCGAGCGGTGGTGCGGGCCGCCGCCGAGCGCGGCGCGCCATGGCCGGTGCGCGCCCCGGGTTGGAGTGCGAAGCGGGCCTTCGGATTCGCCGCGTAACCTTTGCGGCCGGCGCCGCCGTCTTTGCCCCACCACCGCCGGGCTCGCCGGCGGACTCCGCCTCTCCCCGACAGGAGCCCACATGCGGCCCACGCCGTTCACGCCCCTCGCACTTCGACCGCTGCTCGCGCTCGCTCTCGCGCTCGGCGCGCTGCCGTCGGCGCCCGCCCACGCGCAGTCGCGCGATCCGCGGTGCTGGAACACGAACGGCTCGGTGTACGCGCTCGCCCGCTCGGGCTCCATCCTCTACATGGGCGGCACGTTCACGTCGGTCGGGCCGGTCACCGGTGGCGGCGCCGTGCTCAACGCGACGGACGGCCAGCTCCAGCTTCCGAGCCCGCACGTGTCGGGCGTCGTCGAGTGCGCGGTGCCCGACGGCGGCGGCGGCTGGTACGCGGGCGGCACGTTCGTCGACGTGGACGACTCGCCGCGCCGTGGCCTCGTGCACATCCTGACGAACGGCCAGATCGACCAGGCGTTCGATCCCCAGATCGAAGGCGCCGTGTATTCCATCGCCATGTCCCTGAACGCGATCTACGTGGGCGGCTCGTTCGTGTCGATCGGCGGGCAGCCGCGCGCCGGCGTGGGCGCCATCAGCCGCACGAACGGAGCTCCGCTGCCGTTCAATCCGCGCATCGACGCGTCCGGCTCGGTGCACGCGATGGTGCTCGTGGGCACGACGCTGCATTGCGCCGGCCAGTTCGACAGCCTCGGCGGACAGGCACGCGCGAACATCGGCGCCGTCAGCACCGCCACCGGCCTGGCCACGGCCTGGAACCCGGGCGCCGACGGCACCGTCAACGCGCTCGCATCCGGCGCGGGCGTGCTGTACGCGGGCGGCCTGTTCGCCACGCTCGGCGGCCAGGCGCGCGCGCACCTCGGCGCCGTCGGCCTCGCTTCGGGCACGGCCACCTCGTGGGCGCCCGCTCCCGACGGCGTGGTGCAGTCGATGGTGACGGACGGCGCGAACGTGATCGTGGGCGGACAGTTCGCGAACGTCGGCGGCGCCGCGCGCGCGAACCTCGCCGCGCTCGACGGCACGAGCGGGCTCGCGACGCCGTGGAATCCCGGCGCATCGGGTGCCGTGCTCGGGCTGAACGTGTTCGGCTCGACCCTGTACGCGGCCGGATCGTTCGTCACGCTCGGAGGCCAGTCGCGCTCCTACCTCGGCGCGGTCGACCTCTCGACCGGCGCCGCCACGTCGTGGGCGCCGCTCGTGGACGGCCCCGCGCAGCTCGCCTGCCGCACCGGCAACCACGTGCTCGTGGGCGGGCCCTTCCAGAGCGCCGGCCGCGTGCCGCGCAGCCGGCTCGCCGCGATCGACCTGGCCACCGGCCAGGCCACGGCATGGAATCCGGGCGCGAACGGCGACGTGTGGGCGCTGGCCGTTTCGGGCTCCGTCGTGTACGCCGGCGGGCAGTTCAGCACCGCCGGCGGCCAGTCGCGCGCGAACCTCGCCGCGATCGACGCCGCGAGCGGCGCGGCCACGTCGTGGAATCCCGGCGCGCTGGGCACCGTGCGTGCGCTGGCCGTGACCGGCGGCAACGTGTACGCGGGCGGGCTGTTCACGCAGCTCGGCGGGCAGGCGCGCAACCGGCTGGGAGCGGTGAGCGAGGCCGGCGGCGTCACCACGTCGTGGAATCCCGCCGCCGGCGGCACCGTGTTCGCGCTCGCCGCGAGCGGCGGGCGGCTGTACGTGGGCGGCGGCTTCTTCAGCATGATGGGCCAGGCGCGCCAGTATCTCGCCGCGATCGACCTGCCCGGGCACACGCTCGCCGCGTGGGATCCCGCGCCCGACGGACGAGTGAACGCGCTCGCCGCGCAGTCGGGTGTGGTCTACGCGCTCGGTGTCTTCGCGAACGTCGCCGGTCAGCCGCGCAACGCGGCCGCCGCACTGGATGCGAGCACCGGCAGTGCGACCGCGTGGAACCCCGACCTGAACGCGACCGGGCTCTCCGTGGCCGTGACGCCGGGCCGCGTGTACGTCGGAGGCCTGTTCTCCACCGTCGGCGGCCTGTCGCGGCCGTCGCTCGCCGCCGTCGACCCCACCACCGGCGCGCTCGACGAGGCGTGGCACCCGTCCGCCACCGTGACGTATGCGCTCGCCGCGGACGACTCTTGGGTGTGTGCCGGGCAGACGCTGACGTTCGATCGCTTCGCGGTCGCCACCGCCACGCTCGCGGCGCCCCGCCCCGTTGAGGCGCACGCGATGCTCGCCCCGCTCGCGCCGAACCCGGCGCGCGAAGCCACGCAGGTGCGGTTCACGCTGCCCACGACGGACCGCGTGGACGTCGACGTGTTCGACGCGCAGGGCCGGCGCGTGCGAACGCCGTTGCGCGATGCCCTGACCACCGCCGGCACGCACGCGCTGCCAGTGGACACGCGCGAGCTTCGCGCCGGCGCGTACCTGGTGCGCCTGCGCGTGGGAGGCGCCACCGAGACGAGGCGGCTCGTCGTGACCCGCTGAGAGCCGCCCGCCCACCGCGCCCCGCGACTCGCCCGCACGCGAGCGGCGGGGCGCGTGTGTTTCGAAGCTGCCGCGTCGGCGTCCGCGCGACG
>JBGAOB010000093.1:0-14515 GCA_044222045.1 Candidatus Eiseniibacteriota bacterium
TTCTAAGCTGCCCGCACGCCTGCGCGACATGGGCGCCGGCGTGCTTGCGATGCAGTGCGAGCGCGATGGCCCCGGGCGGCGCACCAAGCGGCAGGTGCGGCGCCAGCTGCTCACCGCGAGGCGGCGGGGCCGGCTCGGTCAGCGCGTGCTCGCGGCTTCCGGCGAGTGCGTGGAGGCGCGGCACGAAGCGGAGCGCGAGGCGGCCCGCCGGCTCGCTCGCCGGCTCACGCGGGGCCGCGCGTCGTGAGCGCTCTCGTCCCCACGCCGCGCGAACCCGGCCTGCTCGAGCGCTACCGACCGCTCGTGGCCGACGGGGCGTTGGACGCCCTCGTGGGGCTCGCGCGCGGGCTGCGCGGGCACCGCCTGGTGATGGTGAACTCCACCGCCACGGGCGGCGGCGTGGCGGAGATCCTGCGGCGGCTCGTGCCGCTGCTGGAGGACGCGGGCGTGCCGACACGCTGGGAAGTGATGTCGGGCGACGCACGCTTCCACGCGATCACGAAGCGCATCCACAACGCGCTGCACGGCGCGCCCGCGTCGCTCGACGCGTCCGACTGGGAGCACTGGCTCGACACCCACCGCCGTGCGGCGGACACGCTGGCGCTGGACGGCGACCTGGTGCTGGTGCACGACCCGCAACCGGCGGCGCTCGCGTGGCTGCGCAAGCGGCCCGGACAGACGTGGGTCTGGCGCTGCCACATCGACCTGTCGGCCGCCGATCCGGCGGCGTGGGCCGCGCTCGCGCCGTACGTGTCGCGTCACGATGCCGCGGTGTTCTCGCACCACGCGTTCGTGCCCCCGCTGCCCGTGCCCGGATTCCTCGTGCCGCCGTCGATCGACCCGCTGTCCGACAAGAACCGCGACCTGGGCGCCGACGAGGAGCGCGCCCGGCTCGCGCCCCTCGGCCTGCCGACCGCGCTGCCGTGGGTCACGCAGGTGTCGCGCTTCGATCGCCTGAAGGATCCGCTCGGGGTGATCGAGGCCCACCAGCTCGCCCAGGCGCGGACACCGTCACTGCTCGTGCTGGCCGGCGGCGGCGCGGACGACGACCCCGAGGGCGCCGAGGTGCTCGCCGAGGTGCGCGCGCGGGCGGCGGACCTGCCGCACGTGCGCGTGCTCGCGCTGCCGCCCGACGCGCACGCCACGATCAACGCGCTGCAGCGCCGGTCGACCGTCGTGGTGCAGAAGTCGCTGCGCGAGGGCTTCGCGCTCACCGTGGCCGAAGCGCTGTGGAAGCGCCGCGCCGTCGTCGCGAGCGCGGTGGGTGGCATCCCGCTGCAGGTGCTGCACGAGCGCACGGGCGTGCTCGTGCATTCGGTGGAGGGCTGCGCCTACCAGCTCGCGCGCCTGCTCGAGGCGCACGCGCTGCGACAGCGGCTGGGCCGCAACGGCCGCGACCACGTGCGGCAGCGCTTCCTGTTGCCGCGCGAGGCGACGGACTACCTGGCGGTGTTCGCGCGCACGATGGCCGTGGCGGCCGAGCGTTCCACCGGGCTCACGCCTCCGCGAGCAGCGCCTGCAGATCCAGCGGTTCCGTGACCATCTGCAGCACGCCGCTCGCGTCGCGCGGCCACTCGGCCTCCGGGCGGTCGCGGTACAGCTCCACGCCGTTGCCGTCGGGGTCGCGCAGGTAGATCGCCTCGCTCACGCCGTGGTCGGCGGCGCCCTCCAGCGGCACGCGCGCATCGACGAGCCGTCGCAGCGCATCCGCGAGTTCACGCCGCGACGGGTACAGGATCGCCACGTGGTAGAGCCCCGTGGTGCCCGGGGCCGGCGGCGGACCACCGCGGCTCTCCCACGTGTTCAGCCCGAGGTGGTGGTGGTAGCCGCCCGCCGACACGAACGCCGCGCCGGGGCCGTAGCGCTGCATCAGCTGGAAGCCGAGCACCCCGCACCAGAAGCCGAGCGCGCGGTCGAGGTCGGCGACCTTGAGGTGCACGTGGCCGATGCGGACGTCGGGACCGATGGGACGCGGGGTGCGTTCGGGTTCGATCATTTCGATCTCCGGATCACGGGTGCGGATGGGTGTGACTCAGGATGTGGGGGCGCTCCAGGCCGTGCGACAGCATGAGCGCTTCGTCGGCGAACACGTGGCGTGGCGGCCCCTCGGCGACGATGCGGCCGCGATCCATCACGAGCACGCGCGTGCACACGCGCACCACCAGCTCCAGGTCGTGCGTCGCCACGAGCTGCGCCACGGGCAGCGCGCCGAGCAGCGCTTCGAGTTCCCGCCGCCCGCGCGGGTCGAGTCCGCTCGTGGGTTCGTCCAGCACCAGCACGCGCGGCTCGCACGCGAGCACGCCCGCGAGGCACACGCGGCGCTTCTCGCCCACGCTCAGGCGCTGCGGGTGGCGCTCCTCGAACCCCGACAGCCCCACGCGCGCGAGCGCGTCGCGCACGCGCGCCTCCAGCGCCGACGCCGGCACGCCGAGCTGGCGCGGTCCGAACGCGACGTCCTCGCCGACCGTGGAACAGAACAACTGGTCGTCGGGGTCCTGGAACAGCAGGCCCACCTGCGCGCGGATCTCGGCCAGCCGGGGCGGCGCCACCGGCTCGCCGAACACGCGCACCGCGGCCGGCCCGTCGTGGCGCTCGGGCAGCAGGCCGTTCAGGTGCAGCAGCAGCGTGGACTTGCCGGCGCCGTTCGGCCCCACGAGGCCCACGCGTTCCTGCTGGCCCACGGCGAACGTCACGTCGTGCAGCGCGGAGGAGCCGTCGGGCCAGTCGAAGCTCAGGCGCTCCACCTGCAGCGCGTTCACGAGCGCCATCCGCGCGACACCATCGCGTCGTGCACGCGCTCCGCGCGCACGGAAGCGCGCACGAACAGCTGCGCCACGGCGCCGGCCGCGCCCCGCCAGCGGGCGCTGCGACCGGAAACGAACGTGCGGCTGGCGCGCGCGCGGTCGAGCCGGCGGGCTTCCTCCGCGAGCAGGAACAGGTAGCGGTGCAGCAGCGCGAGCGTGGTCACGAGCAGGGCGGGCACGCGCAGCGCGCGCAGCACCGCGAGCACGTCGGTGAAGCGCGTCGTCGCCGCGAGCAGGACGAGCGTCCCGAGCGACAGCGTGCTGCGCACCACCAGGTGCGCGAAGTGCGCGACCCCGTCGGGCTGCGCCAGCGCCAGCACGGCCACCCCGAGCGCGAACGGTTCCAGCGCCAGCACGCGCAGCGCCAGCCGCGCCGGCGGCACGCGCGACAGCGCCACCATCGCCGCGAGCCCGGCGGCGACCGAGGCGAACACGCCCCACGCCCCGCGCGGCACCAGCACCAGCCCCGCGAGCAGCACGAGCGCCGCGGCGAGCTTCGCGCCCGCGGGCGCGCGATGCAGCAGCGACGTGCCGCTCTCGTAGGGCTCGAGCAGGTGCTCACGCACGGGGCGGTGTCCCTCCGCGACCGGCCCGCGGGGCAAGCGCCGCGGCGAGCCCCCAGGCGAGCGAAAACGCCACGGCCACGCCGACCGCGCCGGCCACGGCCACGCTCGCACCGCCCGTCCATCCCGGCAGTGCGTAGTCCGCGAGCGGCGACGGCGCGAGCGGCGCCTGCGCACGGTGTGCGAACCCGAGCTGCTCCGCCACGCGCTCGAGCCCGTCGGGCCACGGCGATGCGAAAGGCGCCACGAACAGCGCGAGCCCCAGCGACACCACGAGCACCGGCGCGATCCGCGCCGCGAGCGGACCGCCCGTGGCGGGGGCCTCGGCGCGTTCGGGCGCGAGGCGGACGAGGCTCGCCAGCACGAGCGCGGTGATCACCGCCTCGCCGAGCCCGATCAGCGCGTGCACCAGGCCCATCGCCGGCCACGCCACGCGCCACGGCGCGGTGCCCGATGTGGCCAGTTCGCCCGTGCACGCGAGTGCCGCGGCCATCGTGGAACACCACGCTCCGAACGCGGCGCCGAACAGCCGCGCCCGTGGGCCGCGGCCGGCGGCACGGCCCACGAGCGCCATCACGATCGCCGCCGTGTAGGGCGCCACCAGCGCCATGTTGAACACGTTCGCGCCGAGCGCCGTGAGGCCGCCGTCGGCGAACAGGAAGCACTGCAGCACCAGCACGGACGTCATCACCAGCACGGCGGCCCCGGCGCCGAGCAGGCTCGTGGCGAGCGCGGCGCCGACCAGGTGCCCCGACGTGCCGGCGCCGACCGGAAAGTTCAGCATCTGCGCGGCGAACACGAACGCGGCCGTGAGCCCCACCGCGGGCACGCGCCGTTCCGGCAGCGAGCGCGTCAGCCGCGCCACGGCCAGACCGACGCCGGTGGTGGCGAGGGCGGCGGTCGCGAGCGCGGTGCGGCCATCCAGGAATCCGTCGGGAACGTGCATGGTGGGACCCGGGCGGCACTTTCGCCGATGCCGGACGCCACGTCGAGCGCCGCCCGCCGGGCGCGCCGTTTGCCGGCGCGGGCGCCGCGCGGCGCGACCGCGCCCGGCCGTCCGGGGTAGACTGCGCGCTCGCATGACGCTCCTCTCC
Organism: Candidatus Eiseniibacteriota bacterium; assembly: GCA_044222045.1. Lineage (GTDB taxonomy): Bacteria > Eisenbacteria > RBG-16-71-46 > RBG-16-71-46 > RBG-16-71-46 > JBGAMH01. Next base: position 4,462 of record JBGAOB010000093.1, read on the forward strand.
GACGACCCGCCGCAGGCCGTGGAAGCGGCCGAACTGATCGCCGACGCGTTCCGCCGGACCATGCGCCGGTTCCACGCGCTCACGCGTGTCGCGCGTGACCACTTCGCGAACCGCGACGCGCACGCCATGCAGCGCGACTCCGGCCGCCGGCTGGACGTCTACAGCGACGGCGTGCACGACACGCAGGTGGGACTTCGGCACCTCCTCGGCGACGGGCTGTACGACCGGCCCACGTGGACGGCGATCCGCGCGGCGTACGAGTGGCGCGTGGCCGCGCGGCCCGACGTGGAGCTGGCCGAGACGTTCTTCAACAGCATCGTGCGCCGCGTGTTCCACACCGTGGGTGTGGACCCGGGCGTCGAGTTCGTGTCGGCGGCCATGTCGGGCACGGAATACACGGCGCCGTGGCGCCACACGCTCACCGAGCCGTGCGCGGGCGAGCTCGCCCCCGCGTTCGCGCGCGCGCTGCGGAGCTTCGACCTGCGCACGCCGTGGGCCGACGCGGACGGCGACGCCGCGTGCCTGGCGCGCGCCGTGCACGAGCGGCTGCCGGGCTTCGCGGTGCGCGCGATCGAACTGTGCCGAGAACCGTTCTTCCGCGGCAAGGGCGCCTATCTCGTGGGCCAGCTCCACGGTGAGCACGAATCGCTGCCGCTCGTGATCGCGCTGCTCCAGGGCGACGGCGGTGTCGTGGCCGACGCCGCGCTGTTCACCGAGAACGACGCGAGCGTGCTGTTCAGCTTCTCGCGCTCGTACTTCTTCGTGGAGATGGACCGCCCGAAGGAGATGATCGACTGGCTGCGCACGCTGATGCCGCGCAAGCCCGTGTCCGACCTGTGGAACGCGATCGGCTTCCACCGGCACGGCAAGACCGAGCTGTACCGCTCGCTGCTGAACGTACTCGCGCACTCCGACTCCCGGTTCGCGATCGCGCCGGGCAAGAAGGGCATGGTGATGGCCGTGTTCGTGCTGCCGGGCTTCGACGCGGTCTTCAAGGTGATCCGGGACCGCTTCGAGTACCCCAAGACGGTCACGCACGCCGAAGTGCGCGAGAAGTACGCCCTGGTCTACCGGCACGACCGTGCCGGCCGGCTGGTCGACGCGCAGCGCTTCGAACACTTGGAGTTCCCCGCCGAGCGCTTCGAGCCCGACCTGCTCGAGGAACTGCTCACGAGCACGTCGGAAACCGTCACGGTGCGCGACGGCAACGTGGTGATCTCGCACCTGTACACCGAGCGGCGGCTGAACCCGCTGGACGTGTTCCTGGAAACCGCGACGCCCGAGGAGGCGCGCGAAGCGGTGGTCGACTACGGCCAGGCGCTGAAGGACCTCGCCGGCACGAACATCTTCCCGGGCGACATGCTGCTGAAGAACTTCGGCGTCACGCGCAACGGCCGGCTGGTGTTCTACGACTACGACGAGCTGTGCCTGCTCACCGACTGCCGGTTCCGCGAACTGCCCACCGCCCGCGCCGGCGACGAGGAAGTGGCCGCGGAACCGTGGTACTTTGTCGACGAGCGCGACGTGTTCCCGGAGGAGTTCCGTGCGTTCCTCGGCCTCCGGGGCCCGCTGCTCCAGGTGTTCCTCGCCGCGCACGGCGACCTGCTGACGCCCGACTGGTGGCGCCGCATGCAGGAGCGCGTGCTCGGCGGCGAGGTGATCGACGTGTTCCCGTACCGGCCCTCGCACCGCCTGCGGCCGGCCGCCTCCTGAAACCGCAACGACGCGCGCGAGCCGCGCCGGGGAGAACCCACCCATGAGCGTTCTGCAGGGCGAACCCATCACCCTCCGCGACGGCCGCCTGGTCGTTCCCGATCAGCCCATCCTCCCCTTCATCGAGGGCGACGGCACGGGACCGGACATCTGGCGCGCGTCCGTGCGCGTGTTCGACGCCGCGGTGGCCAAGGCGTACGGCGGCAAGCGCCGCATCGCGTGGCAGGAAGTGCTCGCCGGGCAGAAGGCGTTCGACCAGACCGGGAGCTGGCTGCCCGACGAGACGCTCGACGCGTTCCGCACGTACCTCGTGGGCATCAAGGGCCCGCTGACCACGCCCGTGGGTGGCGGGATCCGCTCGCTGAACGTGGCGCTCCGGCAGATCCTCGACCTGTACGTGTGCCTGCGCCCGGTGCGCTGGTTCCAGGGCGTGCCGTCGCCGGTGAAGAGCCCCGAGAAGGTGGACATGGTGATCTTCCGCGAAAACACGGAGGACATCTACGCCGGCATCGAGTTCGCCGAGGGCTCCGACGACGCGAAGAAGGTGCTCGCGTTCCTGAAGGCGGAGTTCCCTTCGATGTACAAGAAGGTGCGTTTCCCCGATTCGAGCGGCGTCGGCTTCAAGCCCGTGTCGCGCGAGGGCAGCGAGCGCCTGATCCGCGCCGCGATCGAGTACGCGGTCGCCCAGAAGCTGCCGAGCGTCACGATCGTGCACAAAGGCAACATCATGAAGTTCACCGAGGGGGCGTTCCGCAACTGGGGCTACGCGCTGGCCGAACGCGAATACGGCGACCGCACGTACACGTGGGAGCAGTGGGAGCGCACGAAGGCCGCGAAGGGCGAGGACGCCGCGAACGCCGAGCAGAAGGCGGCCGTGGCGGCAGGCAAGGTGATCGTGAAGGACGCCATCGCCGACATCACGCTGCAGCAGGTGCTGACGCGGCCGTCCGAGTTCTCGGTGATCGCCACGCTCAACCTGAACGGCGACTACCTGTCGGACGCGCTCGCGGCGCAGGTGGGCGGCATCGGCATCGCGCCCGGCGGCAACATCAACTACATGACCGGGCACGCCGTGTTCGAGGCCACGCACGGAACGGCGCCCAAGTACGCCGATCTCGACAAGGTGAACCCGGGCTCGGTGGTGCTGTCCGGCGAGATGATGCTGCGCTACATGGGCTGGAACGAGGCGGCCGACCTGATCCTCAAAGGCATGGACGGCGCCATCGGCAGCAAGCGCGTGACGTACGACTTCGCCCGGCTGATGGAAGGCGCGAGCGAGATCAAGTGCAGCGAGTTCGGGGACAACATCGTCGCGCACATGTGAGCGAGCGGGCCGCTCCCACCGCCCTGGAGCCACGCGCGGCGCCGGAACGATCCGGCGCCGCGCCGCTTTTCCGAGGCCGCCCCGAAGGCGACCGGCGCCGGGAGGTCAGCGCCCCAGGCCCGGCGTCGCCACGCCGTCGAGCAGGTCGCGCACGCGCGTGCGCCGGTCCGACGGTGAGAACGGCGTGCCGCGGAAGTGCACACCCGCTTCGAGCACGCCGCGGCGGGCGACCGTGTCACTCGTGTAGCCCGACACGTAGAGCACTTTCAGATCGGGCCGCTCCGACTGCAGCCGCTCGGCCAGGTCCTGGCCGCTCATGCCGGGCATCACCACGTCCGTCAGCAGCAGCGGGATCGGGCCGGCGATCGCACGAGCCGCCTCCAGGGCCTCGATCGGATCCGCGGCGGCCAGCACTTGGTATCCCGCGTCGCGCAGCGACTGCGCGATGAGTCCCCGCACCGCCGCATCGTCCTCGACCAGGAGCACGGTCTCTTCGCCGGCCCGGGTCGTGGAACGCGCCACGGGCGCGGCCGCCGCCTCCGGCGCCGCGGCTTCGACCGCCCGCGGGAAGTAGACCGTGAACCGGGCCCCCGCACCCGGCTCGCTCTCGATACGGATGTGTCCGCCATTCTGGCGGACGATGCCGTACACGGTGGAGAGTCCGAGCCCGGTGCCTTCTCCGGCCGGCTTGGTCGTGAAGAACGGCTCGAAGACGTGGGGCAGCACCGACGCCGGGATGCCCGAGCCCGTGTCGCTCGCGATCAGTACCACGTGCGGCCCCGGCAGGATCTCGTCACCGAGCCCGGCCACGTCCTCCTCCTGCAAGGTCACGTTGGCCGTCTGCAGGGTCAGCCGGCCGCCGCCCCGCATGGCGTCCCTCGCGTTGATCGCCAGGTTCAGGATCACCTGCTGCAGCTGCGTCGGATCGATCCGGATCGGCTCCAGGCAGGGTTCGAGCGCGCACGCCAGCTCGACGTCCTCGCCCAGCAGGCGCTGCAGCATGCGCTCGGAAGTGCGCAGCGCATCGTTCAGGTTCACGCACCGCGGCGCCGCCACCTGGCGGCGCGCGAAGGCCAGGAGCTGCGACGTGAGGTCTCGCGCCCGCTCGGCCGCGGAGCGGATCTCCCGCAGGTCCTCCAGGCGCAGCGGCTCCCCGGCCTGCGCCTGCAGCTGCAGGAGCTCGGTGTACCCGAGGATGGCGGTGAGCATGTTGTTGAAGTCGTGCGCGATGCCCCCCGCCAGTCGCCCGATGCTGTCGAGCCGCTCGGCCTGCTGCAATCGCTCCTCGAGCCGGCGCTGTTCGGTGATGTCCCGGGCGTTGAGGACGTATGCGGACACCGCGGGGATCGCGACGAGATCGCGGATCACGCCGTCGAGCACGCGGTAGGTTCCGTCGCGATGCCGGAGCCTCGCCACGCCGCGGACGAGGCCGACCTCGCGGGCACCGAGGCGTGCGCGCGCCGCCTGCACGCGTTCGACGTCGTCGGGGTGCAGCAGCTCGAGCAGCGAGCGACCGATCAGGTCCTCGGGGGCATACCCGAGAACGGCCCGCAGCGCGGGGCTCGCGAACGTCACGATGGCGCCCGGAGCCATCGTCAGCACCAGGTCGAGACCTTCCTCGATCAGCGCCCGGAATCGCTCCTCGCGCTCGCGCAGCGTCCTCTCGGCGTGCACGCGCTCGGTGATGTCGACCGTCGCTCCCACCGTGCGCACGGGGCGCCGGTCGGGCCCTTCGCCCTCGAAGCTGGTCTGCGACCGGGTGGACAGCCACCGCACCCGGCCGTCCGCGTGCAGGACGCGGAACTCGATGTCGAACCGGCCGTCGCCGCTCGGATCGTGGGCCACCTGGACGGCCCGACCGCTCCGCTCCCGGTCCTCCGGATGCAGGCTCGCGTTGATCTTCTCCAGTCGGACCGGCTCGTCGGGGGGCCATCCGAAGAGCTGGCGCTGCTCCGGCGACCAGTAGATGTGGTTCGTGCGATGGTCGTGATCGACGAAGCCCATGCCCGAGACGCGCACCGCCTCCTGCAGGCGATCTTCGTTCGCGCGCAGCTCCTCCTGCGCCCGGACGCGTTCGCTCACGTGGTGAACGAGCCCGATCCAGCGATCCGACCCGAGGCACGTGAAGTTCGCCTCGAACACGCGTTCGCCGTCCGCGTACGGCAGCCGGTACTGCAGGCGGGGGGCCGGATGGTCCGCGCCTCGCATCACCGCCCGGAAGGCGTCCGCGACGTCGGCGGGCAGCACGTCCGAGACCGATCGGCCCAGGAAGCCGGCGGGTTCGACGAACAGTTCGGCAGCGGGCCCCGCCCGGAAGTCGAGGATGCGACCGTCCGCGTCGAACAGGAAGAGAAAGCCGTCGAGTGCGGGGATCAGCTCCGACAGCCGCACGTCCGAGAGCCGCAGCGGGCTGTTCACGCGTGCGTGTCCCGGCTCCGACGCGAGCGGTGGAACGATGCTCTCCTCCGGGTTCCCGTGGCGTTCTGGCATCTGCTCCTCCGGCATCCTGGCTCGACGGGTCCGAGAGGGGGCCTCGCACCGCGCACCGGCGATTCCGGGACGCGGTGCTCGTCCCGGCGCGATCGTGGTCGCCCGCGCGTTCGAACGTCGCGACTCGATCGGGGGTGAGTCGGCGAGAGCGGAACACCCCCGGGTCGACCACGAAGATGCAGCGGTCAGTCTAGGGGGCCGTCCGCGGGGGCGAAAGCGCAATCTCCGGACGGCTTCGAGGACGGCGTTCACCCGCGAGGCGTCCCGCGCCCGGGGCGAACGGCGATCGGATCCGGACACGCGAGAGCCCCCGGGATCGCTCCCGGGGGCTCCGCATGGTTCGGACGAATCGAGATCAGCCGCGCTGTTCGACCGGCGCGTACGAGCGCAGCGGGGCGCCCGTGTAGATCTGGCGCGGACGGCAGATCTTGAAGTCCCGGTCGCGCCGCATCTCGAGCCACTGGGCGATCCAGCCCGGCATCCGCCCCATCGCGAACAGCACCGTGAACATGTTCACGGGGATCCCGAGCGCCTTGTAGATCACGCCCGAGTAGAAGTCCACGTTCGGGTAGAGCTTGCGGCTCACGAAGTAGTCGTCGCGCAGCGCGATCTCCTCGAGCTTGAGCGCGATCTCGAGCAGGTTGCTCGACACGCCCACGCGCGCGATCACGTCGTTGCACGCCTTCTTCAGGATGGCCGCGCGAGGGTCGTAGCTCTTGTACACGCGGTGCCCGAAGCCCATGAGGCGGGCCGTGTCGTTCTTGTCCTTGGCGCGGAACATGAACTTCTCGGCGCTGCCTTCGTTCGCCTCGATCTCGTCGAGCATCTCGATGACCTGCTGGTTCGCGCCGCCGTGCAGCGGACCCCAGAGCGCGCTGATGCCCGCCGCGATGCTGGCGAAGAGGTTCGCACGCGAGCTGCCGACCATGCGCACCGTGCTCGTGGAGCAGTTCTGCTCGTGATCCGCGTGCAGGATGAGCAGCAGGTCGAGCGCCTTCGCGAGCACGGGGTCGACCGCGTACTCCTCGCACGGCGTGCCGAACATCATGTACAGGTAGTTCTGCGTGTACTCGAGCGAGTTCTTCGGGTACATGAACGGCTGCCCGATCGAGTGCTTGTACGAGTACGCCGCGATCGTCGGCATCTTGGCGATCAGCCGGACGATCGCCTCGTGCAGCGTGCGGTCCGACTCCGGCTGCTGGTAGAACGTGGCCAGCGCCCCGACGGCCGCCGAGCACACCGGCATCGGGTGCGCGTCGGTGGGCATCGCCTCGAAGAAGCGCTTCATGTTCTCGTTCAGCATCGTGTGGTGCGCGATCTCGTCCTGGAACGCCCGCAGTTCCGCGGACTTCGGGAGCTCGCCGTGGATCAGGAGCCAGGCCACCTCGAGGAAGCTGCTCTTCTCGGCCAGCTCGTCGATGGCGTACCCGCGGTAGCGCAGGATGCCCTTCTCGCCGTCGATGAACGTGATCGCGCTGCGGCACGCACCGGTGTTGCCGTAGCCCGGATCGAGCGTGATGGCGCCCGTCTGGTTGCGCAGCTGCTGAATGTCGACCGCCACCTCGCCCTCGGTCCCCACCACCACCGGCAACGAGATGGATTTTCCGTCGATCTGGATCTGGGCTTCGGTCTTCTTCTCCACCGTCGGCGTCGCCATGACTTCTCTCCCTGCAGTGCTCGAGGCACTGCGCCCGGGCAGTCGCTCGGAGGCGGCCACCGTTCGGGCTTTGTCGGATCTCGGGACACCCGCCGCGATTCGGCGTGGCGTCTGTACCGCGAGCCATCGGGCAAGAGACATACCGACGCGGAGCCCACGGTGCACGCGACACCTTACACCGGAGAACGTGCGAAGTCGTTGACTGGAATCGCCGCCTGCTCGCCGTCCGGGAGGTGCGCCGGACCACCCCCGTTCGCAGGGTGGCCAATTGCACGCCGCGGCGAACCGGATTGATGCGTTCTCCCTTCGGGGAGGGGCACCCGGCACCGACGATGTGGCCGGTGCCCGCACACGTCCGCTCCCGGGCGGCGGTCGTCCGACGGGCCGCGCCTGCTCCGCGGCCCGCCTGCCGCTCTCTGCTAGCTTCCCCGCTCCCGAAGGCGGGTTCCGCCCGCCGTCATCCTCACGGAGGTGCAACCGCATGCGAATCCCTGCCGCGCTCGCGATGCTCGCCCTGCTGGCGGTCCCCGCGACGCTTCCCGCGACGGCCGCCGCCGACGACGCCACGCCGTCCATTTCGCAGTTCCTGAAGATCCGCACGCCCGGCGCCCCCGTGATGCTGCCGGACGGCTCGCTGCTGCAGCGCGACTGGCCGGACGGCGTCTGGCAGCTCTACCGCGTCACGCCGAAGCACCCGGGCCCGGAGGCCTCCTACGCCCCGGACCAGGTCGTGCGGACGAAGCTCACCGATTTCCCCGACGGCCTCGCGGGGTTCTCGCTGTCGCTGGACGGCAGGCACTGCGTGGTCATGTACGCGCGCGGCGGCAACGAGAACACGCAGCTCGCGCTGATCGACCCGATGGCCCCGGGCATCGCGCCGCTGGAACCGGTGCTCTCCAACCCGAAGGTGCAGGCGGGCGTGAGCACCTGGAATCGCGACGGCTCGGGTTTCTTCTACTCGGCGAACGACGAGAGCCCGAACGACTTCTATGTCTACCGCTGGGACCTCGCCACGAAGAAGGCCACGCGCGTGCTGGCCGAGCCGGGCTCGTGGCGCGTGCCCGACGTGACGGCCGACGGCACGCGGGCGCTGGCCACGCAGGAGATCTCGGCCTCGGACAGCCGCGTGTACGAACTGGACCTCCGCACGGGCCAGAAGCGTGAGATCACGATCAAGCCCGCCGACGGCACGGCGTCGTGCGGCGTGGTGGGCTACGTGGCCGGAGACAAGGCCGTGCTGATGACGTCGGACTGGCGCGACGGCATGCAGCGGCTCTTCCTGCGCGACCTCAAGTCGGGCAAGGTCAGCGAGCCCCTTCCCGAGCTGTCGAAGTTCGAGCTCGACGGCGCCGACCTGAACGACCAGCGCGACCGCGTGCTCGTGGTGGCGAACGAGGACGGCTACGGGACGCCTCACCTCTACGCGCTGCCGACCTGGAAGCCCATGGCCCTGCCGCCGATCGACCAGGGCGTGCTCGGCGTGTCGGACATCCGCGGCAACCAGATCGTCTGGACGAACTCGAACGCCCGCAACGCCGGCTCCGCGTGGCTCACGACATTTCCGGCGAAGGGCGCGCCCGTCACGAAGCAGCTGACGTGGACGGACGACGCGGGCGTCGACCTGGCGAGCTTCCAGCTGCCCCAGCTCGTGCGTTACCCATCGTTCGACGGCAAGCCGGTGCCCGCGTTCGTCTACCTGCCGGCGGGGTACCAGAAGGGCCAGGCGATCCCGTTCGTGATCGTGTACCACGGCGGCCCCGAGTCGCAGCACCGGCCGTCGTTCAGCGCCACGATGCAGTACCTGGTGGCCCGCGGCTACGGCGTGATGATGCCGAACGTGCGCGGCAGCACCGGCTACGGCCGCACGTTCCAGATGATGGACGACTACAAGAACCGCTGGGACAGCGTGCGCGACGGCGTGGACGCGGCGGAGTGGCTCGTGCGGGAGGGCTACGCGAAGCCCGGACGCATCGCCACCTACGGCGGTTCGTACGGCGGTTTCATGTCGGTGGCGTGCATCGTCGAGGACCAGGAGCGCGTCGAGAAGGGCGCGCGCAAGGAACGACTGTTCGGCGCATGCATCGACATCGTGGGCATCGTGAACATGCAGTCGTTCCTCGAGAAGACCAGCGGCTACCGGCGCAAGCTGCGCGAGGCGGAGTACGGCCCGCTGACCGATCCGGAGTTCCTCAAGACGGTCTCGTCGATCCACAAGGTCGACAAGATCCAGGTGCCGGTCTTCATCGCCCACGGCTTCAACGACCCGCGCGTCCCGGTGGAGGAGGCCATGCAGCTGGCCGTCGCGCTGAAGGATCGCGGGCGCAATCCGCGCGTGTTCATCGCGCCGGACGAGGGCCACGGGTTCGTGAAGCTGGACAACCGGATCTACTTCAACGAACGCGCCGTCCAGTTCCTGGACGAGACGATCGGCAGCGTCCGACCGGGCCTCTGATTCCGTCCGTCGGACGAGCGGCGCCGCGGGTCCACCCCGCGGCGCCGTTCCGTCTGCGCCCCGCCCCCGGCGCCGCTCAGCGCCCGGCGTGGCGGCCGAGCACCGTGGCCAGCACCACCACGAGCCCCGCGACCACCTCGGCCACGCCCAGGCGCGGCGTGCTCCAACGCGGCCGCGCGGCCGACAGCATCCACGCCGCGCGCACCGCGAGCAGCGCGAGCGCGACCGCCGCGCTCCACGGCGCCACGCCCGCGGCCGCGAGCGCCGCGACGGCACCGGCGCCGGCCAGGCTCGCGATCCGCGCGAGCGGGCCGTTCGCGCGCTCGCCGCGATCGAGCCGCAGTCGCGCGCGCACCACGAGCACGCTCGGCACGCCGCGCGCCGCCTGCACGGCCCACAGGCCGAGCGCGGGCGCCAC
>JBGAOB010000094.1:0-15279 GCA_044222045.1 Candidatus Eiseniibacteriota bacterium
CCGTCGGGCGCGGCGCGGCCGGCGGCGGCGGTGGCGGCGCGGACGACGCGGCCGGCGTGGGGCCGCCGCGCAGGCGGTACATCGTGCCGCGCATCGGCTCGTAGACTTCCGCCACGCCCTGCAGGCTCTCGGAGTGCCCCACGAACAGCACGCCGCCCGGCGCGAGCAGGCGCGCGAACTCGCGCACGATGCCCTGCTGCGTCGGCGGATCGAAGTAGATCATCACGTTGCGACAGAAGACGAAATCGAACGGGCCCTGCACCTTCCACGGGCGTTCGATGAAGTTCAGCTGGCGGAACTCCACGAGCTGGCGCAGCTCGTCGTTCACGCGCACGCGACCGGCGTTCGCGCCGGTGCCCCGGCGCAGGAAGCGGCGCTTCCATTCGTCGGGCACGGGCGCGATCACGGACTCGTCGTACTCGGCGCGCCCCGCGCGCGCGAGCACGTCGGTGTCGAGGTCGGTGGCCAGGATTTCGAACTTCCAGCCGTGCTCCGGGAACGCGCCGAGCAGGACCATGCCGAGCGTGTAGGGCTCCTCGCCCGTCGAGCACCCCGCGCTCCAGATGCGCAGCTTGCGCGAGCCGGAGGCGCGCGCCCGCGCCACGACCTCGGCGAAGCCCTGCGTCTTCAGCCAGTCGAAGTGGTGCGACTCGCGGAAGAAGTCGGTCTTGTTGGTGGTGATGCAGTTCAGCAGCTCCCGCATCTCCGCGCCGTCCGGGTCGTCGCGCACCACGCGCTCGTAGTACCGGCCGTAGTTCTCCAGCTGCAGCGCACGCAACCGCCTCGCGAGGCGCGACGCGACGAGCGCCTTCTTCGAGTCGTTCAGCACGATGCCGGCCCGCTCGTAGATGAGCCGGCGCAGTGCTTCGAACTCCTCGTCGCGGATCGGCACGGCGGCGCCGATCGCGGGGACTCCCGGTGCGGGAATCGGCTTGTTCGTGGCCATGGTCGCGGACGGTCCCTGTCGGTGATGGACCGGAACGCGCGTCTGCGCGCCCCTCTGCAACGCGAGTCTCGGCGTGTCGAGCGGGGCCCTGAAGGGATTCCACGCCCTTCAGTCGCGCGCGCGGCCACCGACACTGACCGGGTGAACCGGCGCCACGCGGTCGCGGTGACCACGCGCGCGCTCCTCTCGTGCACCGTTTCCGGCATTTGCGCGCCCGGGAGCCACGATGACGCAGGACATCTTCGTCGCCCGACAGCCCATCTTCGACCGGTCGCTCCGCGTGACCGGCTACGAGCTGCTGTACCGGCGCAGCACGGAGAACTCGTTCGGGGACGACGGCCCGAACGCCGACGTGGCCTCGGCCGAGAACCTCGACCGCACGCTGCTCGGCTTCGGCCTCGAACGCCTGACGGCGGGCCGCGACGTGTACGTGAACGCCTCGCGACGCGTGCTGCTGAACGAGATCTACACGCTGCTGCCGCCGGAGCGCACCGTGCTCGAACTGCTCGAGACGATCGAGCCCGACGCCGAGATCGTGGCCGCGAGCCGACGGCTCAAGGAGCACGGCTACCGGCTCGCGCTCGACGACTTCGTGTTCACGCCGGCGCACGCGCCCCTGCTGGAGCTGGCGGACATCGTCAAGGTGGACTTCCGCCAGCACCCCGAGGCGTCGCGCGCCTCGTACGTGAAGCAGTGGGGGCAGGGCCGCATGATGCTGGCCGAGAAGGTGGAGACCGAGGAGGACTGGAAGCAGGCCTCGGACGCCGGCTACACGTACTTCCAGGGCTACTTCTTCGCGCGCCCGCAGGTGCTGCAGGCGAAGGACCTGCCGCCGAACAAGGTCACGTACCTGCGACTTCTGCGCGAATTGCATTCCACCACGCCGAACCTCGAGGCCATCGAGACGATCATCGCGCAGGACGTGGCGCTGTCGGTGAAGCTGCTGCGCTACCTGAACTCGGCCGGCTTCGGTTGGTCGCACGAGGTCACGAGCATCCGCCAGGGCGTGCGCGTGCTCGGCGAGCGGCCGCTCCGCAAGTGGGCCTCGCTCGTGGCCGTGATGGGCCTGTCCAGCGGCAAACCGCAGGAACTGATCGTGATCGCGCTCACGCGCGCGCGCTTCGCGGAGGCGCTCGCGCCGCTGCTGGGCCTCCCGCAGCTCGAACTGGAGCTGTTCCTCGTGGGCCTGCTGTCCACGGTGGACGCGCTCACGGACCGGCCGCTCGTCGAGGCGCTCGCTCCGCTCGCCGTGGCACCGTCCATCCGCGAGGCGCTGCTCGAGGGCGCGCCGCCGCTCGGCGATCCGCTGCGCATCGTGATCGGGTTCGAACGCGGGCGCTGGAACGTGGTCGAGAAGCTGTGCGCCCAGTACCGGGTCCAGGAGGAAGCCGTCGCCCACGCGTACTCCGAGGCCGTGCTCTGGGCTGAGGATCACGCGCAGCCCTGACGATACTCGCCTCAAGTCGAGTCACGGCGGCCCGACACTGACCACCGGGAGAGTGCGCGGGCCGAAGAATCGGCCCGGCCGAACGAACGGCAGGCATGTTCACCATCATTGGTCTCGTGGTCGTCATCGGCTCGACCATCGGCGGATTCATGTTCGCCGGTGGCAATCCCATGGCCCTGATCCAGGTCTCCGAGATCATCGTGATCGGCGGGATCTCGCTCGGCACCGTGCTCGTGTCCACGCCGCTGCCGGTGCTGCAGTCCACCGGCGCCAAGCTGGGCGCGATCATGAAGCCCTCGCCGTTCACGAAGAAGCTCTACCTGGACGCGCTGAAGCTGCTGTACGAACTGTTCCAGATGGCCCGCAAGGACGGCCTGGTCGCGATCGAGGCCCACATCGAGGCACCCGACAAGAGTGCGCTCTTCAAGAAGTACCCGGCCATCCTGCACGAGCACCACGCCGTGGCGTTCCTGTGCGATTCGCTGCGACTCGTGCTCGTGGGCAGCGTGCCCCCGCACGACCTCGAGAGCCTGATGGACGGCGAGATCGACGTGCACCACGAGGCCGAGGCGAAGCCGGTCGGCGTGCTGCAGAAGGTCAGCGACGGCCTGCCCGGCATCGGCATCGTGGCCGCCGTGCTCGGCATCGTGATCACGATGGGCGCCATCTCGGGCCCGATCGAGGAGATCGGCCACCACGTGGCGGCCGCCCTGTGCGGCACGTTCATGGGCGTGCTGTTCGCGTACGGATTCGTGGGCCCGCTGTCCACCACGCTCGAGCACATGAACTCGGCCGAGGCTCGCTTCTACAGCTTCCTCAAGGCCGGCGTCACCGCGTTCGCCAAGGGCTTCTCGCCGATCGTGTCCGTGGAGTTCGCGCGCCGCACCATCTTCACGTCCGACCGCCCGTCGTTCGCCGAGATGGAGTCGGCGTGCAAGGGCACGAAGGGAAAGGCCTCCGAATGAGCCCGTCCCTGCCGGCCGTGTCGCACCCACCCGGAGCCCAGGGCGCCTGACCGGCGCCCGCGGAGTCCGCCATGTCGGTCAACAAGGAACGCGAAGTCCCCATCCGGATCATCTACCGGAAGAAGGGGCACGGACACGGCCACCACGGTGGCGCGTGGAAGGTCGCGTTCGCCGACTTCATGACCGCCATGTTCGCGTTGTTCCTGGTGCTCTGGCTCGTGAACCAGAGCTCCGACGTGAAGTCCGCGATCGCCGGCTACTTCCAGGATCCGCTCGGGCGCGCGAACGAGTTCGGCAGCTCGATCATGCCCGGCGACGGCGCGCAGTCGCAGGTACCGCGGCCGCTCAAGCCGATGGACGTGGTCGACCTGCGCCGCGACCGCCTGATGACGGTGGCCGAGCGGCTCAAGTCGCAGATGCACGACGTGCCCGAACTGGCCGCGGTGCAGGACAAGATCGAGATCCGCCTGACCGACGAGGGCCTGCAGATCCAGCTGCTCGAGGACTCGGTCGGCGTGTTCTTCGACTCCGGCAGTCCGCACCCGAGCACCCGCGGCGAGACGATCCTGGCGCTGCTGGGCCGCGAACTGTCGCAGCTCCCGAACGCCGTGATGCTGGCCGGGTACACCGACGCGCGGCCGTACCACGCGACCGACGGCTACTCCAACTGGGAGCTGTCCGCCGACCGCGCGAACGCGGCGCGACGCATCCTGACCGGCGCCGGCCTGCCCGAGGAGCGCATCGAGCAGATCCGCGGCTTCGCCGATCGCGACCTGCACGACCCCCAGCACCCGTTCTCGGCGAGCAACCGGCGCATCACGATCACCGTGCGGCTCGAGAACGCGGCGGCCGGCGACTCCACCGCGGCCGCGACCGCGCGGCCCGACTCCGGCTCGGCGCTCCCGAAACCCGCGCCCCACGAGGTGGTCGCGAAGGCGACTCCGCCCGCGGCGCATGCGACGACGGAGGGCGCGCGATGAACGGCGTGATCCACCTGATGGTGGCGGACCGCGACGAGTCGCTGGCCACCGAGGTGCGCGTGGCGGTGGCCGTCGAGTCCTCGGTGCGCGTGCTCACGGCTCCCACCGCGCAGGATGCGATCGCGGTGGCGCGCCAGGTGAAGCCCGAGATCGTGCTCGTGGGCCAGCACGTCCAGGGCCTGAACCCGCTCGCGCTCTGCCAGAGCCTGCGCGCGCTGCCGGAGCTCGAGCGCGCGACGCTCGTCCTGGTGCTCGACGCGCGATCGTCGCTCGGCGAGACGGCCGCACTGCAGGCCGGCGCCGAGTACGCGTTCAGCCGGCCGTTCGACCCGGCGGCGCTGCGCGTGCTCGTGAGCAACTTCAAGCTGCGCCGGCAGGTGAACGCCGAGCGGCAGGCCGCCGAGATGGTCATCAGCGAGCTGCAGCGCCAGCTCGCCGACTCCACGAGCCATCTCGACGGGCTGCTCACGCGGCTCGTCGAAACGCGCCGGCCCGGCGCCGCCGAACGCTCGCAGCGCGTGGAGGAGCTGGTCATGCGGCTCGCGAGCCGCTTCGGCGTGCCGCCCGAGCACCTGGCGGAGCTCGTGCGCGCGGCGCGGCTCATCGAACTGGGCGAGGTCATCACGCCGGACGAAGCGATCGCCGGCAACGCGCAGGAGGCGCGCTGGATGAAGGGCCGCACGGCCGCGCTGCTGCTGGCGTCGCTGCCCGGGTACCAGATGGCGGCGGAGCTGCTCGAGGCCGTGCACGAGAACTGGGACGGCACCGGGCACCCCGACCACCGGCAGCAGGGACAGATCCCGCTGCGCAGCCGCCTGCTGCGCGTGGTGCTCGACTTCCTC
Source organism: Candidatus Eiseniibacteriota bacterium (assembly GCA_044222045.1). GTDB lineage: Bacteria > Eisenbacteria > RBG-16-71-46 > RBG-16-71-46 > RBG-16-71-46 > JBGAMH01. Next base: position 5,181 of record JBGAOB010000094.1, read on the forward strand.
GCCGGGATGGAGGCCCCGGGGCACCCGTCGGCCGCGCGCGTGCTCGAACACATGCAGGATCACGTCGGCACGCTCTACGACCCCATGACGATCGTGCACCTGAAGGCGCTGCTCGAGGGCGGCTCCGACGAGGACCTGCGCGGTCGCGTGGTGCGGCTGCCGGTGGACCGCCTGCACGTGGGCATGGTGCTGAGCGAGGACCTGGTCACCGACTCGGGGCTGAAGCTGCTCTCGCGCGGAACGCGCATCACACTGGAGACGCTCGACGTGATCCAGCGCCGGCACACGCTCGAGCCGATCGTGAACGGGGCGGCGGTCCGCCGCGACAGCACCGCCGCCTGACCGCCCCGCCGCTCGCCAGCGAGCGATCCGGGGCGGAATCACCTCGCCACGGGACGAGCGGGGCGGCTACACTGCCGGCGTGCGTCGCGGCCCCCTCCCGCCACCGCGCATACCCCACGTGCCTCGGAGGCCGCATTGCGATCGCCCACCGGCGAGGTCCTGCGCCCGTCGCAGGAGCTTCGCCTGGAACACCGTCTGTGGCTGCACCGGCGCCTGGCGCGCGGCCTCGCGCACGAGCTGGCGAACCTCCACCAGATGCTCATGCTGCCCGACCCGCCGCCGGAGATGCGCGACGAGCTCGACGCCCGGCTCACGGCGCTCGTGGACGCACTGGGCCGCCTCGCGCGCGAACCCGACGTCGATCCCGGCCCGACGCCGTGTCCCGCGCTGGACGCCTGGCGGGAGGCCGCCCACACGCACGGCCGCCTGGGCGGCGAACCGCACGTGCCGTGGACCGTCGTCTCGCCGGCCGATTCGCCCGTGGCGTGGGCGGGCGCCGCGCGCCTGCACCGGACGCTCGTGGCGGTGCTCGTGATGACCGCACGCACGCTGAACCGGCAGTGCGTCGAGCCCCCCGGGCTGCGCGTGGAGGACGGCCCGATGGTGCGGTTCGTGGCGGAGGCGTCGTGGACCGGCGCCGAACCGGATGCCGACGAGCCGTGGCTGCGCGCGTGCGCCGACGCCTGGCTCGAAGAGGACGGCGGCCGCCTGGACGTGGAGCGCGACGCGCAGCGCGTGCGGTACACCGTGTCGCTGCCCGCCGCGCCGCTTCACGGACCGCGCTGACCCTCCGGCGTCCCGGGCGTCACAGCAGGCGCAGGATCTCGTCCATCACGTCGCTCGCCACCTGCACGAGCCGCGCCGCGGCCGAGTACGCCTGCTGCTGCCCGAGCAGGGCGACCATCTCCTCGTCCACGGACACGCCGCTGACGCTGGTCCGCAGCTCGTCGGCGCGATCGACGAGCGTCTGAGAGGCCGACGCGTCGCGCGTCGCGTTCTCGACGCCGCTGCCGACCCAGCCCGTGAGCCCGAACCAGTGCTCGCGGAACGTGCGGTTGCCGAGCGACGCCACGTTCGTCCGGGCGAGGCCCGCCAGCTGCAACGCCACCGAGCCGTCACCGCTCGCCGCGGGCGAGCCCGCGGCCGCGATCGCGTCCGACGACCCCGACACCGCCGCCGACAGCCGGATGCTGCCCGCCGTCACGCCGGCCGGGTCGAAGAAGTCGACGCCGGTGGCGCCCGTCAGCGTGTAGCCGGCGCGGTGCATCGCGTTCACCTGCGTGACGAGCGCGCTCGAGAGCTGCGAGAGCTTCGTCTGCGCGCCCGGGAGCCAGTTCTGCGTCAGGTCCGCGAGGCCCGCGAGGCTGCCCGTGCGCAGCACCACCGCCGTCCCGCCGGTCGTGCTCACGCCGTAGCCCGAACCCACCGTGCTCACCTGGAGCGTGGTCGTGCCGCCGCCGTCCACCAGCAGCGTGTCGCCCAGCGTGACGCCGATGCTGCCGTCGCCACGGTCGAGCACGCGCACGTCGCCGTAGGTCGAGAGCTGGTCCACGAGCCGGTCGCGTTCGTCCATCAGGTCGGACGACGTGTGCGACGGCCCGCCGGTGGCCTGGATCTGGCCGTTCAGTTGCGCGATCTGCTGCGCCAGCGAGTTCACGGCGGACACCTGCGACTGCATGTCGGTGAGCGAGTCGGCCGCCACGCGACCGAGCGCCGCGTCCAGCGAGTGGAACTGCTGCGTCAGCCGGGTCGCCGCCTGCCGCACCTGGTCGCGCGCGATGGGATTCGCCGGGTCGTTCGCGAGGTCCGCGAACGACCGGAACAGCCCGTCCAGCCCCGACGACAGCGCCGTGTCGGACGGTTCGCCGAACGACGACTCGATGCGGCCGAGGTAGTCCTTCAGCGAGCCGGCCAGTCCGAGTCCACCGCTCTCCTCGCGGTAGCTGGTGTCGAAGAACAGGTCGCGCGTGCGCGTGATCACGTCGGCCGTGACGCCGCGACCGATGGGGTAGCTCGGCCCCCACTGCGGTGTGGCGGCGCTCAGCTCGAGCCGCTGGCGCGTGTAGCCCGGCGTGTTCGCGTTCGCGATGTTGTGCGCGGTCACGTCCATGGCGCGCTGGTGCGTGAGCAGCGCCGAGCGCGCGATCGAGAGCAGCGACTGGAGCGACATGTCAGGCCGTCCGGTTCAGGATCACGCCGCTCGGGCCCGCGTCCTCGCGGCCTTCGGGGCGGTACGTGGTGTCGCCGGATCCGACCGACGAGAACAGGGACTGCAGGAACGCCTCGCCGGACTCCACGGCGCGGCGGAGCACCTGGTGATTGATGGCGGCCTCCCGCTGTACGTCGTGCGCGGCCTGTTCGAGGTCGAGTCGCGCGCGCTCGAACGCCGGCGTGGGGCGCACGTTCAGCCGCGCCGCGAGCCGCCCCAGCGGCGTGCCGGGATCGCTCGCGAGCAGCGCCACCGTCGCCAGGCGCTGCTTGCGCGTCTCGTCCACCGCGAGCAGCAGGCGAGAGATCTCGTCGGCGCCGGCGGCGACCGCGGCGGGGTCCTGGCGCGCCACGTGCTCGCGCTGGCGCACGAGCGCCGCCTTCAGTTCGAGGATGCGTTCGGTCTCGCCGCGCAGCGTGACCACCAGGTCGTCCAGCGGATGCGTCACCGGTCTCTCCATCGCGATCGTCCCGTTCACGGCTTCCCGGCGGGAGCCGCGTCCAGCCGGCGCGCGAGCTGGCGATACAGCGCGTCGGCGAGCCCGCGCGTCTCGCGCGTGGCCGCCACGCTCGCCATCTTCTCGTCGAGCATCGACTGGAACATCTCCCCTCCCGGCCCGGACAGGCTGTTCTCCTGCGGCACGCTCGCGCGCATCGCCTGGAGCAGCTGGTTCAGGAACACCGCTTCGAGCTGCTGCGACAGTCGCCGCAACTCGGCATGTGCGTCCCGTGCGGCGGGCGTGCCGCCGGTGACGCGATCCACCGTCATCGGATCACCACCTCGGCGCGCAGCGCGCCGGCGGCGCGCAACGCCTCGAAGATGGAGCCCATGTCCGCCCCCTGGACCCCGGCGGCGTGCAGCCCGGCCGCCACGTCCTGCACCGACGCGGACGGCGCGAAGCGCACGAAGCCGGCGGTGGTGTCCGCCGCCGCGCGCGTCCCGCCGATCTCGAGCGTGATGCCGCGGTGCTGGATCACCGCCGGGCTCACGGTGAGGTCCCCGCCCGCGACCAGCGTGCCCGCGCGGGCGTCGATGACGATCCGCGGGCGCGCCGACTCGAGGACGGTGACGGGGTCCACCGCTGCCAGGAATCCGACCAGAGTCTCGGTGGCTCCTCCCTGCGGCTGAAGGGCCACCGTTCCCGGGTCTTGGGCGGTCGCGGTGCCCGCGCCGAATGCCCCGTTCACGGCGTCGGCGATGCGTTGTGCGAGCCCCAGGTCGGGTGCGTCCAGCAGCAGGCTGCCGCCGAGCGCGAGCGGCGCCGGCGGGTCCACTTCGAGCACGCCGCCGTCGGGCAGCCGCGCGGCGTTCGCGTGCGCGGCCCCCCAGCCGCGTCCGGAGTCGTCGCCGGCCGACAGCAGCGGCCCCTGCGCCGTGCCGATCGGAGGCTGCCCCGGGTCGGCGAGCAGCGGCGTCGCCCACAGCACGCCGCCGCGCAGCGACACGGCGTCCGCGATCGCACTCACCTGCACGTCGAAGCGGCCGCCCTGCCGCAGCCACGGCGACAGCTCGGCGGTCACGAGCACGGCCGCCACGTTGCGCAGCCGCAGCTGCCCGGCGGGCACCTCCACGCCGAAGCGCTGCAGCAGCCGCAGCACCGAGCGCACCGACGGCGAGTTCGAAGCCCCGAGCCCGAAGCTGCGGTCGCCCGTGCCGTCGAGCCCGGTGACGAGCCCGTAGCCCACGAGCCGGCGCGGCACGTCGCCCGCGTGGTGCGTGAGATCGGCCACGCGGGCGGCGTGCGCGGCGGGAGCGAAGGACAGCATCAGCACGAGCGGCGCCAGCGCCGCGAGGCACGCGCGTCTCATGGCCACAGGATGTTGAGGATGTTGCCGAGGATGCCGCTGCGCGGCCCGATCTTCTTGCCCCGGTAGTCGATGACGGCGTCGGCGATCGCTCCCGACGAGACCTGGTGACGGATGTCCACGTCCTCGGAACGCACCCAGCCGGTCAGGCTCACTTCCTGCGGCCGGCCGTCCACCACCACCTTCTTCGTGCCGGAGATCTTCGCGACCCCGTTCGGCGCCACCTCGATCACCCGCACCGTCAGCACCGCCGTGAGCCCGCCGGACCGGCCCGCTTCGCCCACGTCACGCGAGTCGTTGTCGAGTGACGTGCCGAACGCCTTCCACGGGCCGATGCGCGCGTCGGCGGACAGCCCCCCGTTCAGGTCGGCGCTCTGGCCGCGCTTCGCGGAGGCGACCGTGGACACGCGCTCCTTCGCGACCGTCTCCTCGTCCACGATCACCGTGAGCAGGTCGCCCGCCTCGAGCGGCAGGCGGTCGGTGAGCCACGACGCCCGCAGCATGCGCGAGCGGCGGAACGCCGCGGCGCTGTCGGCGCGCGCGGCGGCGGCAGCGAGTCGGCGCGCGCCGCCGCGGCGGCAACACTCCGCCGTGGCGGCGCATCGGCCGCCACCTGCGCGACCGCGCCGCGCGCTTCCGCCAGCATCAGCACGGCCGCGAGTGCGGCCGCCCGTCATCGGATCATCGCGACACCCCCGTTCCGGATGCGGGCAGCTCGGCCACGCCCGGCGCGGTGACCGTGGCCATCAGGCGCGCCGGCCGCTCCGGCACGCGCGCCCGCACCGTCTCGCCGCGGCGCGCGTCGTTCAGCGCGATAGCCGTGAGCGCCACGCGCACGCCTTCGCGCACCCACTCGAGCCGCACCGACTGTCCCGCCACCACCATCGGCGGCGGCGCCACCGACGGCCATTCGAGCACGTCACCCTCGGCCACCGCGCGACGCACCTCCCAGCCCGGCGCCGGCCGCTCGGCCGACGACGAAGCACGCGACGCGGGAGCGCCCCAGCGCACGCGGCGTTCCACGCGCAGGTCGCGATCACGGCGTGTCGCCGCGCGACAGCGCCCGCGCGGCCACGCACGTGCTCTCGATCACGCCCACGCGCACCTGCAGGGCCAGCGCGGAGCGCTCCGAGGGATCGAACACCACCGCGTACCAGCCACCGGTGCCGCGACCCAGCACGCGGAACACCGCCCCGTCGGACAACGCGCGCGACGCGGTGCCGCGCCCCCAGGTGAGGCGCACCGAGGAGGTGGGCAGGTCCCACGCCTCGGCGAAGCGTTCGGCCACGCGGCGCGCGAGCGCGCGGGGCACGGGCGCGACGAGCCCGGTCGTGTCGGGCGGCAGCGCCAGCAGCGTGTGCAGGGAGAGGAACACGAGCGCCCTACCGGATGATGTCATGCGTGGCCTGCATCATGTCCTCGGCCGTGCGGATGGCCTTGGCGTTGATCTCGTACGCCCGCTGGGCGGCGATCATGTCGGTCATCTCCTGCACGATCTCGACGTTGCTCGACTCCAGCGCCCCCTGCAGCAGGCGGCCGAAGCCCTCGTCCTGCGGGAAGCCCGTGAGCGGCTCACCCGAGGCCGAGGTCTCGATGTACTCGTTCTCGCCCACCGCCTCGAGCCCGTTCGGGTTCAGGAAGCGCGCGAGCTCCAGCCGCCCGACCTCGGTGGGTGCCGACTGGCCCGACTGCAGGATGCTCACCGTGCCGTTCGGGGACACCGTCACCTCGGTGGCGTCGCTCGGCACCGTCACGCCGGGCAGCACGGTGTAGCCGTCGTGCGTCGTGAGCACGCCGCGGTCGGAGATCGTGAAGCTGCCGTCGCGCGTGTACGCCACCGTGTCGTCGGGCCGGCGCACCTGGAAGAAGCCGTCGCCCTCGATCGCGAAGTCCATGGGACGCGACGTGGTTTCGGGCGCGCCCTGGCCGTGCAGCCGGGTGATCGCCTGCACGCGCACGCCCTTGCCCACCTGCACGGGACCGACGGTGGACGCGGACTGGTAGTTGACGATGCGGGCGCCCTCGAGGTTCTCGTACAGCACGTCCTCGAAGCTCACGCGGCTGCGCTTGAAGCCGGTGGTGTTGACGTTCGCGAGATTGTTGGCGATCACGTCGATCATCCGCTGCTGCGCGGCCATGCCGCTCGCGGACGTGCGAAGACTGGAGTTCATGCGTTCCCCCCCGGGTCCGGCGTCGCCGCCGGGCTCAGACCTTTCCGACTTCGTTCGCGACCGCGGCGAGCACGCTGTCCATCGCGCGCAGCGCGTCGACGTTCGCGCCGTACGCGCGCTGGATCGTGACCAGGTCCACCATCGTGGTGACCGGGTCCACGTTCGACTCCTCGACCGCTCCCTGCCGCACCATCGGGCCCTCGTCGACCGCCGGGCGCACGCGCCCGCTGGTGCGGAAGCGTCCGAAGCCCTCCTTGAGCAGCGTGCTCTTGTCCTCCACGAGCACGCGGCGCAGTTCGCCCGCCGTGGCGCCGTCCACGAGCACGGTGCCGTCGCCGCGGATCTCGACCTGCCCGCCCCGCAGCACGAGCGGCCCGTTCAGACCGAGCACGGGGTCGCCGTGCGAGTCGGTGAGCCGCCCGGCGGCGTCCAGCCGCAGCGAACCGCCGCGCGTGAGCCGTTCGCCCTGCGGCGTGCCCACCACGAGGAAGCCGTCGCCGTCGAGCGCCACGTCGAGCGGGCGCCCCGTCTCGCGGAAGCTGCCCTGGTCCAGGTCCAGGTCGCGCGCCGGTACCGGCGAGTGCATGCCGTCGAGCGCGCGGGCCACGAGCCGGTCGCCCTTGAAGCCGTCGGCCCCGGCGTTCGCGAGATTGTTCGCGGTCACGTCCTGCCGTCGCGTCCAGTACGACAGCGTGCGCGCGGTGTTCAGGATTCCCTGCAGCGGCATGCGTCCTCCCGTATGGGTCCGCCGTCGAACTGCAACGCGCGTGCCGCGCAGTCGGGCTCCGCCGATCGCACGCGTGCGCGGGGATTTGCGCCCGCCGGGCACCGCGCACGTCCGGCCGCGGCGGCAACTCCTGCCGCACGGGCGGACGCGCGCGTCAACGCGCGACCAGTCGCGCGCGCGAGCGCACGCGACGCGGCGGCGCCGGCCGCAGGAGCGCGCGCACGGCGTCCTGCGCGAGCCCGAGTTCGCGCGCGATCGAGGCCGCGTCGCGGCCGTCGCGCGCCATGACGAGCGCGCGGCGCACGCGGTGCGCCGGGCGGCCCGCGGGGCGCCGACGACGTCGCGTCCGGCCCCACGCGAGCGCGCCGGCCAGCAGCACGGCGATCCCGGAGAGCCCCCCCGCCCACGCGGGCGGCGGAGCCACGGTCACGCCGCGCACGCCGGACCACTCCGCTCGCGCGACCAGCACGCCCACCACGACGCGCGCCCCGGCACCTTCGGCGGCGTGCGCGGCCCATGCGGCGGCCGCGCGGGCGAGCGGCACGCCGTGTCCGGACAGCCGCGGCAGCGTGCCCGCCGCGGCGAGCACGAGCACCGTCACGAGCACGGCCGACCACGTGGAGCGCTTCATCGCGGCTGCTCCGCCGACTGCACGCGCTCGCGCAGCCGCTGCAGCGCGCGCGTGCGCAGCTGCGACACGCGCGACTCGGAGACGTGCAGCACCTCGCCGATCTGCTTCAGGTTCAGCTGTTCGTAGTAGTACAGCGACAGCACGAGCCGGTCCTTCGGAGCGAGCTGCGCGAACGCCGCCTTGAGCTGATCCATCTCCTCGGCGCCCTCGATGGCCGCGCTCGGATCGGGAGCCTCGGGGTCGGCGATCGCCTCGTGCAGGCGCGAGTCCTCGCCGTCGCCCCCGGGCGACTGGTCGAACGCGAGCAGCGCGCGGCCCTCGGCCTCGTCCTGCCAGCGCCAGAACTGCTCCATCGGGATGCCGAGCCGTTCGGCGATCTGCTCGTGCGCCGGCATGTGCCCCAGCTCCTGCTGCAGCGCGGCGCGCGCCTCGTTCAGCTGCCGGCTGCGCATGCGGATCGAGCGCGGCATCCAGTCGCGCGCGCGCAGTTCGTCGAGCATGGCGCCGCGGATGCGAGGCACCGCGTACGTGCTGAACGCGAGCCCGCGCCCCGGATCGAATCCTTCCAGCGCCTGCACGAGCCCCACCGTGCCGGCGCCGATCAGGTCGTCCAGTTCGACGTCGCGCGACACGCGGCGAGCGAGCTGGTGCGCGCTGTGGTGCACGAGCCCCAGGTAGCGGTCGAGCAGCTGCCGGCGCGCGGCCGCGTCACCGGTGCCCCGGTAGCGCGCCCACAGGGCGGCGGTGATGTCGGTCATGGACGGTTCCTCCCGGCGGACGACACGGCGACCGCCGTTTCCGCCGCGGCGCGGGTGTGGGGAGCGAGTCGGCGCGCCACCGCACCGATCGAAAGGCATTCGTGCTCGAGCAGCGCGCCGGGACGGCGCACCCGGGATCCCAGTTCGGCGTCGTCCGGCACGTCGCCCAGGTACCCGGGCGTGCGGCGCAGGAAACGCTCGCACGCGAGCTTCAGGCGTTCGTAGACCGCCGGACCCTCGCCCGGTTCGCGCGTGCGGTTCACCACCACGTCGTGCGGCAGCGTGGGCACCTGCAGGTGGACGATCTTCATGAGCGCGTACGCATCGCTGAGCGCCGCCGGCTCGGGCACGGCCACGACCACCAGCCGCGAGGCGCGCATCGCGCACACGCGCACCGCGCTCTCGAGCCCGGGCCCGGCGTCCACGACGACCGCGTCGAACAGGTCGTACAGGTCGGAGAGCCGGTGGTGCAGGCGCGCGCGGTCCACCGCCGTCAGGCCGTGCGTGCTCTCGGCGCCCGAATCGGCGGGCAGCAACCACAGGTCCGGGGCCACCTCCACGAGCAGGTCCTCGGGCGTGACCTCCCCCGCGGCGAGCGCCGCGAGCGGCGCCGCCGGTCGCGCGCCCAGCATCACGTGCAGGTTGCCCTGGTTCTGCGCGCCGTCCAGCAGCAGCGTGCGCCGGCCGTCGCGCGCGAACTGCGCCGCCACCTGCACCGACAGCAGCGACTTGCCCGCGCCACCCTTGCCGCTGCCGATCACGATCGCCTCGGCGCCGCCCGGAGACGGAGCCGGCGACAGCGGCGACGCGGCCGCGGCCGCGCGCAGCGCCCTCGCCTGGTCGTTCACGCGACCTCCAGCGGCGAACGCGCCGCGCGCGCGGCGCCGGGCGCCAGTTCGAGATCGGCGGGCACCTCCTGCCCGTCGGTGATCCAGCGCATCGGCCAGCCGAACGCCTCCGCCACGTCGAACGCGGCGCGGTCGCCGGGGAACTCGTCGAGCTTCGTCCCGAGCACGTGCGTCACGCCGTAGCGCAGGTGCCGCGACGCCACCGAGCGCGCGGCGTTCGCCGACAGGCCGGCGGGCATCACGAGGTGCACCTCGTCGGGCGCGAGCGCCAGCAGCTGCGCCTGCGACGCGGCCATGTCCGCGTCCGCGGCGGGACCGCGACCGGCGGTGTCCACCAGCACGACGTCGTGGCCGGCGAGCCGCTGCGCGGCGCGCTCGGCGTCGCGCGCGTCGTGCGCGACCTCCACCGACAGCCGCGCCAGCTCGCCGTACTGGCGCAGCTGCTCCACGCCGCCGACGCGGTACGTGTCCAGGCAGAGCAGCGCCACGCGGCGGCCGCCGAAGCCGAGCGGGTGCGTGGCGAGCTTCGCGAGCGTGGTCGTCTTGCCGGCGCCCGTGGGCCCGACGAGCGCGATCACGACCGGGCGCCGCGCGGCGGGACGCTCGCG
>JBGAOB010000095.1:0-14434 GCA_044222045.1 Candidatus Eiseniibacteriota bacterium
GACGTCGGGCCCGAGCGAAGACTACGAGTACGCGTTCTACGCCTGGGATCGGGGCCGGCTGGTGTCGCTGGGGCACCTCGGAGCGATCCAGGAGCCCCTGTCGGGGGACGGCAGCCTGACGATGAGCGTGCACGAGGGCTTCTGGTTTCGCATGGAGACGTGGCGCTATCGGCGGGATCGATCCGGATTCGTGCGGGACCACGTCCCGAACGAGATCCCGATCGACGTCACGCCGCTGCAGGAAGACGCGATCCGGACGTCCACCCGGCTCCGCCTCCACGCCACCCCCGGATCGCGCGCCCTTTCCGCGGTACTGCCCGTTCGCACGCGTGTGCGTGTGGATGCCTGTCGTTTCGTGCCCTCGTACGAGGCGTGCGTGGAAGGCGAAGCGAAGGAGCCCTGTACCTGGTACCGGATCCGAGTTGCCGATGGTCGCGTCGGATGGATCCCGTACTCCGAGCTTTCGAGCATCGAGGGCCTGCCCTGGGCGGACTGAAGCACCGGAGCCCACCGCGCGCCTTGCCCCGCCCGCCGCACGCCCGCATCCTGCCGCGCGTGACCGCTCCGCTCCGCATCATCCGCAACACGCGCCCCGGGATCGACTGGAACACGTGCGGCCAGGCGGCCGTGGCCACGGTGCTCGCGCACTTTCGCGCCGGTGCTTTCGCGAACGACGTACCCGCCGACGACGGCGCGGCGCTCGACGTGGTCCGCGCCACGCACCCGCCCGACATGCCGCTGGCGCTCGGCACCACCGCGTTCCGGATCGTCGGAGCGCTGCGCGCGCAGGGCCTGCACGCCGAGCACGTGCACTCGGGGCTCTTCGGCTGGGACTTCCCGCTCGCGTGGGACCGCCTCACGCGCCACCTGGAGGACGGGCTGCCCGCGATCGTGTGCGTGGACGACGGCCTGCTGGGCGGCACGGCGTGGCAGGCGCACTGGGCCGTGCTCGGCGCGCTCGATCCCGAAGGCGCCGCTCTCGACGGCGCCGCGCCCGTGCCGCTGCCGCGATTCCTCGACGCGTGGCAGTGCCGGATGCTGCCGTGGTCGCACAACCATTGCGCGGTGCTCGCCCGCCCGGCCTGATCCCGGGCGAGTTCACGAACATTCGACTTCCCCGCGCGCCGACCACCGACTACCTTGCCGATCCCCACCCCCGTGCTCCACCGCGCCCGCCCGGGTGCGCGTGTCTTCCAGGAGGCCCCCATGTCCGGACTGATGGATCTTCTCGGTGGCGTGCTCGACGACTCGGCCGCGTCCCAGATCGGCCAGCAACTCGGCGCACCGCCGCAGGCCACCAGCAACGCGATCGGCGCCGCGCTGCCGATGCTGCTGTCGGCGCTGAACCAGAACGCCCGCCAGCCCGGCGGCGCGGAGGCGTTGCTCGGCGCGCTGCAGCGCGACGGGCACCACGGTTTGCTCGACGACGTGACCGGCTTTCTCGGCGGCAACGCGCAGGGCAACTCCGCGAACGGTGCCGGCATCCTGGGCCACCTGCTCGGCGACCGGCAGGGCGCCGCGACACAGGCCGTGTCGCAGGCGAGCGGATTGAACGGCGCGCAGACGGCTCAGCTGCTGGCGATGCTCGCCCCGCTCGTGCTCGGCGCGGTCGGCAAGATGCAGCAGCGCGGCGGGCTCGACGCCGGCGGGCTCACGTCGATGCTCGGCGGCGCACACGCGACCGCGGCGCAGGCGCAGCCCGACCTGATGGGGCTCGCGAACCAGCTGCTCGATCGCAACCACGACGGCTCGGCGGTGGACGACGTGCTCAAGGGCCTCGGCGGCCTCTTCGGGGGCCGCTGACATGCTCGCCGAAGGTGGTGGATTCCTCGGCGGCCTGCTCGCGCTGGCCGGCGGGGCGTTGTTGATGTGGATACTCATGAACCTGCTCGGCGCGCTCATCGTGGGCGCGATCGCGCGGTTCCTGTTGCCCGGCAAGGACAAGGTCGGCTGGTTCACGACGATCGTGGTGGGCTTCCTCGGCGGCATCGTGGCGGACATCGTCGGTCACCTCGCGGGCTGGGTGCCCGCGGGCAAGCGCGTGGGTCTGCTCGGTTCGATCATCGGCGCGATCGTGCTGCTGGCGGCGCACCGGCTGTGGGCCATGTCCCGAGGCGGCCGAAACGGCACGAAGGGAAACGGGCGCGGGGCGGTGTGATGCTCGCAGACCCCGGAACGACGAACGGCCGGCCTCTCGCGAGGTCGGCCGTTTCACGTTACCTAAGCGGCGGTCAGGCACGGGGCGTCAGCCCCGCCCGCCCTCCACGAGCGCCGGCATCAGGCGGCGGCCCTGGTCGCCGAGGATCAGGTTCTGCGGATCGACGCGGCGCTTGATCTCGAGGAAGCGCGTGAGCCGCTCGCCGTAGCAGCGCGCGAACTCGCCGGCGTTCAGCACCGAATCCTTCGCGGGATAGAAGCGCCCGCCGGCGTCGAGCACGCGCGCGGTCAGCTCGCGCGTCAGCTCCACGAGCCGCGGCCAGCGCGACGGGCTCACCGGGAAGTCCATGGCCATCGACCAGCCGTCGAGCCCGTGCGACAGCAGGTACTCGTCGGGCCGGTGGCGCTTGAACACACCGAGGTACGACACGAGGTTCCGCTGCCGGCACAGCTCGAGCACCTCGGGCATGGTCTTGCGCGCGGTCGAGTCGGGCAGGAACACCTGGTACTGGATGAAGCCGTGGTCGCCGTACGCGAGCCGCCAGTTCGGCACGTAGTCCAGCAGGAACGCGAACGCCACGTGCGGCTGCAGGAACGAGTGGTCGGGGCCGCTCGCGGGCTCCGGCAGGTGGTACTTCATCGCGTTGATCATCTTCATGCCGAAGTCGTTCGTGAACGGCTTCATGAACCGCCACATGATCGAACGCGGCACGCCGAAGATCGCGCCGGGCAGCACCTGCCGCTCGATCTTCAGCGTCTCGAACGGATTCGGGTCCTCGCCGCCGTGCAGGTAGTCGGCGCGATGCACGAGACCGCGACCGAGCGACGAGCCGCCCGCGAAGCAGTCCACCCAGCCCACCAGGTAGTCGGCGTCGGGCAGGTGCTCCTCGAACTGGTCGAACATCTCGGCGAGCGAGCGCGACAGGATCGGCTTCACGCGCAGCTGGCCGCTCTCGACCTTTTTCAGCTTCACGCGCACGCGCGTGACCGCGCCCAGCAGCCCGAGCCCGGCGATCACCGCGCGGAACAGCTCCGGCTCCTGCGTGCGGCTGAGGGTACGCAGGGTGCCGTCGGGCGTGAGCACGTCCATCTCGAGCACCTGGTCGCCGAACGGCCCCACGCGGAAGCAGTTCTTGCCATGGATGTTCATGCCCACGCACCCGCCCATGGTGGGGAACATCGTTCCCGGCACCACGGTGGGCCACCAGCCGTCCTGGATGGTGCGCCGCCAGAGCCCTTCGATCGTGGCGCCGCCCTCGAGATCGGCGATGCCCTCGATCGGGTTCCACGCCAGCATGCGGTCCATGCCGCACATGTCCACCGCGAGTCCGCCCGTGTTCAGCGAGGCGTCGCCGTAGCTGCGCCCCGATCCGCGGAACACCATCGGGATCCGCTCGTCGCGCGCGCGCGCGAACACTTCGACCAGCTCCTCGACGCTGCGCGGCCGCACGTATCGCGAGGCGGCGTACGTGGAGCGGCCGTAGCCGTCGAGCACGCGCCAGGGTGCGGAAGAGCGAAGCGTGGGTTGCGCCGCCATGTCGTCCTCTAGAAGTTGAGCCGCCGGAACAGGAACGACGGCAGGTGGCGCACGATCAGCGCCACGAGCCCCCAGCGGGCGGGCACGAACACCGACGGGCTGCCGCCGCGTCGCGCCGTGTCCAGGATGATGCGCGCGGCCTTGTCGGCCGAGATCAGCCAGAACAGCCCCTTCATGCCCTTCGTCATCGCGGTGTCCACGTAGCCCGGCTTCACCGTGACCACGTTCACGCCGTAGCGCGACACGCGGTTGCGCAGCGCCTCCCAGTACACCGACAGCGCCGCCTTGCTCGTGGTGTAGCCCGGGTTCGTGCGCCGCCCGCGCTCGCCGGCGATGCTGGAGATCGCCACGAGCGTGCCCGCGCGTGCGGCCTCGAACATCGCCGCGGCGGGATTCGCCCACGCCATCGCGCCGAGCACGTTGACCTCGATCATCTGGCGCTCACGCGGGAAGTCGTAGTGGCTCTCCTCGCTGCCGTGCATCACGCCCGCGGCGTACACGAGCAGGTCGAGCCCGCCCAGGTCGCGCACGAGCCGCTCGAACAGCGCAGGCACCTCCTCGAACGCGGTCGCGTCGTGGCGCACCACGATCGCGCGCCCCTGGCCGGCCGTCTCGATGCGCTTCGCCACGGCCAGCAACTCGTCCTCGCGGCGGCCGAGCAGCGCCACGGCCGCACCCTGCGCGGCGAGCTGGCAGGCGATCTCGGCGCCCACGCCCGTCGAAGCACCCACGACGATCGCGCGCTGGAACGACAGGCTCATGCGGTCCTCCGGGTGTCGCGGTGCGGGCCGGCGGCGGAAGACGCGGCGGACTGCAGGCCCCGGAGGGCGTTGGTCGAGATCATGGCGAGGCGGCTCGTGGGATGGGGTCCAGGACCCTGGAGGTGTCGCGGCGTGCGGCGCGCCGTCGTTATCGGCCGTGGGACCGGTGAACTTGCACGGCCGGGCCGGGAGACCTCGGGAGCAAAACCGACCCGCGCCGGGGCGTCAAACCCATGGCCCTCGAAGAGCCTTACCCCGTGCGCCGCGGAGAGATCGGAGAAATCGCTGGACTCCGTACCGCCCTACGGAGCCGAAGGTGCCCGCACAGGCCCGGAGCGGGAAGCGGTCGGCGAAACCACTGGGGGCTCCGCCGGCACCCGCGAAGGGCCTGCACACCACCCGGGACACGGCTCCGGCCACGGCCGTCGTGTCGCGGCACACTCGGAGGAAACGATGCAACGCTCCCTGAGACTGGAACCCATGCGGATCGCGCTGCTGGCGCTCGCGGTCCTTTTGCTGACCCCACTGGTGCTCTCGAACGCGTCGTGCACGGCGATCGGCTACGCGATCGGCAACTCGCTCACGCGGAACGACCCGCCGCGACGCGTCCCGGCCGGAAAGGCCCTGCGCATGGACGTGGGCACGCCGATGGAAGTCGCGATCGCGGATGCCGCGCCGGTGCGCGGTGTCTACCTGGGCCGCGCCCGCCTGGACGAGGGCGAGTACGCGAGCCGTTACGACGCCTGGCGCGTGCGCACGCCCGGCGCGTTCGCACTGGCGAGCGAGGTCGAGCTGATCGACCGCCGGGGCCGCACGCGCACGGCGGTGTTCCGGGGCTTCGGCTACCGCACCGTCACCGTGTCGGGACTCGCGGGCCGCATCGACGACGTGCCGTTCGCGAAGCTGCGCGCGGTGCGTGCGGACGGCGCCCGCGAGTGGAGCGCCACCGAACTGGCCGAGCTCGACGTGCGCGGCGACCTGCCCTCGCGCGAGGCGCTCGCGATCGGCCGCGGCCTGCCGTTCGACTGGCGCAAGCAGTGGAGCCCGGGCCGCGGCATCAGCGCGGCGTCGCTGCCGGCGTTCAGCGACACCGCGATCGTGCCGCTGGACGGCGTGCAGACGCTGTCGGTGCCGTCGGCGCGCGGCCTGCGCACGATCTGCACCGTGGCGGGCTTCGCCGTGGACGCGTCGGTGATCGCCCTGGTCAGCGCCATGTCGTCCTGGGGCGGCGCGTTCGGGGACGGCGGGTGCGACGCCGGTGCGATGAACTTCGCCGCGCTTCACGCCCCGTCGCCGACCGACCGGGACTTCGACCTGCCGACGGGCGAGTTCGTGGATCCGTCCGCGCCGCTCGCCGGCGGCGCGGCCACGGAACCCGCGGCCACGGGCACCGCCGCGACCGTGCCCGCAGCCGAATCGGAGGCCGCGACGGCCGCTCACTGACGTCGCAAGTCGTTCGGAAAAGGCCGGCTCCGCGCAACGCGGGGCCGGCCTTCGCGCCTCATAGGCGAGCGGACGAGGGTTTCCCCCGACTCCCCGAAGGTCAGCGAAATGTCTAGGCGGTCGATCTCCCGACGGCTAATGTCCCGCCCCACGCGGTCCCCTTGCCGCGCATGCCCATGGCTCCGGTCGTCGACGGGAAACCCCACCCGCACCGAGGAGGCTTCATGCGCCTTGTCCCCACCGCGCGCGTGCTCCCCATGCTCGCGCTGTTCGCCACGCTGATCTCACCCGCGGTTCCGGCGTCACGCGCCGCCGAGGTGATCTGCACACCGGACTCCTGTTGCGCCCCCAAGCCCGCGTGGACCGACACCGGCTTCGCCACGTTCACGGGCAAGATCGCGATCCAGACACGCGAGGGCGCAACCGCCACGGATCCCGTGGTGACGGCGTTCCACCTCGACTCCGGCATTCCGCCGCTGGACGTGAACTGGGATCCGCCGAACGGCGTGATGAAGCGATTCAGCGGCTTCATCGACGGTTCGGGCTCGGGGCACTGGCGACAGGGCGTGCTGGGCTCGGTGTTCGGCATCACGCTCGACGACCTCGGCAACGTCTACGTCTGCCAGACCTCGGCGTACAGCTTCGATCAGATCGCCGGGCTGCCCGGCGCCTCCGCGGGCGGCGTTTACAAGATCGACGCCGTGACCGGCGCGACGACCACGTTCGCAACGCTGCCGAACACCGCGGACCCGTCGGTCCCCACCGGAGTCAACTTCCCCTGCCTGGGCAACATCACGTTCGACTGCCGGCACCACCAGTTTTTCGTCAGCGACCTCGACGACGGGAGGATCTACCGGCTCGACATGAGCGGGAACATCCTGTCCAGCTACGACCACGGCCTGCCCGACACCGGCCTGCCGGGCTGGGCGCCCTACGGGCAGCGGGTCTGGGCGGTGCAGTGGCACAACGACAACCGCCTCTACTACAGCCTGTGGAACCAGGACGGCGGTGGTGGGATGGGGCCGAACGAGATCTGGTCCGTGGGCCTGAACGCCGTGGGCAACTTCGTCCCGGGCAGCGCGCAGCTCGAGATCACGCTGCCGAGCCTGCCGTCGACGACCTACTCCAACCCGGTCTCGGACATCAGCTTCATGCCCTCGGGCTCGATCGTGCTCGCCGAGCGCTCGATCGTCGGCGAGACGTATCCGGGCGCGCACGACGCGCGCGTGCTGCGGTACGACTGCCAGAACTTCGCGTGGGTGCCGAGTCCGGCCACCTATGCGATCGACAACTGGACGGGCAAGAGCTCCGCGGGCGGTGTGGACGTGGACCACGACACCTACTCGGGCGGCACGCACGGCCGCGTGTGGGCCACGGGTGATGCGCTGCACCTGATGTACCTCGACGCCATCTACGGCCTGCAGGGTCTGCCGCCCACGGGCGGCAACACGACGGTCAGCTACCTGATCGACAGCGACGGCAACGTTCTCTCCACCGACAAGACGAACCAGGGCGATGTCGAGGTGCCGTGCCCGGTCGCCGCGCCGCCGGACACGGGCGTGATCGACGGGACGAAGTTCTGGGATCAGAACTGCAACGGCGAGAAGGACGCGAACGAGCCCGGCCTGCCGGGCTGGACGATCGTGCTCACCGGACCGGTGAACCTCACCGTGACGACGGGCGCGAACGGGCAGTGGTCGTTCTCGAACCTGCCACCCGGCACGTACACGGTGTGCGAGCTCGGGCAGTTCGGCTGGCAGCCCACGAACCCGGGCAATGCGTGCTACACGATCACGTTCACCGGGAACAGCATCCACAGCCTGAACTTCGCGAACTGCCAGCTCTGCCCCGGCCAGCAGACCTGCGGGACCGCCCCGTCCAACCTGACTGCGTGGTGGCCCTTCGACGAGCCCGCGGGCCCGATCTCGCACGACGTGCGCGGCCTGCATCACGGCACGCAGCAGAACGGCCCGACGCTGTGCGTGGGCCCGAGCGGCAGCAACTCGCTCTCCTTCAACGGCGCGAACCAGTACGTGCTGGTGCCGAACTCGAGCCAGCTCAACTTCGGCTCGAACGCCGACTTCACGCTGGACGCGTGGATCCGGCCGGGCGCGAACACGGGCAGCATGGTGTTCCTGGACAAGCGCATCGTCGGCCCGGTCGGCTACGCGATGGGGCTCAACAACGGCAAGCTCGCTTTCGCGATGCAGGACGGCAGCGTCGCGCTGAACACCTACCTGTCGCCGAACGTGCTCCCGGTGAACACGTGGACGCACGTCGCGGTGGTGGTGAGCCGGGCCACGAACCAGGGCTGGGCGTATGTGAACGGCGCGCTCGACGGCACGTTCACGCCGTCGTCCACCGCGCCGGGGAGCATCACGAACGGCGGACCGCTGAACATCGGCCGCTCGTTCAGCGGTTCGAACTACTGGCGCGGCTGCATCGACGACGTGGAGATCTTCTGCCGCGCGCTGTCGCAGGCGGAGATCGCGAACATCGTGAACAAGGGCAAGTGCAAGCAGTACTGCTCCGTGCCGTCCACGACGACCTACAGCTGGCTGCAGAACACGGTCACGGTGAACCTGACCATCTGCAACTACGACTGGTCGCAGCCTTCCATGCCGTACACCTGGACGTGCTCCGGCCTGCCGGCGGGCTCGTGCTCGGTGAACGGTCCGACGGTGATCGCGCCCTCCTCGGGCACGGTGAACGTGCCGGCGGGTACCTGCGTGAACATCCCGGTGACGATCACGCGCCCGATCGGGCTGACTCCGGGACAGACGGCCTGCTACCAGTTCACGGTGCAGAACCAGGTCACGCACCAGTGCTTCGGCTGCTCGGGCACGCTGAAGGCGGCGCGCAAGTGGTGGGTGGAGCTGGACACGGCGATCGTCGTCGTCCCGGTGGGCACCACGCACACGGCGCAGTTGCGCCTGCGAAACGGCGGGCAGCCCGGCACGGTGGACAACATCACGCTGGTCGCCGCTGAAATGGCGGGCGGAGCGGGGACGGTCGGAGAAGGCGCCCCGGCACTGTCGCTGAACGGGCTGCCTCCGGGCGAGCCGGTCATCCGCTCGTTCGCGGTTCCGGGCGGCGGTGGCGTCATCGGCGTGCCCATCGACATCGGATACGGCACGTGCAAGGGCGTGATCTGGGACCAGATCGCGCTCAAGCTGGACGAGGCGGGCACGGGCGCGTTCGAGGACGTGGCGGTGCTGCGCGTGACGCAGGACTCGAGCGCGGCCACGGTGGACGTGCCGGCGGAGCGTCCGCGCACCGGACCGGTGCAGCTGACCGCGTCGCCGAATCCGTTCCGCGGCTCGGCGAAGCTGCAGCTGACGCTGGAGAAGGAGACCACGCTGGACGTGCGCGTGTACGACCTGTCGGGACGTCTCGTCCGGCAGCTCTACCGCGGCACGCGCCCGGCGGGTGTGTCGCCGATCGTGTGGGACGCGCAGGACGACGCCGGCCGGACCGTTCGGCCGGGCCTGTACTTCGTGCGCGTGAACGCCGACGGCCTGCGCATGGACGCGAGACTCGTGCGCATCGAATAGCGGCGGGCCTCACGACAAACCGACGCGGCGCTCCGGAACGATCCGGAGCGCCGCGGTCGTTTGCGGCACCCCCGCCCGTACTCCCGCAAGGCACTGCCGCGCCTCGCGGTGCGATTTCGCACTGGAGTCCGTACCACGGTCCGGGGTCGAAGCTCCTCCTGCGCCGGGAACCGAGGCGCGCACGACGTCGCCTTCCACGCCGACCGTACGGAGGACTCCATGAGCTCCCGATCCCTCTCGCCGCGGACTCCGGCGCGCTCGCGCACCGCTCCCACCGCCGGCCGCGCCGCCGCGCTGCTGCTGCTCGCGGGCTTCGTCGGCGTGCACGGCGTGGGCTGCTCGATCCTGCTGCCGATGGCGGCAACCAGCTCCAACGGTCGCGTCTCGGGGCGACTCCTTCCTGCCGAGGACCTGCTCGAGCTCGACACGGGCATCCGGCTGCGCATCGCGGACACCAGCGGCACGCAGGCCGAGGGCACGTACCGCGGCCTCGCGCAGGACTCGGACAGCGCCTACGCCGAGCGCTACGAGCGATACCTCGGCTCGGGCGACGCGCCCGACGTACCACGACTGGGCGAGGCCACACGACTCGTGCCGCGCTCGATGCTGGGCCGCGTCGCCGTGCAGTCGGGCCGCTTCGCGGGCTTCGACTATCGCGGCCTGCTGCTGGCCGGCGAGGACGGTCGCGTGAAACGCTTCGAGATGGCCCGCGTGGACTCGATGTGGCGCGAGGACGGCCGCGGCGTGAGCGGCCTGCAGCTCGCGAGCCTCGACGCGAATCACGAACTGCCGTCCCGTACGCTCCTGCTGGTGGACCAGTCCGCGCACGACGCGAACGGCGTCCGTCGGACGAGCCGCGTGAAGGTGCCGTGGGAATCGGCGCGACAGGTGCAGGCCGTCGGCCAGCGGACGTCGGTCGGAACGGCGCTCTTGGTCGGGCTCGCGCTCGACGGCCTGGTCGTCTACGCGCTCACGCGGCCGCAGCCGAAGCAGACCACCGGCTGCGAAGCGGAGCCCTTCCCGCCGGGCTGGCCCTTCATGACGCAGGCGGACCTCCGGCACGTGCATCGCGTGGAGCAGGACTTCGACCGCGTGGCGGGAGCGTTCGTGGAGAGCGGCCCCGCGCTGGCCACGCGTTGAGCGGGCGGCGTCAGTCGCCGTGGCGCCGGCGCAGCATCGGCGCCAGCCGCAACAGCAGGTGCGCGCGCTCCAGGCGGTCGAGCAGCTCGGCCATGCTCGCGCGCGTGACCGCGTCGCCGGCCGTGGCCGGCGCCAGCGCGGGCGGCGCCGCATCGCCCAGCGTGCGCACGGCCGCCGCGCGATAGTGAGCGAGTGATCGGTCGCCGACCACGTCCACGAGGAAGAAGTCCTCCGACAGGATCAGCGTGGCCGGCACGCGCCGGGCGCCGGCGACGCGGTGGCGCTCCATCAGCGCGCCGGCGGCGTCGCGCTCGACGAAGCGCAGGTCCACGAGCGGCGCGGCTTCGGCGATCCGCGCCAGGATCGCGCCCGTGCGCATGGAGTCGCTGCACCACAGGCCCGACAGGCTGAGTATGTTCAGCCGCCGCGTGAACGCCCCCACCACGCGCGCGGCGCCGTCGGGCAGCGCGACCGCGGCGAACTCCTGCCGCCACGCCATGGTCTCGGCGAGGTCGCCCGAGTCGAGCCAGGCGTCCCACGCGAGCGCGCGGGCGAACACCTCGCGGTGCAGGTCGGCGTCGGGGTCGAGGTAGGCGTCGGGAGTGGTCATGGCGGGCTCGATGGCTCCGGGAGTGCGAGGGCTCCGGGTGGATCGCCGGGCGCCGGGCGCCGGCCCGCCCGAAACGAAGACGCCCCGGCGGAACGTCGTCCGCCGGGGCGTCCCGATCGCGGCGTCACACCTTCACGCCGTCCTTCAGCAGGCTGCGCGCGATCACCAGTCGCTGGATCTCGCTCGTGCCTTCGTAGATCTCCATCACGCGCGCGTCGCGGTAGTAACGCTCCACCGCGTACTCCTTCACGTAGCCGTAGCCACCGTGCACCTGGATGGCCTGGTGCGTCACCCACGTGGCGTTCTCGCTGGCGTAGAGCTTGGCCATCGACGCCTCGCGCGAGTACGCCTGGTCGGTGTCCTTGAGCCACGCGGCGCGGTACAGCAGCAACCGCGCGGCCTGCACGCGGCGCTCCATCTCGGCCAGCTTGAACTGGATCGCCTGGATCTTCGCGATCGGCCCGCCGAACGCCTTGCGCTGCTGCGCGTACTTCACCGACTCGTCGAACGCCGCGGTCATCACGCCCAGCGCCTGCGCCGCCACGCCGATGCGGCCCGCGTCGAGCATGCTCATGGCGATCTTGAAACCGTCGCCCTCGGCGCCCAGCCGCTGCGACGCCGGCACGCGCAGGTCTTCCAGCGTCAGCGCCAGCGTTTCGGAGCCGCGCAGCCCCATCTTGTCCTCGGGCTTGCCGAGCACCAGCCCCGGCGTGCCCTTCTCCACGATGAACGCCGAGATGCCGCGGTTGCCCGCCGCCTTGTCGGTCTTCGCGAACACCAGGTAGACGCCGGCGTGCATGCCGTTCGTGACCCAGTTCTTCGCGCCGTTCAGCACGTACGTGTCGCCGTCCTTCACGGCCACGGCCTCGAGCGCTCCGGCGTCCGAACCCGCGGCGGGCTCCGACAGCGAGAACGCGCCGAGTTCCGTGGACACGAGCCGCGGCAGGAAGCGCTTGCGCTGCTCGTCGCTGCCGAAGCGGAACACCGGCAGCGCGCCCACGGAGTTGTGCACCGCGATCATGATGGCGAGCGCCGCCGACACGCGGGCGATCTCCACCAGCACGGTCACGATCGTGCGCGAGTCGTAGCCGACGCCGCCCCATTCCTCGGGAATCGCCATGCCGAGGAAGCCCTGCTCGGCGAGCTTCGCGATCGCCTCGCGCGGCACGTGCCCTTCGGCGTCCCACTGCGCGGCGTACGGCGCGAACTCCGCGCGGCACAGGTCGCGCACGGCGTCGCGGATCTGGATCTGGTCTTCGGTCAGGTCGAGGTTCATGCGCGGTTCGCGGTCCCGGTCAGGCGGCCACGACCTCCGGCGTCTCGCGGAACGCGAACAGGCACACCAGGCCGAGCACGCCGCAGATCGCGGGACCCACGCCCAGCAGCAGCGAGCCCGCGGCCGCGAGCAGCGCCAGCGGGTACGCGCGACCGTCGCCCGCCCACAGCCCCGGCACCGCGCCGAGCCAGGCCAGGCCGATCGCCGCCTTCAGCAGGTTCGGCACCGCGATCGGCAGGTGCATGTTCTTCACGAGCAGGTCCACCAGGAATCCTTCCTGGCCCACCAGGTTGAACGGCTGGCCGGTGACCCACGGGTAGAGCCCCTGGAACACGCTCGTGAGGCCCGGGTAGAGCGCGAGCGCGGTGAGCACCACCAGCGCGACGGGTCGAACGGGACGCTTCATCGGATTCCTCCCTGGGATCGTGACGGCCGGCGGATCGCTCGTCCGCGCGGCGGTGTGTGTCGATGTCGAACGGGCGCGCGGCCCGGGATCAGATCGCGTGCTCCTTCAGCACCTGCCCCGCGACCACCATCTTCTGCACTTCGGTCGTGCCTTCGTAGATCTCGCAGATCTTCGCGTCGCGCCAGTAGCGCTCGACGTGGTACTCGCTCATGTAGCCGTAGCCGCCGTGCACCTGGATGGCCCAGTTCGCGCACTTCGTGGCCGCCTCGGACGCGTGCCACTTGGCGAGCGAGGCCTCCTTCGTGTGCGGGCGGCCCTGGTCGCGCAGCCACGCGGCCTGGTACACGAGCAGCCGCGCCGTCTCCAGCTCCACCGCGCTGTCGGCCAGCATGTGCCGGATCGCGTCGAACTCGCCGATCTTCTTGTCGAACTGCTCGCGCTCGTTCGCGTACTTGACCGCGGCCTCCACCGACGCCTGCGCGATGCCCAGCGCCTGCGCGGCGATGCCGATGCGGCCGCCGCCCAGCGTGGCGAGCGCGATCGAGTAGCCCTTGTTCACCTCGCCGAGCAGGCATTCGCGCGGCACGCGCGCGTTCTCGTAGTAGATCTCGCGCGTGTCGGAGGCGTGAATGCCGAGCTTGTGCTCCTTCTTGCCCTTGCGAACGCCCGGCACGTCGGCGTCCACGATGAACGCGGAGATGCCTTTGGGGCCCAGCGCCCTGTCCGTGGCCGCGTACGTGATCAGCACGTCGGCGGGGCCGGCGTTCGTGATGAAGATCTTGGAGCCGTTCAGCACCCAGTGGTCGCCGTCGAGCACGGCGGTGGTCTGCTGGTTCGCGGCGTTGCTGCCGGCGTTCGGCTCGGTGAGGCAGTAGGCGCCCAGCTTCTCGCCCTTCGCGAGCGGCGCCAGCCAGCGCTTCTTCTGCTCGTCGTTCGCGTACGTCATCAGCGGGTAGCAGACGAGCGAGTTGTTGACCGACGCGATCACGCCGTGGCTGGCGCACACGCGCGACAGCTCCTCGATGGCCACCACGTAGGCGACGTAGCTCATACCCGCGCCGCCCCACTGCTCGGGCACGAACATGCCGAGCAGGCCCAGTTCGGCCATCTTCTTCACGTTCTCGGTGGGGAACTCGTGCGTCTCGTCGATGTGGGCGGCGACGGGGCGGATCTCGCTCTCGGCGAAGTCGCGCACCATCTCGCGAACGGACTGCGCCTCTTCGGAGGGTTCGAATGAGAAGCCGGTGGAGGCCAGCGTTTCGGTGGTCATGCGTGGGTCGCCCTCAGGCCTGCGAGTAGTCGTAGAACCCTCGCCCGCTCTTCCGGCCGAGGTAGCCCGCCTTCACCATCTTGCGCAGCAGCGGGCACGGGCGGTACTTCGAATCGCCGAGCCCCTCGTGCAGCACTTCCATGATGCTCAGGCACGTGTCGAGGCCGATGAGGTCGGCCAGCGCGAGCGGGCCCATCGGGTGGTTCATGCCCAGCTTCATCACGGTGTCGATCGCTTCCTTCGTCGCCACGCCTTCCATGAGCGTGTAGACGGCCTCGTT